>JAJDEA010000203.1 GCA_029260035.1 Phycisphaerae bacterium
TTTGTTCAAACTGAGCATTATGTGCAACCCGGAAGGTATCTTGATGTATAGGAATCTGAACCAAATGCAGCTATTCTAACTATTCGCAAGCGATCCGGGCTTTCGATGATTGGACCGACAGGTTAGCAAAGTTCATTCTAAACCGGGCAGACAAGAACCCAAGAAAGAAAAAGGACATAGGGAATGCGAAGATTGAAGATTATAGGACTATTGGCTCTTTCTGCGCTTCCGTTGTCGGGATGCACTCATGCCATGAAGACCCGGCTGGACAAGCATGTACTCAACAAGCCAGCCCCGGATTTCGAGCTGACCGCGATGGATGGCGGACAGACGAAGCTAAGCGACTTCCGAGGCAAGCCTGTCATCTTGAGTTTCTGGTCCCATACATGACCACCTTGTCTTGCGGAGGCTCCGCATTTGACCCGTTTGGCGAAAAATCACCAAAACAAAGGACTTGCCGTACTCGCCGTCAATCTTGCAGGCGACAGCCCCGAGACAATTCGCCGTTTTGCGCGCAAGAAAAAGCTCTCACATACTCTCCTAATGGACGGTCGTGACGTTGCGAAGAAATACCAAATCCCAGGCGCCCCCACTACGTTGTGGATTGACCGCGAAGGGATCGTCGTGGATACGGAAATCGGCTTCCATTCGGGAAAGAGCCTCGACGAGAAGACGCAGAAGCTGATTCAATAAGCGACCAACCCAAGCATCGGCTCAACCTCTCCCAGAATCACCCACTGGGAAGCGCCGTCCGTGCGTCTCTTCGTTTTCGTGCAACATCCGAAACTTCCTGCCAAGAATCTCAGCCCACGTCTCCGATATCACTATCAGGAATCGCGCGGGCGAAACAAACGCTTCTGCTAGCGAAATCATAGCGTTCCTTCAAAACAATGACTTGGCGGATGGGCTTTTCGGTATGACCACTCTCACGGCAGATGCAACTCGCGAGCAAATGCTGCAATTTGCAGCCAACGGAAACTCGTACCAGTTTCTGTCGCTGGCTTGCCATTACCTGCACGCGTGCCCTGAAGACTACGAAGTTCGACTCCTCGCCATTCGCGAATATCTCAGCCTGAAATTAGTCGGTCCTGCCAGGGATTTACTCAGCTCAGAATCGCTCATTCCGGAGCAACAAGCCGAACTAAGAACCGCAGCGGAGTCGATCAGGAATTCCGGCTGCGATGTCATCCCCTGGTCGGATTATTCAAGACGTTATCAAGCAAACCTAGCCACACTCGATCAACGTGGCATCGACACAAGACCAATTCGAGAAGCGTGGGAAGCGCAAGCAACCTTGCACGAATTATACATTGATGCAAACGGAATCTCGCAAATTCGTCGGCGCTCGCCCGATGGCCAGTGGCAATGGGTATCGCTTCTCGGAGACCATCGCGCGCTCGCGGAAGCGCACGATCTTTCCTCATCGCTGGAAACAAACTTCCCAGGCCCATTCGTTTTTGACGGAATCGATCTGGGCTGGACATTTCAACGCGTCTACAAGGCAACGCTGAACAGCTACCTGACTTATAGCTGTCCACTTTATATCATAGAACACAACCCCACGCAGTTTGCACTAGCGTTACACCTGCACGACTGGGCGAACTTGCTCGCCGATCCTCGGATATTTCTCTTCGTAGGTGAATCCGGCACGCAGGAATTTCGTCAGACGCTGATGGAAAGCTACAACTTGCCAATTCCGATCCAGTGCTTTATCGCAGCTGAGGGCCAATCGCCCGCAGGCCCCAATCCAGCTGGCACTGCAGAGGAAATCTTCGAGCATCGTGAGCGTCAATCGACTCAATCATTCCACGAATTGGAGGCTCTCTACGCACAATGTGATTTAGCCTACTGGGCTAACCGATTTGATGAAGCTCTATCGGGGCGCGGGGCGCCACTAAGAATTTTGGCTGCTGTGAGTATGCACACAACTTTTCTTCAACATTCAATGCGCGACGCCCAGCGTGCCTTTGAGTCGCTTGGCCATGAATGTGTCGTCTTGAAGGAGCAAACTTCCTATGAAGTGATCGGCCCTTTTCATTACCAAGAGAAAATGCGAAACCTCAAACCCGATTTATTCTTCAACATTGACCACGTTCGACCGGAGTTTGGCCCACTGATTCCAGACAATCTACCCATACTCACATGGGACCAGGACCAACTCCCGCATGTCGTTACGAAAGAAAATCTGCAACAAGTCGCAAAACACGACTTCCTTGCAGGCTATTCGAAATCACCGTTTCTGGCAGCGGGTGGACACCCAAACCAGGCGATCAACTCGATTGTACCAACCTGCCCGGAACAATTCGACGGCGAGCCTTTGTCAGACAAGGAGTTGGCACAATTCACTTGCGATGTGTCGTTTGTAAGCCACGCATCTCAAACGCCCAAGGCGTTTCACGAACAAGAGCGATCTGAACTGCCGGATGCTTCGCAAAAACGTTTTCTTGACACGATTTTCGAAATCACCTGTGAGCGATTAACAAAACACGCGACCATGCGTGGAGGCCTTGGGGAACGAATTCTTGATGAAGCCTGCCAGCGAACAGGCCAAAACATCCTCAATCAGGAACAGCGCAACCATCTGCAATCCTGGTATCTCTGGAGGCTGGGCGATCGAATTTTTCGGCACGATGCATTGCAATGGGTCTCGCAATGGGCGGCTCAAAACGACAAGACCTTGCGCGTCTACGGCAATGGATGGGATCAACACCCCACACTTTCTGACTTTGCAGCTGGGCCGGTTGAAAACGGCAGAGCGCTTCTTTGCGTCTACCGGGCATCCAAAATCAACCTGCAACTGATGCCCGCAGGCTTCATTCATCAACGCGCGCTCGATGGCTTAGCCGCGGGCGGCTTCTTTCTCACGCGAATGGTGCCACACGACCATAAGGGGAAGACCCTCAGGCAACTAATCCTGCGAATGCAAACATTGAAAATCCATTGCACTCAGGACCTGTTCAATACGAATGACGACTGCGTGAAGGAACTGCTCTCCGATTACCTGCTCGAACCGTTCGATTGGGTAAAACAGAAACAGCAGGATGTGTTTACGAACCTGCAAATCGCCTCTGAGCTCGATCATCCCGACGAGGTGTTCCCGAGATTCAATGAGATCGTTTTCAACTCGCCGGAAGAATTCGCCCGCCTTGCCGACCAGTATCTTTTTGACAATTCGCAACGCCAAGAGCTGTCTACTGAGATGCGTCAGGTTGTCCTGGATCGATTCAGCTATCGCGCAACCATGCATCGATTCCTTCACGCGATGAAAGACTATTTAAGGGAGGTCGCTTCGTGAAAACACTGTCGGCCAAAGCCGTTCCATTTGTCGATATCCCGGCTCAACACCGCCCCATTAAGCAGGAGCTTCTTCTAGCCGTCGAGCAAGTCATCGACCATGGTCAGTTCATACTAGGCCCGGAAGTGAGAACACTGGAAACGGAGTGGGCGAGAATAGCCGGCACAAGTGAGAGCGTAAGCGTCGCAAACGGAACCATGGCCCTGCTTCTCACTTTGAAAGCACTTGGAATCTCCGAAGGCGACGAAGTGATCGCTCCAGCTAATTCGTTTGTTGCATCCATATCCTGTATCGCACTCATTGGCGCCAAGCCCGTTCTCGTCGATGTTGCAGATGATTTTAATCTCGATCCGGAACGCGTACGCGATGCGATCACGCCCAACACAAAGGCCATCATAGCCGTACACTTAACGGGTCGCCCTGCTGACATGAAAACCCTGGGCGAAATCGCATCGGAGTTTGGCGTTCATCTGATTGAAGATGCCGCACAGGCAGCCGGCGCTTCTTCTGATGGAAAACCGGTCGGAGGATTCGGCATCGCAGGCTGTTTCTCTCTGCACCCACTGAAAACCGCGGGCGGCTGCGGGGACGGGGGAATCATCACCACCGACAACAGTGCTCTCGCCGACCGCCTCAGGCTGTTGAGAAACCACGGCATCACTCAGCGTCAGGAAGACTGCCAATTGTTCGGCTTCAACGCGCGACTCGATACGATCCAGGCGGCGATGGCGCTTGTGAAGTTACGCCATCTGAAACCCTCGAACGAAACACGTCGCGAGCATGCCGACCACTACCGAAAACGTCTGTCCCATCTGGTCCGCATTCCGGAAGATCGCCCAAAAGACCATTCGGTCTACCATACGTTTCCTGTTGAGGCGTCGGATCGCGATGAACTAGCCCGATTTCTTGACTTATTGGACATTGGCTCGGCTGTTCACTATCGCATCCCGCTGCATCTGCTCGTTGCATGTCGCAATCTGGGCTATTCCCAAGGCGATTTTCCATTTGCAGAGCGCCAGGCAAATCGAACCATCAGCCTGCCAGTCCATCAAGAACTCACAGCCGACCAAATCGAATCCGTTTGCGATGCGATCGAGTCTTTTTATAGTCAGTAAGTCAACAGGCTCCATTTAGCGAAGCACTCATTATCATTCTATAGGCCTGCTCGACAGTAGAAGTCGAGTTGCACGCAAGTCCACGGACAACCCAAGCCGATACCGAACTATCCGGTTTTGGCATTCATCAGGCGTATGAGAGGCGACATTGAGCTTCACCAGACGCCTTGGCGCGAGGTATCCGATGCGACGAGTTCTCGTAACAGGGGCAGCAGGCTTCATAGGTTCGCACCTTGTAGCCCGACTGCTGGAAGACGGCATGCATGTTGTCATGCTCGACAATCTTTCGAGCGGCTGTCGAAAGAACATAGACGATGTGGTTGACAGCGCACCGACCGGCGCCAGTTCCGAGTTCATCGAACTTGACATTGCGACGGGGCCGCAGGAGGAATTGACCAATGCCTGCAAAGGCTGCGATTATGTATTCCACTTGGCTGCTCTTGCTGACATCGTTCCATCAATCCAACATCCACTTCGATATCACGAATCCAATGTGGAAGGGACAGTTCGCCTGCTCGAAGCGGTTCGTAGGGCGGGAGGGACTCGCAAGCTCGTTTACGCCGCCAGCTCATCCTGCTATGGAATTCCGGACGACTACCCGACGTCCGAGTCAGCCGAACCACGACCTCAATATCCTTACGCATTAACGAAATACGTAGGTGAGCAATATGTGCTCCATTGGTGCCAAACATACGACATACCGTCCGTCAGCATGCGTTTCTTCAATGTATATGGCCCCAGGTCACGAACGACCGGGGCATATGGAGCGGTCTTCGGTGTTTTCCTGGCCCAAAAACTGGCTGAAAAACCTTTCACCGTTGTAGGCGATGGGACGCAAACGAGAGACTTCGTTTACGTCACTGACGTTGCCGAGGCATTGCTCCGAGCCGCTCAGGCAAACGTATCGGGAGAGGTATACAACGTCGGAACGGGACATCCACAAAGCGTAAACCACTTGTGCGACTTGCTGAACGGCCCAAAGACGTATGTAGCGAAGCGCCCCGGCGAGCCGGACTGCACATGGGCGGACATTCGAAAAATTCGCGAGGCCCTGGACTGGGAGCCGATCGTATCATTCGAAGAAGGAACATCGCGCATGCTTTCGGAAATCGACGCCTGGCAGGAAGCGCCAGTGTGGACCCCAAACACGATCGAAGAGGCTACTGCTGATTGGTTCAAACATCTGGACAAGAAACCCACCGGGAAAATTCCACAACCAGCCCAATCATGATTAAGCAATGCCCTGAAAAACCAGCCGAAGCCGTCGTTCATGACAAAATTTTGTCAATCGATGAATTAGCTGTACATGCGCAAGAATGCAGAGAGGTCGGCAAGACAGTCGTCCTCTGTCATGGCGCATTCGACCTACTTCACCCCGGCCATATTCGCCACCTTCAAGCAGCAAAGCAAATGGGCGACTCGCTTTTTGTTACCATCACCGAAGATCGGTTCATCCGAAAAGGACCGGGTCGCCCAGCATTTAACGAACGGATGCGTGCCGAAGCGATGGCGGCATTGGAAGCGGTCGATTTCGTTGCTACTGCCCCTTGGCCGACAGCTGTTGAAGTCATTGAGAAACTTCAGCCACATCTTTACGTTAAGGGATCTGACTATCGAGATGCCTCCAAGGATGTAACCGGAGCCATCGCCGAAGAAAAACGAGCAGTCGAAAAACACAACGGCGAGCTTGTATTCACGGACGAAGTTCGTTTCAGCTCTACGAAACTCCTGAATGACTTCTTCGGCTGTCTTACCACCGAACAAAAAACCTACCTCGATCAATTCAAAACCGAATTCACGGGCGACGACGTATTAGCACAGCTGGACGCGCTCCGATCCAAGAAAGTGCTCATCATTGGCGAAGCGATCATCGACGAATACCATTACTGCACGCCCGATGCGATGAGCAATAAATCGCCGACCGTCTCTGCGCGTTTCGAGGATGCGGAAGTATTTGCAGGCGGTGTCGTAGCTGTTGGCAATTGCATTGCCGGGCTTTGCAGTGAGATAGACATCCTCGCTTGCGTGGGCGACGATCAAGCCAGCAAGGGCTTTATCGCATCGCATTCAGCCAAAGGTGTCCGTGTTCACTTCATGTCACGGCCGGATGTGTCCACCGTCAGAAAACGAAGGTTTGTCCATCGTTTCTTAAACCAAAAACTCTTTGAAGTGACGTTTCTGAACGATGAGCCAATTTGTGATGAGACTCAACATCAGTTTGCCGAATCCGTTCGAGAGCTGGTGCCACAAGCTGACGCTGTAATCGTGGTCGATTTCGGCCATGGTTTTCTGACCCCCTCCGTCATCGAGTCTATTACAGACTCCGCCGGTTTCCTCGCGGTGAATGCGCAAATCAATTCCTCCAACAGAGGCTTTAATAGCGTTCGAAAATACCGTGGCGCGAACTACATCTCCGTCGATGAGCACGAGATTCGACTGCCGTTCGGTGATCGATATGGGAATCTTGAAGACCTAATAAAACGGCTCAGCGACGAAACGGGCTGCTCAAATATTAATGTAACTCTCGGCAGCAACGGAGCGCTCTATTTCGACGGAAAGCAGTTTCATCGGGCGCCTGTGTTTACGTCGCGGATTGTAGACGCCATCGGAGCGGGAGACGCCTTTCTATCTGCCACTTCCCTGCTGGTTCAGGCTGGCGCGCCACCCGCCATGATCCCTTTTGTCGGGAACTGCATGGGAGGATTGATGGCCCAAATCGTAGGTCATCGTACCGCGGTTGATGCAACAGACCTTTACAAATTCATTGGTACGTTACTCAAATAGCAGACAGTTCCGGTCGAGAAATCGCTGCCAGGCTCCAGCGAGCACAATTGTTCCCGCCATAACTTCTCAATTGTCGAAGGTCTGCCCCACACACAATCCGATATATGCATATCGGGGATGACTTCTGCATGGGAAATTCGACTCGATCGAGCTGGAGATTCATGGTATGCGAAATAAGAAACGTGTCCTGTTTCTGGAGCGCAATCTTCGCAACGAGAAACTAGGCGTGATGTATCTGTCCGCCAGTCTCAAGTTGCGAGGCCATGACGCCATCCTACTGCAAACGGATAAGGAAGACGTCGGCGACTGCATTCGCGACTACAAACCTGATTTTGTTGCGTTTTCAATTACAACCGGCGAACATCCTTACGCACTAAAGACGGCAGCATCCATCAAAGAACAATACGGAATTCCAAACATCTTCGGCGGGCCACACTGCACGTTTTTTCCGGAATTGGCCATCGAGCCGAGCGTCGATTTTGTCGTTCAAGGCCAGGGGGAACATGCGATTGTTGACATCGTCGAAGGCAGGATTGCACCCGGATTTCATAAAGCAGACATGGCTGAGCATCTGGACGACCTCCCTTTTCCGGATCGAGATATTTTTTACGTCTACCCTGAGTTTCGCGACAATCCTATGAAGAATGCAATCACGTCGCGGGCCTGCCCTTACAAATGTTCCTATTGTTTTAATCACTCCCAACTCGCGCTGACGAAAATCGACGGCGAAACAAAGCAATGGTTCGACCGCAGAAGTGTGGAAAATGTCGTAAAGGAACTCAATGAAGTGCGCGAGCGATACCCGCTTGAAAAGGTTCTTTACATTGACGACAGTTTTATCCAGAGTCGCGATTGGCTCGACGAGTTTCTTACGGGTTACACCGAACAGGTTCGCTTGCCTTGGCTGTGCAGCCTGCGCGTCAATTGCCTCGACAAACCACTTGCTGAGCGGATGTTCGCCTCCGGCTTGGAAATGGTGAACTACGCGATGGAGTCCGCGGACCCGGACGTGCAGCAAAGGCTGTTGCATCGAGGCCATATCAGTAACGGCGACGTCATCCACGCCATTTCCCTTTTTGACCGATTCGGCATTCGGGCGCGAATGCAAAACATGATAGGCTTACCACTCACCAATCCACTCGAAGACGCACTCAATACCTTACAATTCAACATGCGTCATCGGGTTACGGATTCCTGGTGTTCGATCTTTCAGCCTTATCCGCGCACCGCGCTTGGGCAATATTGTGTTGACCATAACTACTGCTCCATCGACCAGCTTCGCCATTGCTCCGAATCGTTTTTCGACGAATCGCGTCTTGATATTGCCAATAAGGATGAGATTTTCGCACTGCAAAAACTTTGGTATTACATAATCGACGGCAACCTGCCACTTGACCTCGTGCAGATTCTCATTCGAGGACGCTTCACGTCTGAAACAGGCGACGCACTGCAGCGTTTGCGCTTCAAGTCCAGTCGAAAGAAGCTATACGGCATCGACGACGCGGATGGTGAAACCGCATGCGATTTGCAGAGTCGAGAGCGTTGGCAATACCAGGAAACCGACGACAGACATGAACAGCCTGATTCAGCTGCACTTATTGGCGCCGCGTTCCGAGACATCGACGTGCCGGATCGCCTTGTTGACATCATTTCGTCAGTCGAGTTCCCTGAACAGGAAATGCGTGATCTGAATCGCTTTGTTCAAGGCGAGCAAGTTCACGCGCCCCCTCTGTACACGATCGACGACGACACCGGCGACCTTAAACATCCCGATGTTTCGATCTTCAAGAGAGGGACAGCTTCGGCAGACGAAAACGATATTCGCACTATGCCGGAAGAACATTTCATGCACGGTATGGCGGACGTTCGAAGCGCCTTGGGCACTCTCCCGGAAAAAGAAAACAACAACGAAGAGCTGATACCGGTAGGCGTATTGGCCAACGATGGTGATGCAGAGATGCGTTCAAACCGCAAGGACACCGACGAACGACACTTGAATCAGTACCTGGCCTAATTCGACGGTGCGGGTGTCAGGCTGGACGGGTCAATCCGTCTCGACACTATCAACAAATGCAATGGGAAATGCCAAGTTGAGAAATGCGAACATGCCCGATCTGAAAAATCACTCGGCTGCTTCCAGCCTTGCACTCATGCTCCCCTCGCATCTCGGTATGCGCCAATCTCGGCCGAAAGAATGAATCTGATCGCGTTTCAACTCCGCGTGTTCACGAGTCGTTGTAAGTACAACCACGCCGCCTTCCGTATCCACGTCGCTTGCAAGTTGAAATGCTTTTTCAGGCTCAAAGCCAAACAGCTTTCGAAGCATGCCGATGACGTAGTCATAGGTGTGATCGTCGTCATCGAGAAGAACCACATGATACGGTGGTTGCTTCCTGGGCTTGGGCCGGGACGTTGCTCTCGCTTCACTCGGCCTAACGACTGGCGTTTCGATCGCAGTGCTCATGACTTAAGAATGTAACGAATCATCTGACTCCGTTCAACCGGTCGGATTGAATTCAATCAACAAAATCCTCGATAGGTGTGAGATTTTTTTGGAGGCTTTTCGTTCAAAATTCACAAAATACGCGTAGCAGGTTGCGTCGTTACATTGTAGCAACTGACGCCATTGAGAATCGCCGAACGCGTAAGTTCCAAAACGGCTGAATTCAAGATATGATTGGCAGCGTGAAGCCCGGTGAACCAGCAACGGAATCGATCGGCGAATTCATCTTGAGCGTACCGTGAAGCGTTAGCGCCGTCGCGGCGGTGATGTGTACCGACGCCAATTGGCCGATGTGATTTGGTTCGCCGGAAAAAACAACGATCTGATCGCGGCTGGTTCTGCCAACAAGTTGATCGCTGCGTCGCCAGCTTACTTCCTCCCCGCGCGTCTGCTCAGCCTCCTGGGCTTTGAGAGCAGCTTTGCTATAGCCCTCGACGAGCACTTCCACGTCACACCCGACCATACTTTGATTGGCTCGAACAGAAATTTCCTCTTGCAACGCAAGCAACTCGACATTTCGCCGACGCTTCACGTCCTCTGCGACATCGTCCACGCTACGTTTGTCAGCTACCGTACCCGGACGAGGTGAATATTTGAACACAAAAATGTTTTTGAACTGGCAACGTTCGATGAGCCTGATCGAATCTTCATGCTCGGCATCCGTCTCGCCGCAAAACCCTACGATAAAATCACTCGCAAGCGTCAAACCCGGCACAGTTTCTCGCGCACGGTCCACCAGCTCAATGTACTGACCGACATTGTATTGGCGCCGCATACGCTGGAGTACAGCGTCATTACCGCTCTGAACGGGCAGGTGCAAATACTCGCAGATCTTTGGCACATCCCGCATCGCATACAGAATGTCGTCCGTAAAATCACCAGGATAGCTCGTCACAAAACGAACACGCTCGATCCCATCGACCTCGCTAACACGAATCAACAACTCTGCAAAACGAACGGTTAGTTCATTTTCACGATGAACATAGCTGTTCACTGTTTGGCCGAGAAGTGTGATCTCCCTGGCGCCGCGCTCTGCCAACATCTTAACTTCATCCACAATCTGCTGTGGCGGTCGGCTTCGCTCCGGGCCTCGCGTAAAGGGGACGACGCAAAACGTACAGAATTTATCACAGCCCCGCTGAACGCGGACGTACGACTGGAGAACGCTTTGGTTTGGTGCGGGTTCGCGAGAAAGATCGAGCGCTTCGACGGAGTCGAACTCAACCGAACGCTGTAGGGGTGTGTTTTTACGAGAATTCGTTTGTGCAAGCGCAATCGCCCGACTCTTATTTTGCTGTACCTCTTCGATCAAGGCGGGCACCTTATTAAGTTCGCCAGGCCCACAAACCAGATCGACGTGCGGCATTTTACTGAAAATGCCATCGGGATCGCGCTCAGCCATACAACCAATGACACCCACTACTTTGCCAGCTTGGTGTTGCTTGGATTTGCGAAGTGCGCCCAGCCTGGATAGCACTTTCTGCTCAGCATGGTCGCGCACGCTGCAAGTGTTTAAAAGAACGACATCCGCCGCAATCATGTCACTCGTCGCGTCATAGCCTTGCGCGCGCAGCTGTCCAAGAACCAGCTC
>JAJDEA010000204.1 GCA_029260035.1 Phycisphaerae bacterium
CTCAACCGTCTTCCAACGAAGCACCTCACGGGCTGTCGCGCCTTCACCCCCGCCAAGAATCAACACATTTTTCGGCGAACCCTGCAACAACATGCCCGGATGAACCAACGGCTCATGATACATGAACTCATCACCCGTGCAGGACTGCCACTTACCGTCGAGGACCAATGCAACGCCATAAGCTCCCGTCTCGACGATATACATCTCCTGAAACGGCGTCTTTTTGTAGTCTCGGACTTTGGTAATGCCGTGCGAGTAAATATCCCATGGGGTGATGTACTCGTTCATCCAGAAATCGGCTCGAAGTTCACTGCCAGGCATGGTAAATAGAATCTCCGAAGTGACATCCGCGCGACGCGCGGGTCAGGCTTGTACAGGTTCGGCGAGGGTCGTCGCGAAAGGTAACGAAATCTCTTCAACCTCACCATCAGAAACGGGCGTCGCGACGTGCTCGTCTGCGCCGCGCGTGACTCTCTTTAGCGAACATCGCTCAGCCTTCAATGCTCTGACAAGATATCGACATGCGACTTCCGGCTCCACAACCGTGCCACAAGTGAAAACGTCAGCCGCCGCATAACCTGCTTCAGGCCAGGTGTGGATTGAAATATGTGACTCGGCGAGCAAGCCGAGCGCCGTAACACCTTGTGGGTGGAAGTGGTGCGATATTTCCCCAAGCAGCGTCGCGCCACTGCGGTCCACAGCTTCCTCCAGGCTGAGCTTTATAAATGACTCATCATTCAGCAACTCGCCGGGGCAGCCGTACATCTCTGCAATAAAGTGCGTACCGATCGTTTCCAAATAAAAAAGCCTCCCCGCATATGGCGGATTGATACGATATTGGTCACAGGCTCGCGCCGCCCGCGCGACGCATATGATGGCGGTTTTGGCTTCGTTTGCAAGGGCCAAACTCACACGATTCACAGCCTACGATCCGGGGCTTTAATCGTACGTTTCAGCTCTACCAAACGGGCTTGGGAGACATGGCGGTTGAGCCAAATCGCCTGTCTTAAAACATGCTCAAATCTTTGGCAACAAGCCCGAAATCCCAGCTAATTCGGACAATCGACGAATCACAAAGTCCGCCTGGCCGGCAAAGGGCGGCGCAGCGGAATCCCCGATCATCAAAACGGTACGCAAGCCCGCAGCAGAGCCGGACTGGATATCGAAGAGGTAGTCCCCCACCATCCAACTTCTGGTCGGGGCGGCTTCAAGTTCTCGACATATGGAATTAACAGGGTCTGCGGAAGGTTTGATCGCCCCATCGTCTCTCGTCCTGATTGCGTCAACCTGAATGCCAAACCTCCCGAGTACCAAGTCCGTACACACCCGTGAATTCCGCGTCAGAATAGCAACGGGAATGCCTTCGGTGCGAAATCTGGCCAAGACCAAATCGGCTTCATCCTGTAAGACCGCCCGCTCCGCTGCTTCACGCTCGTATCGAGCAAGGATGTCTTCCGCCCGCTCGCGATCGCTCGGCGACATTTCCGCCATCGCCTCCAAAATAGGCCCGGCAACACCGATTTCCTCCCGCATCACATCAAAATCGAGAATCGGCTTCGTGATCGTACCATCGAGGTCAAAGATAACGACTGATTTCAGGGTCAATTGCATCCAGCTCCACTATTACTTTGCACCCTTCAAGGCGGGCGGCATTCAGCAAGTTACGGTATCATACGAGCAACTCGAAGGGAAACGAGAATCCGCTCCTCGAAAGTATTCAGGTATCACATATGACCACGATTCTTGGCATTGAAACATCTTGCGATGAAACCTCCGCATCGGTCGTCGATGATGGGAAAACCGTGCGAAGCAATATCGTCGCATCGCAGATCGATTTACACCGAAAATACGGAGGCGTTGTTCCCGAGATCGCATCGCGCGCACACATTGAACGGCTTGATGCCGTCGTCGAGGAAGCCCTTGAGGTCGCAAGTTGCAAGCCTGCCGACCTCGATGCGATCGCCGTCACCAATCGACCGGGCCTGGCGCCAGCGCTGGTTATTGGAGTCACCGCGGCGAAGACATTGTGTTGGGCATGGAACAAGCCGCTCGTCGCCGTCGATCATATCCACGCTCACGCGATCAGTCCGGCAATAGAATTAGAAGAATCAATCTGGCCTGCCATTGGGCTTATCGTTTCGGGCGGACATACGTCTCTTTTTCGTGTCAACGGAGAGACATCGATCGACCGTCTCGGCGCAACGACCGACGATGCGGCGGGCGAAGCGTTTGACAAAGTCGCATCCATACTCGGGCTACCCTATCCAGGCGGCCCGGAAATCGACCGCGCCGCAAGCAAAGGTAACCCCAAGGCCATCGACTTTCCGCGCACCATGTTAGCACAAGGTTCGCTCGATTTTTCCTTCTCAGGTATCAAGACGGCTGTTCTCTACCATGTTCACGGACATGGCAAAACAACAGGCGGCCTGGAAAAACTTAACGAACAGGCTATTGCCGACATCGCAGCGAGTTTTCAACAAGCTGTCGTCGACGTACTGGTTCGCAAAGCGATGCTTGCGATCAGACAAACCGGCTTATCGACGGTTGTTTTGGGCGGCGGCGTGGCTGCTAACAGGACATTGCGCATTTCGCTTGAAGAAGAGTGCAGTCGCCAAGGCCTTGGGTTCTACGCTGCAAAGCCAGCCTACTGCACCGACAACGCCGCAATGATCGCAGCCCTAGGATTTCATCAATTCGCTGGGGGACAAACAGCGACACTCGCGCTCGACGCATTCGCGCGAAGTTCTCTGTAAAGCTCTGGGAAGCCCCAGCGTCAAGAAACATCGCCGGAGTTGCACGGGGATTGACAAGCTGCGGAACTGCGAGCCATCGGCCCTGCGCCCGTGCGTAATTCGTCGGATTGGCTTACAATGACCCCACCATGAAGCCTGACGATGAAATTTGCTATTGTTACCACGTTTCAATGCGGAAGCTCGTAAGCTTCGCACGGCGCACAAGGCCTGGGAAACCCAGCCAAATGACCGGATGCCTTGGCGCCGGCACTGGATGTGGCTGGTGCATCCCCTTCTTGCTCAAGATCGCCGAAGACCCGGATCATTTCGATCTCGACATAACACCCGACGATTACGCCAAAGAAAGAAAGACGTATCGCGTTTCGGAACAGGAGAAGAATACGTTCTAGCGCAAACACGGTTTACGCAAGGCCTGATTGCTCGAGCAACTGACATACCCTGCATTTATCGCTACGAGAAAATCAGGTAGGCTTCGATCATAACTTCAAATCGGGTGGAACCTGCGTGGGGCCTCGATTGGGGACGATGTAGGCGTAGAAATCGGGCGACTTGTCGTCATCCATACGGTCATTTTCGATTACAATCAGTCGGCTGATTTCGGACATCGCACCGGTGAGGTAGGTCTTCCCGTTCTCGCTGGTCTTTTTCCAAAGTCGAATCTTCGTACCTTCCATAATGATCGATCCAAATCAAGTGCAGCATAGAAAAAGTAGCAGCATGGTGTTCAGAAAAACTCGAAGCGCCGACTTGCAAGCCCCCCTGCAAAGTCGCGCGACTTGACTTGGCACCTACATCAAATAGCCGGAGATATAACGCCGACCAGCGTGTTCGCGACATCTCTCAAAACAGCGAGAGGCGGTTGGTCAGCATTTACGCGAGCGATGAGTTTTTTGTTATACGAATCGAGCACTGGCGAGGTTTCTCGTTCGTAAACTTCGAGACGGTTTTCGATCACCGCTCGATCAGCGTCATCCGGGCGATTCGACTTAGCCGCCCTTGCACTGAGCCTGGCGATGAGCGCGTCCTTGTCTTCCATAACAAGGTGAATGATTCGTTTGACCTCAACCACATCCTGTAGCAAACCCACCTGAGCAACAGTGCGCGGAATCCCATCCAGAATGAGCGTGTGGTAATCCCTGTCGATCTCGCCCGTTTCTACACAACTGTCAACATGATGGCGAAATACCCGTATAGTCAATTCATCCGGCACCAGCTTCCCCTCTGTCGAATACGAAAGGAACTCTTTGCCAATTTCAGATTTCTTGTCCAGCGCCCTGAAGATGTCGCCCATAGCCGAATGGACGAGATTTGACATTTGGCCCAGCACAACTCCCTGTGTCCCTTTGCCCGATCCTGGGCACCCAAAAATCAATACGCTTTGAAAGTGCTTATTCGTTGTCACTTTTGGAACCCTCAATTACCTGGCTCTGTGTAGGTTCTTGTTTCACTTTGCCTGAAAAACCGATACCCGAGCGAAGTCGATCTAGTGTTTGTCCCGCGCTCCCAACGCGCCAACGCGCAAACAGTCTAAAGGGAATATATCTGATTGGCCAGCACCCGAGTGCACAATCAACCCGCCTTCGAGGGGAATCGCCGCCGAAACGACTCGCGAAGCGTCTCATCATAAATCGTAATCCTCGCTTCCCGAAATAAGCGTTCGTATAGTCGCTGAATTGCAGGCTCAACCAGACTTTCCTTCACCTGGCTCTTCATTTCCAGTTCAACGCTTCCGAAGACCGGCTGCTCAGGCTTCTCAAAACGAACGAGTTTCAAGACATGATACCACTTCCCGGTCTTGACCAGCCCCGACACCTCGCCGGGCGCTAACGCGAATGCAGCATTACGAAAATCAGCGGGGAGTGTTTTGTCGTTCCGCGAGAACGGTTTGAGAAGGCCACCGGACTGAGAGCTCGCACTATTGACGCTCATTCTCTGAGCCAAACTGGCGAATTCCGCCCCTCGGCTCAACTCGGCGATGACACGGTTTGCTTCTACCCGCGTTCCCACTTGGATATGCCGAACAATAGCCCGCTTTCCGAATTGAATGTCGTATTGATCTCGCGCCTGCTCATCGGAGATTGTCAAATCGGCCAAGACAATTGCACGAAGGACTGCATTCCGGCGAATCGCAAGCATGAATTCGCCGCGTGAGATGTTGCGATCTTCCAGTACACTTTCGAGTAGCGCCTCAGCCGTGTCGCTGTCGAAGTTGCTTCCGGTTAATTCTGGGATCGGGTCAACAAACCGGCGGAGTGCGCGCGAGTATTCGAGATCAATGTCGGCCTTTGTGACCTTGATCGCCCTTTGCGCTGCGATGTCCTCCGCCAAGCTCAGAACGGCTAGTTGTTCCAACAAAACCGGGCCATGAGAATCCAACAGAAGGTCCAAAAATCGTTGTCTGGCCATAGCTCGTCCATTTACCTTGGCTATGGGTTGCGATTGAGGAGGGTCAGCGCGCAGTCCTGATCGCGTTAAGTCTCGACCATCACTTGATTCCGCCGAGACCGGACTCCGCTCCTGGACCGCCTGACTAACACTTGGCGGCACCAAGGGTTGGCGCGGTGCGCAGCCTACAAGCATGTTCGCCGAAATGAAAAGTAAAACGAGGTGTCGCGTGCCAAATGGATTAGCTGCTTTGCACATTGAATCGTTACTCCAGAGGAACGATAGGCTTTTCGGTCTTTGAGGATACCAGACAGCGCATCCTTCGCGAATTCCCAGAAATGATTCAGTGAAAGAATCATGCTCTCGCGATACCGATTGAATAGGGCATGCTCTAGTAAATCGCAATCGCCGCGCCTATCATGGCCCGTTATGAAAGGCAATGCTTCAAAGGTTGATGCGATCATCCTGGGCAGCGGAACTTCGCACGGCGTACCCATGATAGGCTGTGACTGCCCAGTGTGTACCTCTGTCGATCCTCGCGACAAGCGAACGAGGCCTAGTTGTTTTGTTCAGGTGGGCGAGACGAACATCCTGATCGATACGTCACCGGAGTTGCGTTTACAGTGCGTTGCGAATGAGATTAACCGCCTCGATGCGGTTCTATACACGCACCACCATGCAGACCACGTTGTGGGGCTGGACGATCTGCGTCGCTACAATTGGCTTATGAAACAACCCGTACGCTGTATGGGGACGGAGCGCACGCTAGACCGCATTCGACAGATGTTTCTATACGCGTTCGAGCCTGCCAAGGATTCGCCGCACAGCAGGCCTAATCTCGCACTTCAGACAATCAACGAGGCACCCTTCGAGGTCAACGGCTGTCGAATCGTCCCCATCCCGCTCATGCATGGGCCTTTACCCGTCCTGGGGTTTCGGTTCGGAAAGTTCGCCTATTGCACAGATTGCAGTTTCATCTCAGACGAGTCGCTGGCACTGCTTGACGGGCTGGATGTACTGGTGCTGGACGCTTTACGCCGAACCCCACATCCCACGCATTTTAATCTTGAGCAGGCTATCGCCATGGCTCAGAAAATCGGAGCGAGTAAAACCTATTTCACTCACATCGCCCATGAAATGAAGCACGAGGAAACCAACGCCGAGTTACCAGCCAACATGGAGCTTGCGTATGATGGGATGCGGATCCATGCCTAGGGAAGAGCAATCTGCTAATCTCGCTTGTAAGAGCCTGGAGGAAATATGATAGAACTCGTATTGTCGCAAACAGGTGGGCTTGAGTTGCCTTATGACGTGCAGGTCGAAAAAACGATGGCGCGTTTCGATATGATCGTGGCGGGCGGGGGAATGATCTTGATCCTTGTGGGGTTGGTGATCGGAGCAGTTCGAAGAGAATTTGTTAATAACAAACAATCTCCTGCTACACCATCCACGGCTACCCAAAAGCGAGCCAAAATCGGAACAACGATTCTCGTGCTGGGTTGTGCAATGGCGGGGATGAGCGCCCTCAACCACGGCGGTCCCAGTGCAAACGAACGATGGAAGACCCACATTGAGATTGCGAGCAAGCATATACAGCATTTTGAGATCGATGCAGCCGCCAAAGAGCTTTCCGCTGCCATGGCAGTTCTTGATGAGGTTGGGGCGGAGGACTTGCGACGCGCAGCGACGGTCGTTCAACTTGCTGCAATCGATCAGAACAACGGAGCGTTCGCGGACGCTGCAGCCAAGTTTGAGCGTGCCCTGCGCATAATGCAAGGTACAACTGCGGCGACACCGAAACGCAGACTTGAGATTGCCACAGCGCTAGCGGCTTCCTACTTCGGCGCCCAAAACGTAGCTCGCGCGGAGGAGGTCGTTAATCGCGAAATCGCGTTTGCAGAGTCTTCAAACATGTCCGAATCTACGCCCTTTGCTCTTCTGTTGAACATTCAGGGCATGGTGAAACTACACCGTTTCGAATTTGATGAAGCGGAGAAGATACTTAAGCAATCGTTGGCGATCGCTGAGGCGGATCCCGCAGGCACGATGGTTGCGATCGGTCGTTGTCGTGCGGGATTAGGGTTGTTTCTTCAAATGATCGGTGACGCCGAATCCGCGGTTGATGTATATCGCAAGAGCATCACCGAATTAGAGTCTATGCTACCGCCGGAACACGTAGACGTTCAGGCAACATTGACTGGACTTCGAGATTCTCTTCTCGAGTTAGGTCGGACGGACGAAGCGTCTGAAATAGAGAAACGAATCACACTCTCACCAGGTTTTCCTGCGAATAGTGTGCCATGACACATTCTTCAAGCCTGTTGCCCGGTTTGAATTGCGATTGTCACCTTGTGATCAAGAGTCGGCATATTAACTGAGATTAAGGTAACTTCGAGGCTACTATCAATTTAGAAGCTACGAAATCGAGGCTTCTTCCGCAAGCAGGTGGCCGAAGTTCGTCAACTCCCGCCTGACTGTTTGCGGACGATCATGTCGAAATTGCGAACAAGGCCTGAGTACACGCTCCAAACGATAAAGGAGAAAAGCCCCAAGGCGCACAGGCTTCCAACAAGAACGGCCGTTCGCGTTGCGGTGGCGTTTTCTGCTAGCTCCTTCGGTGTTTCGAAGAGCTGCGCTACGTCGACGAGATACCAGATAGAAGTAAACGGCGTAAACGGAGCAAAAAAGGCGCCAAACTCGCCTCCCGAATTACTGACAATCTCATGGCCCAACATCCAGGACACGCCGCTTAGAGTCAACACCAGGCCCACGCTGTACATCACAGCGACCACGTTCTTCTTTGTAACCAACGAAATGCGCAAACCGATGACACAAGCGCAAGCGGTGTAGATAATCATCAGCGCTGCGATTTCGATTCCACCTTCAATCCAAATCACGGGCGTCCCCTTGTCCTGCCCCAAGCCTACGATTCCGAATAGCAGCAAGAACATGACCGGGCCGAGCAGAAGAGGTGCGGCGTAGCTCACGAGACCACGCAATTTTCCCCACAGGATGTATTTGCTGGTTAGAGGCGTCGTGAGAAGGAGGTCCATCGTTTTGGATTCTTTTTCCTTCGTCATGGAGGTCGCAGCGGTGTTCGTTGCAATGATGATGGCGATGGCAAATTGCACGACGATTAACCTGGCGAGCCAAATCCGCACCGGGCCAGCTGGAAGACTTCCACTGACGTGCATGACGAAAAGAACAAGGGCGCCGATCGAGCCGCCCAAAATAATCGCCCAGCGAAGCGCCGCACCGCCACCGGCATGGGTCTTGGCTTCGCGCCACGCGATGGGGTTCGCCCAAACGTGTCGAGGTTGACGCGTTTTGGCTGAATCAGTGTTCGCACGGCGGAACCGCCGACTGATGGAGTTCCATAACGTGGGTTCACCTAGTTTCGCACCGCGTCGAACGAAAAAGAAACTGGAAATTGTCAGCAATAATGACAGGCCAGTCGTCCAGATGACATATGCGTTCGCTGGATAGGCCAAGGCGTATCGTATAAAACCCGATCGTCCAATCAGATGAGCATATGGCGGCGCGTAAACCCGATTCAATGACACGTCCAACGCCAGGAATGGGTGCAATGGCGTAAGCCAACTCATCTTCACGCCAGCCAGGTTAGCTGGCGATTCAGCAATCCATGTGGCGTTCCAATGTCTGCCCAAGACATACAAGCTTAGGAGATAGAAGCCGATCAAGAGATAGAATGAGAAAATTGTTCCGCGCGTCCCCACACGCACCATAGCAATAAAGATAGCGAGCGAACCGGTGAGGATGGCTGTCGATCCTGAAAGTGCTAAGCTCTGCAAGACTTGCGATGTCGTGACCCCGCCATAGACCATCGTCATCAAGAAGATTGGAACCCCCGCAAGCAGGAGAACCAGAACGAAATAGAGTCTGCTCATCAACGAGCCGAGCACTATTTGCGCGCTAGATAGAGGCGTCGAAAGTAGTATGTTGAATGTCTGTGCGTCGCGCTCTTGAGTAATTGCAGCAGCAGTGAACGCTGGTGCTAGAAAGCACATGAGGGCAAGTTGCGTGATCGACCCAAAGGCAAACGTTTGAGACGCGCCTTTGGCAAGCTCCGCCAAGGAGCCGCTGGCATTTCCCATCGATGCGATCAGTGAAAACAAGACGACCGCCAGCAGCGCGGTGAGGTATACGGCTCGAATCCAAAGGTGCCGCTGCCGGCGCGATGCCCCTTGCACGACGCGAACGAGAATCGGATTGGCAGGGACAAGCTGCCAAATCCAAAGCCAAAGTCTTGACAATACACTAGCCATGTTCGGTAAACGTCACCCCCGTTGAAGGCCCAATTCGATCGACTACTGCACAATCCCTTTCGTAAGACGCATGAAAGCGGTCTCCAGATTGATCTCCTCTTCCTTAATTTCGCGGACCTTAAAGTTGTTCTTGATGAGTAGCTTCGCGAGAGCAGTAAAATCGTGTGTTTGGCTTTCCAGTTCGATATGCAATTGGCCGTTCTGCTGCGAAACCGATTTAATACCTTTGGTCTTTTCAAGTAGTAGCGCAGCCAAATCCTGTTGCTCGGTCACGCGTATCTGAACTTTCGTTCTGGATTTCACTTTTTGGATAATCTCTTCGAGCGGGCCGTGAAACAAGAGCTTCCCTTGTTCGATTATGCCAACGGTTGTACACAACTCTGCAAGCTCATGAAGAATGTGCGAGCTGATGATGATCGTTTTCCCCATTCGGCGAAGCTCTTTGAGTAGCTCTCGCATTTCGATTCTCGCTCGCGGGTCCAACCCACTCGCCGGCTCATCGAGCAACAAGACCTGCGGATCATGCAACAGCACCCTTGCGACACTCAATCTCTGCTGCATCCCGCGCGACAGCGAATCCACGAGCGCGTCTCGCTTGTATACGAGATCGGTCAACTCCAGAACATCTCCGACGACACGCCGTCGCTCGTCGCCCATGATGTTGTATGCGCTAGCGAAGAACTCCAGATATTCCTGCACAACCATGTCTTCGTAAGCGCCAAAAAAATCCGGCACATAGCCTATTAAAGGCCTGATTTTTCGCGACTCGTACCCAATAACATGATTGCATATTCTCGCCTCGCCCCAGGTTGGTTGAAGAAGCGTTGCAAGGATCTTGATGGTCGTTGTTTTTCCAGCACCATTCGGGCCGATGTAGCCGAAGCATTCACCTTGTTCGATGTTAAGGTGTAGATTATCCAGCGCCGTTAGCTTGTCATACCGTTTTGTCAGGTTGATTGTTTGAACGATCAAGGTTCTGCATACCCCTCGGCTGGCGGATTGTCACTCTGGGACAACTCCTGGTCATCCGCGTCCATTTCTTCTTTGTCCTGGTCAAGAATCGTAACAGGAATACGAATCCGATACATCGTGAGCGATTGGTCTGCGTCGGGCGTAATGACTTTGTACGGATCATCTCCCTGCCTGCCAAAAAGCCTAACCGGTCCCGGGTCGTCGGAAAAACCAATGAGTATGACGCTTTGCCTGGTCAGATGTTCACGGAAATCGAGTGTACGAAGTCTATCTCGCGAAAAAGTGCGTTGGTTGCCCCATTGCTGAACCCCCAATGTTGCGCCGGAGTCAAACTCACCGAGGGTGGTGAGGAGCATAAGAGCCTGTTTTTCATCGCCTAAAACATAGGGAGCATCCGATGTCGTGGAAAAACCAAAATCCATGAGCCGATTCTGGAATGGCTGAGCCCAGAGCTTTTGAGCCTCATTCAACAGCCGACTCCTTTTGAAATCGCGCGCAGCCTGGCCCGGTTCAGGGTGAAAAAAGAGCGGCACAATTTTTGTGGCCTTGCCGTTGGACGGAAGGTCCCCCAGCTCCCACGCGTAAATTCTCTGATCGCGGGTTCCTTTCATCTCGTCTTGCTTTCCCGTTTCCATTGCGTTGACGGTGGGTTGAAGCAGCAAGCATTGCCGAAGGTCGAAGCCCAAATTGTTCACAATAAAGCTGTCTTGGGTGATGTTGTCGCGTCTGACCGAAATCTTGCCGGTCAATTGACCTCCGATCAATCCTTCCCATCGACCCTCGAATTGCTTTAGTGTGCCACGGATGCGAACGTTATTAAGCTCGGCACTGGCAGGTATGACCTGATATTCCTGCGGATCGGCAAAACTTGTGCGTGCGGCCATTGGTGTGCTGTCGCTGGCGATCGGGCGTAAGAAACAGTTGGATACTTCCGGCTCTGTAGCGCTCAGCGGATCAGTGGGCAACCAGAGATCGAGTTCCTTATCCATCGCCGTCTTGAGGCCGAAGAACGAACTCGCATTGGCTCGGCCAGTCCCCGCGTTGAGATCGACAACCGTGACTTGATGGAGCCTGTCACTGAAACCTCGCATAGAGTTAATGACGACAATCGTTATCGCGCTGGCGGCGATGGCACAAATCGCAAACGTCGTCCAACTGTGTTTCTGCCATTTCTTCGCACGAAGGAACCCCCATGCCCCAAGAGTAGATAACAGTACATAAGAAACAGAGGAAAACCCCGCGAGAATCAGATAGGTACTTGCGTTTCGAGCGAATGAAATGGGCCCGGTGGCCTCGTTGAAAAGTGATATGCCCTGTGGACGAACTTCGTCTTCGCCCATCTCTCGAAAATGAAACAGTCCCGCAAAAAAGGCATTCGCTTCACCTTCGGCGCTAAAAAGGTCTTTGACCGTAACGCCACTGAAAATGACAAACCCCTTGCCCACTTGGCCCCGCGTGATGATATGCGAAACGATTGGTGAAATATCCGACCCTTCCCCCATCGCAGAATTTGATCGTTCTATCGCTTCGCGCAGCACGACAACCGCTCCGGGCCGTGCCCGAGATATAACAGTTGGTACGGGACTTGGAAAGCCATTCGTCAGCCAATCGAGGGAAGAAATCTCCTTTTCATCCTTGGCGTACGGTGGCCCAACAATGGACTCGCGTACGTTTGGAAGATCATCCACCATGACCAACTCGCCCAAGTCTGCAGGTAATATATCATGGATAGACTGCGTCAAGGTAATAGCACCAGCCGTTCGCGAAGCAGCAATGAACAGTATCCCCCCTTGCTTAACCCATTCAGCGAGCGCCTTGAGTTGTTGAGAAGTAAGTTCTTCAGGCTTTGCGTCGTCCCAAACGATAAAGTCAACAGTTTCCAATCCAATCCACCGCTGGGGAAGATCCCCGGGACTGATGTGCGCAAGGTGCACAGGCCGCAAAAAGGTTTCTCGTTTTTCGAGATCAACGAGATCCGCAACGCGTCCGATCGTTCCTGAGGAAACCGACAAGATAAGAACGTCATCATCAGCAATCAGGGTAGGAGTCTGCGACGGCGTGGGACGCAAAGTGAGTTCGCCTTGAGAGATCACTTCGACAATCTCGCCTTCGTCGTCCAGCAGCTCCAAAGAGAAGCTCATTTCGCCTTGGCGTGGGTTCGCCAAAACGTAGAGATCGTACTCTTGCGATCCTCCCGTATCAGCCCGCAGGTGAACTTGAACGGAATCAAAGCACGCGTCCCCGTCGTTGTCGAATTGGCTTGCTCGTAATGTCCCGTCGAAAGAGGATTGTTCGACCAAGGCAAGTGCGACATGAATGGGTGTCCACGCACCATTTCTTACGACGTCTCCGCTCGGAATCGCCGGAAAGCCGATACGACTGACGTTGAGTTCTACGCGGGCGTACGACGCAGAGGTAGCCAAGATCGGCAGTAGGAAGAAAATCTGGAGAACGACTCGGCGGCATCTCGATTCAATTCGCGCCATGGCATCAGGTGGCGATTGGATTCCTGGCGTGCCGAAGTCAGTATTCAAAGAGGATTCCTCGAAGAGATTCTCGACGCAAACACCCACAATGAAGCAAGAAGCTTTTTGCTATGTGCCAATTCTAGCCCGCGCGCGAGCGTTGGACAACTGGGGGCTTGATATCGATGTTCCAAGGTCACCCCATTGGCTATAAGCGCTGCGACACCACCAGCATCGACAGCATTTGCGGCCAACGGCCACCACAACCCTTCTGACCCGGCAACTCTGCGAAAGTCTAACCGTTGTCTGATTATGTATGGACTCGTTTCGTCAGCTCCAAAGGACCCTGCCGTTTGCCACGACTGCGTATCGCCTTTGCGTACCAGCGTTATAATCAAATCAATTGAATTCTATTGGTCTGAAACCAATAAGGCATACAAGACGGCTTCGCAGGCTGAGACACAATATCCTTGACACCAAAACAACACCAACAAATTATGAGTCTGTTCGATGAGGCGTGCGACATTGCCCCGGCGGATCGTCCGGGGTTTCTCGATCGGCGTTGCACCGATCCGTTGGTTCGCGCCAAAGTCGACGATCTGCTAGAGCACGACAAAACACCACTCGGCGTTGTCGCAGATATCGATCAAGGAAAGGGAATGGAGATTCTCGCATCGAAACTGGTCGATTCTGATGACAATACCTCGACCCACCTTCCGAAAAAAATAGGACGATACACGGTTGTGCGAAAGATCGGTGAAGGCGGCATGGGCGTTGTGTACGAAGCCACGCAGGAAAGACCGAGTCGATCCGTAGCCCTAAAGGTCCTTCGCCAGTTGATCGCCACTCCGGCTATACTCCGTCGCTTTGAGTTTGAAGCCGAGGTGTTAGGTCGATTGCGACATCCGGGTATATCTCAGATTTACGAAGCGGGAAGCGCCGTCATCGCCGGGAGCGAACAACCTTATTTTGCAATGGAATATGTGCAAGGTCGATTGCTGCTTGAGTTTGCAGACCATCACCAACTCGACATGCGACGCAGACTCGAACTCTTTGCCAAAATATGCGACGCAGCTCATTTCGCACACCAGATTGGTGTGATCCATCGCGACCTCAAGCCGGGAAACATCCTCGTAGATGAATCGGAAGGGTCAAAAGGGCAGCCGAAGATTCTGGACTTTGGTGTGGCTCGAGCGACAGACGGCGATATGAAGCTTGTCACAATGCAGACGAACGTCGGACAGCTTGTTGGCACACTTCCGTATATGAGTCCTGAGCAAGTCAGCGGGGATTCGACTCTTCTTGATTCCCGTTCCGACGTCTATTCATTGGGCGTGATTCTATACGAAATACTCAGCAATAAGCTGCCTCATGCCGTTAGGCGGCGTTCCATCCCCGATGCCGTGCGAATGATTCAGGATGAAGAACCGACACTCATTAGCGCCGATAGGCCGGAATTTCGAGGCGATCTTGAAACGATCGTCTGCAAGGCTTTGGAAAAGGAGAAGGGACATCGATATCAGTCAGCCTTTGAGCTTGCCTCAGACGTACGACGGTTTCTAAGCAACGAACCGATTGTCGCCAGGCCTTTGACAACAATGTATCAGCTTCGCAAATTCGCAAGGCGCAACCGGACGCTGGTTACCGCGTTTGCCTTGGTACTCATTTCGCTAATTGGTGCAACAGCAGTAAGTACTCGCCTGTACCTGCAAACCAGGGAAGCTCGAGCCAAGGCAGAAAATGAAGCGGCGAAAGCCACCGCAATCAATGCGTTTCTTATTGACGATCTTCTGTCATCTGTAGACCCGAACAAAGACGGTACTCGCCAGATCACGATGCGCGAAGCGATAGATCGGGCAGCCGGTTCAATCGGCGATCGTTTCGCAGATCAACCGCTCGTGGAAGCAGAAATACGCAATACACTTTCCGACGTATATAGATTCCTCGGCGATCTCGAAGAGGGGAGAAGGCAGGCGATCGTTGCATTGAAGTTGCTCCGAGAACAGCCCAACAGGCGCGACGCAAACCTCTTCGTCGAGACACTGATGAACGTGGCTATCGCGCATACCTATCTCCACGATTTGGTACCGGCAGAGCCTCTCTTCCTGGAAGCGGCCGAATCCGCAACGCGCACGTTAGGTGCCGACTCCATGGCATCACTAATGTCGCAAGGCAACCTGGCATGGTACTATGAAAAGGCCGCTCGCTTTGAGGAATCACAAGAGATCAACTATCGCGTACTCGAAGATCGACTCCGATTGTTAGGCCCGGAGCACTCGGAAACTTTGTCCGCGATGAATAATGTCGCGGACGTAAACCTCACACTGGGTCATCTCGATGAGGCAGAGGCCATGCAGCGTAATGTTCTCGCCATTCGAAAGCGGACGCTCAGCGAGGACCACCCGGAAACGTTGGGCGCAATGGAAAACCTTGGCCAAACGCTGGTTCGACAATATAAACTGAAGGAGGCTGAAGAGCTTCTCGCAGATGCAGAGCAGCGCTATCAGCGCGTCTTCGGCGCGGTCCATCTGAAGACCTTTTGGGCGCGAAATAACCTTGGCCTGGTCTAT
>JAJDEA010000205.1 GCA_029260035.1 Phycisphaerae bacterium
ACAAATTCGGGGTTGTCGCTAAGGCGCTTGGGCAACACTTTGATTGCGACGATGCGGTCGAGACTTAGTTGCTTGGCTTTGAATACAACAGCCATAGCGCCTTGACCCAACTTGTTTAGTACCTGAAAGCCCGGAATTTGCTGGGCGGGACGATACATCGAGTCTTCGTCCATGGCCATGTTCAGCCGGGCGATTTGGCTGTGCGTGATGTAGCCGTGTCGAAAAAGAAGCTCGTTGAGGGACGTGTCCTCGCCCTTTTTCTTCAAATCCTTCTGCTCGTTCTTGCAGAGGTCCAGCTCGTTTTTTGTGCAGAGCTTTCGATCCACCACGAGCCGGGCTATTTGCGTATCGTCAATCATTAAAGGACGTCCGATGGTTCAAGCTTCGCAGTGTGCTACTAAACGAAATGGGCGCGGGCGCACACCGGACCCGCCAACCAACACTAGGACTCGAAACTGTCCAATTCAACCGTAAACTTTCATCGGTACACTTCTGTCTATGTGCAGGGATTGTACACACGGTTCACGTTAGGCCATTGTAGCCGCTTGATTATCGGGTGTAATCCCCGTTATGTCACGCTACCGATTTTCGAGAAAACCGCGTGCAAGCAAATCCGCGGCACATTTCGGATTTCGAGGTAGCTCAGAAGCCGCGTTCAGGGCAATATCGACCTGTCGTTGGGCGAAAAGCATGGGTTTGGCATTGTCCCATTCTGCCAGGTTAAGGCCACCCAAAATCGCGTGCCCAAGTTCTTCCAGCCCTTCTCCCTTAAGCGCGGAGATATCACAGATATTTATCAGGCCTTCTGTCTTGCATGTTGAAGCTGGCGACGATCCTTCAGATTCGAATAGATCGCATTTGTTTCGGGCAACAATAACCCGTGCGTGATTCGCAAAGGTGTTAACCGCCTGTGAAAAGTCGGCTTGCATCGCCCGTTCTTCACCCAAAACGATGACAGTCAAGTCCGAACTCGCAGCGATGTGTTGTCCGACATCAATGGCAGTGGATTCGAGATTGTTTTCTGTTCTATGCATCCCGGCTGTATCGATGAGCGTGATGGCTACGCCAGCAAGCTCTATTTCTTGTGAGACCCAGTCGCGCGTTGTGCCTGACAACTCAGAGACTACAGCAGCCGACCGACCGACCAGCTGATTGAACAACGTAGACTTGCCGCTATTCGGTCGGCCGACGATGGCGACCGTGGCGCCACGGAGTAGGCGATCAGCCATTGGGAATGTTGCCGCGAGATTCCGAAGTCTCTCCGAGGCGGCGTCTGCGTCGCTATCGATGAGGCGAAGAATGGATTTCACTTCGCCTGCAAGGCGTATTTGTTGACTACCTACCAATTTGACTGCCCGTTCGGATTTTGCTCCTGCAATGGCTACAACGGCGTCTTGTGCTATGGGGCTTGCGAATGGCCAGGTCATGCCGACGTCTGGTTCGTCTTCACCAAGGGGAGCGCCGAATTTCTCTAGCAAGTTCAGGACTCGTTCGGCCACGCGAGTTCCGCCGTGCGATGCAATATCTATGGTTGTCGTATTCGGGTGGGGGGGCATGCTAACCAAGACATCATCGACGCGATCCTCGCCATCAACAATGTAGCCGTAGCGCAGTCGGTCTTGGCTGATAGAACCATCAACCAATGATCGGCCGGATTTCGCTCGAAAAACTTGATCGACTACGTTTCGGGCATCCGTTCCGACTACACGAATCAACGAAATGGCGCCAACGCCGGACGGGGTAAGGAGAAAGCTGAACGTGGCCTTTTCGGCTGTCATACTCCTGCTTCGGTGAGGTATTTGGTATAGGCGAGCCCCACGCCGTTCAGTGTGAGGTCTGATACGGCTGTGTCGATAAAGTCGCACTCAGGCGTCATCAACTCGAGGTCGCCCCCGGTGGCAACGACCTGAGGCCAGCGCCCTTGCGATGTTGCATATGCTTCAACCAAGGCTCGGACTGCTCCCGCTAGGCCCCGACACACGCCGGTTTGGATCGCTTCCGTTGTGTCGATCCCGAAGGGGGTTTTCGGTATCTTGATTTCGACTAGAGGTAATTGCTCTGCATGTTCATGAAGTACCCGAGCCTGCAAATCCAGACCCGGCAAGATAGCTCCACCCAAGAGCGTACCATCATCGTCAACTAAATCCACGGTTACGGCCGTTCCGAAATCTACAATAATGCAGGACTGCTTGATTCTTTCATATGCCGTCGCCGCGGCACAAACCCGATCAACACCTATATTTTTCTTGTCTTTCACCGCGACGTCCATCGGCAAAGGCAGCGTCTCGCCGACGACGAGCGTGTTGTAGTCAAGTTTGGATGACACAAACGACTTTACGGTGGACAGTGTTGATGGCGCGACAGAGCTGGCAACCACTGCGGCAGGGCGACCTTTGGGAAGTGCTTCTGTGTGGGCAGCGAAGGATTCGGCAAATGCTGACTCATCATCTGCATCGACTGAGAGCGGCGTTTTCAGCTTGTTCGATACCCATGTGCCGATGCCTATTGTCGAGTTTCCGATATCAAGGACAACGATTGGTGCGGCGGGGTCAAATGGAGGAGGCTTAATCATGGTGATCTCAAATGGGGGGGAACGGGCAGCTCTACCTCTTCTGTTTCTGCCGGGATGTCATCTTTTTCACTTCGAACCAATTGCCACAATCGTTCCGCAAGCTGGCCGACTCCCTTGCCGCTCGCCGCACTGATTGGCAGGACTTCCGAACCCACGCTTTTGGCAAAATCCTCTGCCTGATCGTCATCCTCGCACAGGTCCGTTTTATTCGCGGCTACAATTTCGGGCTTTTCCGCCAACGCGGTGCTGTATTTCGACAGCTCCCTGCGAATTGTAGCATACGCCTTTTCGGGTGCCATAGTGGCGAGGTCTGAGGCGATATCGACAACGTGAAGAACGATTCGCGTTCGTTCGATGTGTTTTAGAAATTCATCGCCAAGCCCGGCTCCTTGGTGCGCTCCTTCGATTAGGCCGGGAATGTCCGCCATCACAAACCGCCGACCGTCACTAAGTTCGACGATCCCGAGCTGTGGTTTTAAGGTAGTAAAAGGATAGTCTGCGATCTTCGGCTTTGCCTTGGAAAGCCGAGAAAGCAACGTGCTTTTGCCCGCATTCGGAAGCCCGACCAGCCCGACGTCAGCAATGAGTTTCAACTCCAGGCTGAGCGATCGTTCCTGCCCCGGCGTCCCCTCTTCGAATTGTCGTGGAACCTGGTTCGTTGGAGAAGCAAATCGGGCGTTTCCGCGCCCTCCTTTTCCTCCCTCTGCAATGCAAACAGGTTCGTCGGGGGTGGACAGATCTTTAATCAAAACGCCGGTCTCCCGGTCGTGAATGAGCGTCCCGACGGGAAGTTCAATGGTGAGATCGGCGGCGGATGGACCTGCACAATTTTTTCCAATGCCCGGTTGGCCGTTCTTGGCCTTCCAATGATGCTGTCCTGCAAAGTCGAGCAATGTTTCGATGTGCCGTCGTGCAACGACAAATACGCTGCCACCGTCGCCTCCGTCGCCTCCATCCGGGCCGCCCCTGGGAATGTACTTCTCACGGCGAAAGCTGACGCACCCGTCGCCACCTTTACCCGCTCGAATGTGAATCTCAGCCTGATCGACGATCATAGACGTTTAATGCTCCGTCAGTGGTGGTTTGACCCGTGTGCCACTACTCTCGAGCAGTGATCTCCAAGTTGATCTGGAACGCGATTCGCACTGCTCAAGAGCAGTGGCATAAGAATGCGACTTTACCAACCCCGTTAAATCACCCGTGACACGGCTCTAGTCTTTCCACCACAGAATTCTTTGAATCGCATTCATGTCCGCCTGCAAATGGATATTTTAGATGAATGCCATCCATTGGGAAGTTCGACAACCAGCAACAAAAAAGGGTGACCCATCGGCCACCCTTTGTTCGATTCAGATCGGTTGCGGGATGATTAGTTGGAATCGCGCTGAACGACATCCACCTTTCGGCCTCGAAATTGCACAACGCCATCAGCGAGTGCAAACAGTGTGTCGTCACGACCTCGTCCAACATTCTTGCCCGGCAAATGGGGTGTTCCACATTGACGCAGGATTATCGTTCCTATCGTTACAGCCTGTCCGCCGAATCGTTTGACTCCGCGATACTGCGGCTGGCTGTCGCGCCCGTTTCTTGTGGACCCTTGTCCTTTTTTATGTGCCATGAATCTACTCCACTTATTTCGATTTAAGCCGGTTCGTCCCTCAAGGGCCACCAGCAGGCTGTGATTATAACAGGAAATTCTCTAACGCATAACCCATTCGCGGTTTCGGCGGATTGGTTTGGCCAAATTGCGGGTCTTTGGATCGCCCGGCAAGTCGTAACTGATGGCAAGAGTCCGCCTGAGGACGTAAGAACGAGGAACGTCTCCAGAACGAGCTTTGGCGTCGGCTGCACTCGGATTCGCGATTTTGGCGAGTTCGCCCGAGAGGCCAGCTACGAAAACCGTGAACTTGCTCGCCTGAGGGTCGAATTCTCGAAAAACTGCGGCTGACGCACGAGCATTTTCCTCTCCTTGGCGGAGGGTGCCGGTCACTTTGTGTGGCGGTGCGAAGAACGGGTATTCCTTGCCGTGCCTACCCGAAATCGCCGTATAGACGCTGGGGCTGACTTCGGCGCCACCCTCAACGATGGTCAAAGTGTCCGTCACCAATCGAAAGGACGGATAAAACTCGACATCGCGCCGCGTGTTGTTCGTTACTTCGTATAGCAAATACCAAAAAGTCGTGGCGTGGCTATCCCCAGGAAGAACGATCGATATCCGCTGCGGGTCGGAAAACTCAAGATCAAGCTGCCATGAGGACGCAACAAGCTCGGCCTTTGGCGCAGCAAGTGCCTGCGGGGCCATTAGAGCTTGTATGGCAAACGAAAACGTCGTCAGGGCGAACAAACAGGCTGTTTTTCCAGCATTCATAGCGAAAGATCGTAGCGTTAAGACGTCGAGTGTCAAGTTGCTCAGCCGCGCCATGATCTCCTTTTGGAAGGCTTTGCGGAGTGGATTCACGTCGGCTAAACTCCCGATTCCGGCCCATGGCATCGGTGGCGCTTTGAAGTGGAAGAACCACCAGCCATTTTGGCACCCGCGTGGCGATGGGCAGGATTGGCGGATCGAAGGCGAGAAATGAAGTCTACGACCTAGCGGAAGACATGAAGTCAGGTTTTGAACCCGGAATCGTTCGTGAGATAGAGTTCGTCGTAACGGAGGACATGTGCCCCGCGTTTGATGGCGTGATTGTCCACCGTGTCTATTCCACGTGGTCCGTCGCGCATCATTTTGAGCTGGCTGCAAGAAAAGTGCTCGTCGATTTTCTGGAGGAGCATGAAGAGGGGATCGGAGCGCACCTGAGCATCGATCATCTGGCTCCGTGCCGGGTCGGTTGCACCGTACGGGTGAAGGCGGAACTTAAGGAAGTTATCGACGATCGACATCGCCGTGTGGTCTGTGACGTTTCAGCGTATGAGGGGAATCGTCTTCTCGCGCGGGGTAAGCAGGTGCAGGTTGTTATGAGCAAGAGTCATTTAGCTGGATACATTGAAAGGAGTTAGCGTGGTCAAGTTTGTCGCATTGTATAAGAAGCCTGCGGATGTCGAGGCATTCGAAAAGCACTACAAGGAAATTCACGAACCGCTCGCGCGAAAAATGCCGAACCTCAAGCAGTTGGAAGTGACGCATTTCTTTGGTTCCCCCGGTGGCGAGCCAAAGTTCTACATGATGGCGGAGTTGCTGTTTGAATCGAAAGACGAGATGTTTGCCTCTCTCAGCAGTGACGAGGGCAAAGCAGCCGCGAAGGATGTGATGGGTTTCGCCGGCGATCTCATTCACATGATGTTTGCGTCGATTGACGAGTAAGAGGGTGCGAACCTCGAAAGGGAGGCGACCGCGACAATGAATTTTCCAGATGCCAAATCTGCCAGTTCCTTTGACTTTAAGAACATTACATATACGAAAGATGGCGCGCGCGCGACGGTGACTATGAATCGCCCGAAGGTGCTCAACTGCCTGGATTTTCCGACCCTTTGCGAGCTGCATCAGGCGTTTGAAGATGTTTCGTGGGATGATTCGATTCGAGTTATGGTCTTGACCGGGGCGGGTGACCGCGCGTTCTGCACAGGCGCGGATTTGAAAGAGCAGGAGCAATCGTGCCTGAACAACCCAAAGGGCTATTGGAAATGGATGGGTAAGTTCATTGAGGTCCATGAAAAGCTTCGCAATATCGGTAAAGTGACGGTCGCGCGTCTTAATGGGATCGTCGTTGGCGGCGGAAACGAAATGAATATGTCATGCGATTTAGCGATAGCCGCAGATGACATCTTCATAAAGCAGGTGGGCGCTGCGCGAGGCAGCGTTGCTGCGGCGGGGGCGACTCAATGGCTTCCGATTATGGTTGGCGACCGGCGAGCGAGAGAAATTCTATTTCTTTGCGAAGAAATTCCCGCCGAGAAGGCCTTGGAGTGGGGGCTAGTCAATCAGGCGGTCCCGCGTGACCAACTCGATGGTGCAGTGGATACTTTGTGTGAAAAACTCATCAACAAGTTGCCGGAATGCACACGCTACACGAAACAACAGCTAAATTTCTGGCGCGAGTTTTCCTGGCATCAAACGATCGGCCATGCCCGCGATTGGCTGAGCATCCACAACCTCGCACCGGAAGTCCACGAGGGCACGAAAGCCTTCGTCGAAAAACGAGAGATCGATTACGGGAAGATGATTGAGCAATAATGAATCCCATGAGCGAATTAATTTTAGTCAAAACTGAAGGCCATGTCGGGCTTGTGACGTTGAATCGACCGAAAGTGCTCAATGCGTTGTCGATTGAGCTGATGGACGAGTTGATCGAGGCACTTGAACGATTCGATGAAGACGACGAAGTCCGAGTCATTGTGCTCGCCGGCAGTGAGCGAGCATTTGCAGCTGGGGCGGATATTGGCGATATGGCCGAGGCGTCGGTGCTTGACATGTATCGGCGCAATAATCTCGCGCGCTGGAATCGAATCAAGCAGGTTCGCACGCCAATCATCGCGGCGGTAAGCGGATTCTGCCTGGGCGGGGGGTGTGAACTCGCCATGACGTGCGACATGATCGTGGCGTCGGAATCTGCACAATTCGGTCAGCCTGAAATAAACCTCGGAATCATTCCCGGTGCGGGCGGCACTCAGCGTCTCACGAAAGCAATCGGCAAGTACCGTGCGATGGAGATGATCCTGGCTGGTCGATTCATGTCTGCCAGTGAAGCGTACGACGCGGGTCTTGTGACGAAAGTTGTTTCGAAAGAGCAGTTCCTTGCGGAAGCGATGAGGCTTGCTCGCGAGATTGCCAGCCGTCCGCCAATCGCCGTCAAAATTGGCAAAGAGGCTGTCTTGAAGGCGCAGGAATTGTCGTTGACTGAGGGAATAGAGTTCGAGAGACGCGTTTTTTACTCTCTATTTGCGACCGAGGATCAGAAAGAGGGCATGAGCGCATTTGCCGAAAAAAGGAAAGCAGAGTTCAAGGGAAAATAGACTTCTGCTGTGCTTTATATGACGTGATACTGACGCTTTGAGGGTTTGTATCGCCGATTTGGGCGGTATTGTGAATGGACTCACTGAGTGCTCAGATGGCCGGGTTGCCTGTCAGGCAGAGGCCAAGCGGGTTTGTATTGTTGCAGAAATAAAGAAAGGTGTGCCGAAACTTGGCTGATAGCAATGCCCCGATTCTGATAGAGAACGAAGGCGGAGTACGGACGATTACCTTCAATCGCCCGGATGTTCTCAATGCGTTCGACGAAGCGATGTTGGTGTTACTTGGTAAGGCGGTTCGCGAGGCTGCCAAGGACAAGTCGGTTCGTTGCGTTGTGATTGCGGCAGCAGGGCGGGCGTTTTGCAGCGGGCAGGATTTGGCTGAGGTGGCGGATCGATATGAATCCGATGAGCCGCTTGAGTTGGGCGTTCGTCTTCGCGAGTCTTACAATCCGATCATTCAGAAAATACGCACGATGGAAAAGCCGGTCATTGCATCGGTGAATGGCGTGGCGGCTGGGGCAGGTTGTAGCTTTGCGCTCGCTTGCGACCTTCGAATTGCCGGAGAGTCCGCCAGTTTTATTGAGGCATTCGTAAATGTTGGGCTTGTTCCCGATTGTGGCAGTACGTTTACATTACCCAGGCTTGTTGGCGTCGCTCGTGCTATGGAGATGTGCGCCACGGGACGCAAGGTGAAAGCAGAAGAGGCCGAGCGGATTGGGCTCGTCAACCGTGTCGTAGCTGATGCCGACCTCAATGCGGAAACAGCTAAACTCGCAAGCAAACTTGCGGTTTTGCCTACCAAAGCGATAGGCCTGACCAAGCGGGCGATCAACGCTGCGTGGTCGGCTGATCTGGATTCGCAACTCGACTACGAAGCTATGCTCCAGACCACCGCGGGTCAAACGCATGACCACCGCGAGGGCGTGACGGCATTCTTGCAGAAGCGCAGGCCGAGCTTCAAAGGCGAATAGTTTCGGTCATTGGCGGAAGGGGTTTCGCTGTCATCATTTTGTCAACATACGGTACCGTGAGTAGTGATAGACGGCGGTCAGAGATAGGCGTCGGTATTTATCCAGTGCTCGCATATTGACTTCACTTTTTCGAGTGATGTTTCCGCCAGTCATCCATTATTTTTTGGATATCTCCAAGATGCTCGTCTGCGGACATGCTGTCCCAGGGGTCGAACGTACTAAACGTCTCGCCATGTGCGTCTGGAGACGGGCCGTCCTTTTTGATAAATGGTCCTGATATGCCCGCCATCCAGCCGTCATCTGCTGCCCAATGTGGCGGATCCGTTCTGAAGCGGTATATGAAATATTCGATGATTCCATCAGGCGTTTCGGTGTCGAGTGAGACGGTCTTCATGAGTTCCATTTCATCTGGCGCTCTCCCCAATTCTGTCGGGAAGCAAAGCCAATTGACCATGTCGGCCTCTGCGAACGCCTCCTGCGAGTTAAATTCTTCAGGGTAAAGCTCCAACTGCCCAAGTCGCTTCAACGCGCTATGAAGAAACAAACGCATTTCCGCACTTGCCGCGGCCTTCACTAACTTTGCCGCAGAGACATCGATGTCTTGCCCAACCAAAGAAGTGACGGCAATAGTGCTCAATCTAGGGTCTCGAAACTCCGAAGCTTCCTTCAGCAGTGCCACAACTTCGGCGGATTTGAAATAGGTCATCAGATCGAGGAGCAACCCGGCCGAGTAACGAGATTCCGAATACTCATCATCCCATATCCACTTCATTCCTTCTTTCGTCTGGTACGGTTGCACCTTGGTCCTCAGAAGGTCATATGTTTCGAGAAGTGGCTTTTGGATCTGTTCTAATGCCGATTCATCGATTAGACTTGCTTGGCAATAGCACAGGCATATGTCAAGAGCCATCATGCTTCCCTTAATGCCTTTTGAGTTGAGAACGAGATCAGGGAATAATATCTTTTCATGCCGCGGCGCTTGCTGATACGAAATGATCATTGCTGGGTAGAGGTGGTCGGGCCAGTCAAACTCCTTAATAAGGTTGACGTAAGTGTGTGTAGCATCTTCGTTTTCAATCTTGGAAATAAGTGTGAGAGCCACCGCGCGCGGCTCATCTCTTAATTGAGGGTAGATTTCTTTCACTGCCGGAAGCAAGCTCGGGTATGGTTTCCTGCCCGCTGCTGATACCAGGCACTCTGAAGGATCCTCCCAATCGGATTTTCGCGGGGGTAGCTCTCCGACCGATGCGTGCAAAAGCTTAGTTGCGTCCTCTTCAGACAATCCGCTTTTCGAAAACTCCTCAAGGCTGCTGTATGCCTTCTCTCTTCGTTTTTCGTTTGCGCTCTTGATGTTCTTGATTATCTTGTCGATTCTTGATCCAAACATCTGATTTCCTTCAATACAACACCAGTGCCTCTAGGTTTGGCACAAGACGCTGTCCCACGGTTGTCGTCCAACGACGCCATTGGTGACTATCCGGAATTGCGATGATTCGGTCAAGGGATTGGCCCGAGCATGTCTGAATCGGCGAGGGGAAACGGAGTCCATGATTGTTCCAGAGCTTCGATTTCTGTGATTTTTCCATGTTTCACAATTGAGATACGTCGCGCGGAAAATCGATCCGTGGAATACTTGCGATGGCGGTAATCGATCGCTACCCTGCACGCTCGAATTCCCTGAAACACTAGCGGAGCGGATGATGACACCTATGGAAACTGCTGTTATGCGGGAGAAGCCAGTGAGTACGACGAGTGCAGCCCACGCCAAAGCCATCGAGTTGTGCAAGCACGTTCTGCGTATGACGACGCAATCGGGGTCCGGTCATCCATCGACGGCGCAGGCGATTGCGCACATTGCGGTCGATCTGATGTACCGCAAGATGCGCTATGACCTGTCGGACCCGTGGAATCCGAATTCAGACAGACTGGTTTTGTCCATCGGGCATGCGGTGCCGATGATCTATGCTGCGTACGCCGATCTTGGTGGTGTCGTAGGAGCAAGTCAAACTGACGGCCGTCCATTGACTGTCGATGATTTGGCATCTATTCGTGAGCTGAATAGCGTTCTCGACGGTCATCCCAACCCGGCTGAAGGTTTTCCATTTTTCGATGCCGCGACAGGTTCGCTTGGTCAGGGGTTGTCGGTTGCGGCGGGCTTGGCGTTAGCTGCCCGTTTGGATGGTATCCAAAAGAATATCTACGCTGTCGTCGGGGACGGTGAGTCGCGCGAAGGGCAGGTTTGGGAAGCGGCAGATTTTGTCGTCGATCATAAGCTCCACAATGTCTGCGCAATCTTCAGTTGCAATGAGCATGGGCAAGCAGGGCCGGTTTCCTCGCAGCAATTACCCGAAGCCATCGCCGCTAAGATGAGCGCGTTTGGGTGGTACGTTCAGGAGATTGATGGTCATGATCCAGAGGCGATTTCGACGGCGCTGGATAAGCATGGCGAGCAACCCAAGCCGACTGCAATCGTTGCGCGAACCGTGAAGGGCTGGGGCGTGGAACTCATGCTCGGTAAGAATTTTCACGGCAAGCCGCTCTCATCGGAAGAATTGGATAAAGCATGCGCCGAGTTGGATGCGACGGGACAGAAACTCGGGGCGACTGAGGAAATGTCGTTTACATCCCCCAGTCCTGCAGCGGGCAAGGCTAACGCTCCTTCGGCAATCAAGTTGGATTCGTTTGAAGAATCTCTAAAACGGGTTGGGTTAAATTCGGCGCTGGCTGATCGGAAGCTTGCAACGCGCGTTGCTTATGGCGTTGCACTTGTTGCGCTGGGTGACGCGGATAGTCGAATTGTGGCTTTGGATGGCGATGTCAGTAACTCGACATTTTCAAACATGTTTGAAGGCGCCTTTGCCGATCGTTTCTTCGAATGCAAGATCGCCGAACAAAACATGATCACAGCCGGTGCGGGTATGGCGGCTGCTGGTAAAATCCCCTTTGCGAGCAGTTTTGCAAAGTTCATCGCGCGAGCTGTTGATCAGATTGATATGGCGGTCATTTCGCGTGCCAATCTCAACGTTGTCGGCTCTCATTCCGGCGTATCGCTGGGGGCGGATGGTCCGTCGCAAATGGCCGTCTCGGATGTGGCTTATTTTCGCAGCATGACTCGAGTTGATGACGGAACCGGCTCGCCAGCGTGTCATATTTTTCATCCAAGTGATCCGATCAGTGCGTTCCGATGCGTGGAGCTGATGGCGAATCTGAAAGGGTTGTGCTACCTGCGAACGCATCGGCCGGCTGCATCGTTTCTCTACGATTTTGACGAGACCTTCACGGCGCGAGGTTGCAAACAATTGAGGAAGGGCGACAAGCTGACTTTGGTGAGTTCGGGATACATGGTTCACACCGCCCTTGAAGCTGCGAAGAAGTTGGCTGATAGTGGGGTGGATTGCAACGTGTTCGATGCTTACACGTTGCCTCTGGATGCCGAGCCGATCTTTGAAGCGGCTAGGCAGGCTGGAAATTCCATCCTCGTTGTCGAAGATAACTATTCGGGTGGCGTTCATGCAGAGTTAGCTGAAGCGGCAGCCGAGACGGGTGAGGTACGAGTCTTCGGCCTGACGGTGAATCGAATCCCCAAATCAGCAAAGAGTGCAGCTGAGGTGTTCAATTACGTCGGCGTTGGGGGGCAACAAATCTTCGACAAAGCAACTGAACTGACTAACGAGTAAATGCGTATTCTATAAGATGCGGTGGAGTTCCCTTGCCCGATGGCCTTCGAACAGGAGGCGCCCGAGGGGATTTCGGATCTCCATGGTATGCTTGTCATATGCTTGAGGCGGTTGGCAAAGATGGTCGTTCGGAGTGCGGTGGATGTTCCTTTCCTTAAAGTGTCGAAATCGATTGAAGTCCTTTGCTTTTTTTGTGTCATTAACAAGCATCTTTTGGACTCACGAGTTGGTTGCGCAAGAGAAGAAGGATTTGGCTGAACCCATTGCCGATTACTCCGTTCCCCAAATGGCTATTTTCGAAGGATGGATTGGGGTTTGGAATGTCACGGAGCACCATTTCGATAGCAAAGGGCATGTAATATCCAAGGTCAAAGGAACTGAAGAGGTCAATTGGATTCTGGATAAACGAGCCATCCGCCGATCCTACAGGACCAAGTCGGCGAGTCGCAGTTATCATGCAATTGGCACGTTGACCTGGGATGCTTCGCAGTCACGCTATTCAGGCACCTGGTATGACGATGCCTCGACAACAGGCCCAACTCTTACGCACGGAACATGGAGCGAGTCCACCAAAGTTCTTGAATTTGTCTTGGAATCCCGCGCTGCTGATGGCTCCGCCGTTACCTATCGAATTGTTGATAAATGGCACGATGAGAAACATCGTCAGGTTACGACTTATCAAGTTCGGGGCGACGCGTTGGTGAAACGGCTCGAAGTAGAATATCAGCGACCGGCTCCATGCCCGGAAACGCAGCAGAGTGACCGGATGATCGGCGTGCCGGATATTGACTAGAGCAAGCTCTATTCTACTGAAGCGTTCGTTTGCATTTTATACGCGCAAGATAGAGCGATTCGTCGCACACTTGACTGTTCGCTGCTATAGCGATTATTCCTTAATCGTGTTGTGCCTCAATCTGTTCAGACGTTATGCTGGCATCGCCTGTTTGAGGTGAGTCGGCTTGGATGCTGTTGCACATCGCTGACGTGAGTACCAATCCAGCCATGGTCATCGCGAGCGCCATTTTCGTGGCCGTTCCGAGGGCGAATCCGATTGCGGAAAACAATCCTACCTTGGCCCCTTGTGCGATTTTCTTGCGAGCAAGAAGTTCGCCGATCGCTGCGCCCAGAAAGCAGCCGAACAGCGACCCCAGAACGATCCCAATGACGGGAATCGGTACGGAGAGCAGGACCATTCCCGCCAGCCCGCCGATGAATCCGCCCCACGCGGCTTTACGACTTGCGCCGACCTTTTTTGCGGTAAATACGGACATCAGCAATTCGAGCACTTCGGCGACGATGGCGATGCTCACCACGATCGCAACCATCGTCACGCTGAGATCGGTCCACTTGGTCCACCAGCCGAAACCAACAGCCCCAAGGACGATCAGCCAGGTGCCCGGCATGCGCACCGCAGTAATCAGTACTCCTACGCCGCACAGAATTCCCAGTGCGATTAACGACAATGCGGTGTTCAGGTCTGTCATGCGATTTTCATAGCTGTGAGAGAGTTTGTTTGCCCAATACACGATTCGTAAGAGAGTCGATCATATTTCTGCAAGCAATATGTCTTGGCCATACGGTATCGCGAGTCTTGTATTGCCTGTTCGTGTTAGAGTCAAAGTTTCGGTTTTCGAGTTCGACTTACGCATGGATCGGTTGACGGCCAGGTTGGCATCGGTCATGCTGCTTTTGCAGAGGCATTGTATCCAGTTTTTGCTTTTATGTGTCGCCCGCCAAATCATTGCACGCCCGTATAAGCGGTGCAACAAAGGGCGTGTGAGATACTCAGTTTCGCAAATGCTCTTGTCGTGTTGGTGCATGAACCATGCGAGTTCGAGAACCAGTTGTAGCGGGTCGATTCTACCCTGCCAGTGCGCGCCAATGTCGTGAGGATATCGAAAAGCTCACAAAATGCACCGGTGTTGGCAAGGGTATTGCAGGGGTGTTGTATGGCGGGCTTGTGCCACATGCAGGCTGGTCTTACAGCGGCGACGTTGCAGCAGGAGTCGTTGCTTCTTTAGCAAAGAGTCAGGCAAAAGTTGTGGTGATTTTTGGCGGCGTGCATAGGGCGCGTGGACGCCAAGCGGCTATTTTTGCGGATGGGCGATGGGATACGCCGATTGGTTCCGCGGTCGTTGATTCTCGTCTCGCCGATCGAATTCTTAGCCAAACGAGTTTGGTCGTGGATGACCCTTATGCCCATGAAACGGAGCATTCAATTGAGGTGCAGATTCCCCTGATCCAGCATTTTTTCCCCGGCGCGTCGATTGTCCCAATTATGGTCCACCCTGTTTCAGAAGCGGCGGAAGTAGGCCAGGCGGTAGGTCGCACGCTTAAGGCGTATAACTACGACGCGGTGATACTTGGAACGACGGATTTGACTCATTATGGGCCAAGTTACAACTTCATTCCGCATGGCGCTGGCGCCGCCGGGGTGGAATGGGCCAAGGCGAAGAATGACACGCGGTTCATCGAGTTGGCGTGTGCGATGAAAAGCGATGAAGTCGTGGCTGAAGCGAATGAGCACCGAAACGCATGCAGCAGTGGCGCTGTGGCGGCAACGATCGCAGCGGTGCGCAAGATGGGTGGCACCAAAGGAACACTCCTCGCACATACAAGTAGCGCTGAAACTGCGATGAGAGAAGGTTCGTCTGACTCGGCCGACTCTGTTGGCTATGCGGGTATTGTTTTTTCTTGACGTGGATGGCTCGCGGTGGCGGGTCTCGATATCTCAATTATTCAAGAGAGCGACTCGGTCGCTCGGGATAGGACACAATGTCTCACATTCTCGTCGCGGACAAAATCGCGGAAGCTGGCCTTGAAAGGCTTCGAAGCACGCCGAACGTCACCTTCGACGTTCGCCACGGGCTATCGCCGGAGGAATTGGCGTCGGTTGTAGGTGGATATGATGGAATGCTCATCCGCTCGGCGGTCAAGGTGACGGCACAGACCCTCGCTGAACCTGGACAATTGACGGCTATTGCTCGCGCGGGTGTGGGCGTGGATAACGTCGATTTGGAAGCGGCGACGGCTGCGGGCGTGCTCGTACTCAACACGCCGGATGCCAATACCATCTCGACTGCTGAGCACACATTTGCCATGATGCTCGCGCTCTATCGAAAGATTCCCTCGGCGCACCAGCATGTGCTGAGTGGTGAATGGAACCGTGGCGCCTACCAGGGTCATCAGCTCGCCGGGGCTACGCTTGGGATTATTGGCTTGGGGCGAATCGGCAGAGCGGTTGCAGAGCGGGCGCTGGCTTTTGAAATGAAGGTTGTAGGGTTTGATCCGTTCGTCAAACAAGATGCCCTGGACGACGGAATTGAGTTGGCAAAGGACATCGAATCGCTGCTTGCCTGTGCCGACTGCCTGACCATCCATGCGACCGTAACCGAAAGCACAAAACATATGATCGGGGCGGAACAACTAGCCTTGATGAAGGAAGGCGCGTGCATAGTCAACTGTGCACGGGGCGTGTTGATTGACGAAATTGCTTTGGCCGAGTCGCTGGAATCCGGTCACATAGGTGGTGCGGCGATCGATGTGTATGAAACCGAGCCTCCCAAGGATAGTCCTCTTTTGCGAGCGAAGAACGTTGTACTTGCGCCACATCTCGCAGCCTCGACGGTGGAAGCGCAGACGCGCGTTTCAGTCGATGCTGTCGATTCGATGCTTGCATATTTGTTGCGAGGCGAGATTCGATCCGCTGTAAACATTTCGGGTATGCCGACGAGTTTTTCGCCACGTGGAAGGGCGTTCGTCGATTTGTGTGCGCGAATGGGAACGATTTTATCGCCTTGGTGTGCGGACGGATTGGAGGGTGTTCGTGTCACTGTCTATAGCGAGACACTGCAGAATCTTGCATCAACGCTTGCGTCGCAGACAATGGTGTCCGTCTTGGCGCCCCATCTCTCGGACCGGATTAATCTTGTCAACGCGAGAGATCTCGCAAACCGTCGGGGGATATCAGTGGACCATGTTGTCCATTCGCTGCAGACCAATCATGTCGAATCAGTTCATGCGGTTGTAGAGGCTCGGGGCCAGAAGCATGAAATTCTTGGCACGATTTCGGTGGATGGCAGGCCTCGAATCCTCGCGATTGACGGATATCGAATGGAGGTGGTTCCGGCTGGCCCCATGGCGCTCGTGTTTAACGACGATCAACCGGGCGTAATCGGAGTCATTGGAAAGACGTTGGGCGATGCGGGGATCAATGTTGCCGATATGGCGCTATCGCGGCGGGGAGATCGTGCGTTGATGGTGCTCAAGCTGGATGAGCCGATGTCCAATGAAACCCGGGATGCTCTCGTTGCGTTGAAGCCGCCAATTCATGTCGTCCGCCGAGTCCAGTTGCCACCGCTTGCTAAAGAACTTCCATGACATCGAAAGACTTTCTCGCAATTGGTGTTGACTTGGGCGGAACGAATATCAAGGCAGCGCTCGTTGACGCCTTTGGCAAAATCCTCGCAAAGCACGCTCAGCCTGCCACTGTGAACCGAGGGCCGGACGCGGTCATTGCCGACATTGAACATGCCATTCGAGTAGTCCTTGGTGCGCATTCGCACGATCGCGCGTTGTTGAAGGGGATTGGCGTGGGTGCTCCCGGGCCTTTAAGCCCAAGCAAGGGCGTAGTGATTGGGGCGGCGAATCTTCCCGGTTGGCAAAACATTGCGTTGCGTGACCGCATTTCTCTTGCCTTAGGTCTCCCCGTTGTGCTCGACAACGATGGCAACGTGGCGGCGTTCGGCGAGTTCTGGGCCGGGTCGGGCGCGGGCGATGATGATGTCGTATTGTTGACACTTGGGACGGGGGTCGGAGCTGGGGTTGTGATCGATGGAGCGACTTATCGCGGTCAACTCGAAAACGCGGCAGAGATCGGGCACGTTATCGTAGTTCCTGATGGATTGCCTTGTGTCTGTGGAAAGAGGGGCTGTCTGGAGCAATACGCATCAGCATCCAGCGTTGCCCGCCGAGTCCAAGGCGGGATAGAGCGAGGCGAGCATTGCTCCTTAACACTGTCCGGTGAGAAGATCACTGCAGAGGCAGTCGCGTCCGCCGCACAGCAGTGCGATCCGCTGTGCGAACGAGTTTGGGATGAGGCGTGCAAGTGTCTAGGCGTGATGTGCGTGAATATCCAACACATGTTCAATCCGGCGCGAATTCTTCTGGGAGGGGGGATGAGCCAGGCGGGCGCGTTATTGCTGAATAGAGTGCGAACGCATTTCGAAACTCATCGATGGACCTTGCATAACGACTTCCCGCGGATTGAATTGGCGTCGCTTGGTTATGATGCTGGCGTCATTGGTGCAGCAGGGCTTGTCTTGTCCACAAAAGCGTAATCGGCCGACGGTAATCACGGTTGTTTTCATCATTCCAGGCTATTCACTGCTCTCGCTTGAAGCTCCGCCGCTCTCTGCGTGAGTTCCTCAGACGTTGGCAGCACTTCCGGCTGTAGCTCGAAATGCTTTGCGTGGACATCATGAATCTTCCCAGCCCAGAGGACCTCCGCGAAAAAATCGAGTGGAACATGCTGATACCACGGCGGTTTGACATCCCAGTTGGTCTGCAAAGTTTCAAACCCTTCGTGCTTTATTTCAATGTTGTAATCGCCGTACCAAATGAAATCGACGGAAACCTCACTTCGACCGATTTCCTGCCCGTTCAAATGAACGAGAGCGCTCGGTGGGGTGGTCGTGATGTGCATTGTTCGGCGCACGCAGGACGTAAGAATGAGCGTCAACGTGACGCAGCCGACAACGCCAAAGCGTACAATCTTACTTTTTGCCATTTGTCATTCTCGCCTGTGTTCGGGTGGGGTGATTTTGATGGGGAGATATACGCCGTTTCGAATCGCCAGCCAGCACTCCTAACTTCGTCCGTAAAGGTACTGATGCAGGTATTCAATTGTGCTTTGTTGATCGACGACTTCGGTGGCTAGAAGGTCGCCCGAAGAAATGATGCCATAAAGGACATCATCCTCGACGACGGGAAGATGGCGAATCCGTTTTTGCGTCATGATCGCTCGGCATTCCGAAAGCGGCGTCTCTCGGCGGCAACACGCCATCGGTGAAGTCATCACGTCACCCACGAGAATCTTGCTCGCATCCACACTTTCCGCGACCACTCTGCAGAGTATGTCTCGTTCTGTAAAAATGCCAACGACATGTTCGGCATCTGTAACGACGACCGCACCGATACGTCGTTCGTTCATTAGCTTGGCAGCGTCGAGCACGGAACTATCGCGACTTGCCGTCGCTACGTCGACGCCTTTGCGGTCCAGGATTGTCTGAGCTTTTGGCATAATAATCCTCCATGACGCAGCCAGCCGACTTGACAGCAAGGCTGAGTCGATAACAAACTTCCCCTCGCCTTCACAAGGTTTTTCCTCCAAATAGGCGACCTTGTCAAGCCGCTTGATGTGCTAAGACTTACCGATCAATCTTTGGCATGTGAATTGTTCCGCGGGTTTCCGGCCTTAGTGCATAGCTAAGAATCGTCGTCAGTCTCCACAGCGTCGCGGTCTTTGTATTTTCCGCGTTTCCGTGCCGCATCCCGCAGTAGATATTCGATTTGTGCGTTCAGGCTGCGCAGATCGTCCTTGGCCCAACGATTGAGCGCATCCATCAGGTCCGGCGGAAGACGAAGTAAAAATGGCTTGCGTTTGGCCATAGTCAAGTACTTTTGAGATGCGGTGACAACCAAGCTATATCGGGCAGGTCATCGACCCGCCCGAGGTGCCAACCATTGATAACGTACGACTGTTCACATTTCCCGTGACTTTAGTTGTACAGCGTACCCGTGTTGACGATGGGCTGAGCTGCCTTATCACCGCAGAGCACAACAAGCAGGTTACTGACCATCGTTGCTTTGCGCTCTTCATCGAGTTTGACAGTGTTATGCTCTTCGAGCTTGGCCAGCGCCATATCAACCATTCCCACCGCTCCATCGACGATACGCTGTCTCGCCGCAACGATGGCTTCCGCCTGTTGCCGCTGCAACATCGCCCCAGCGATTTCCGGAGCATAAGCAAGATGACTAATGCGCGTTTCCTCGACCTCAATGCCCGCCCGGTTAATGCGATCCTGAACTTCCTTCTGAAGCGTCGCCGACACGTCGTCCACACTGCCACGTAGTGACAAGGTGTCACCTTCGAACGTGTCGTATGGGTACGAAAGTGCCAGATGCCGAAGCGCTGCCTCGCTCTGTACGCGTATGTAGTCCTGATAATCTTCAACGTCAAAAACGGCACGAGCGGTGTCAATGATTCGCCACACAACGACCAATGAAATCTCGATCGGATTGCCTCGCTGGTCGTTGACCTTGAGTGTGTCGCCTGCCAGGTTGTGAGCGCGCAGCGACACTTTCTTCTTGAGCATCAGCGGATTCGCCCAGCTGAAGCCGGTCGTCTTCACCGTGCCTTTGTATTTTCCAAACAAAATGAGCGCCGCTGCTACGTTTGGTTGAAGCGTGAAAAACCCAAACAAGCAGACGAACCAAAAGAGGGTGGCAATACCACACGCGACAATACCGATGATGTGAACATGGCGTATAGTCCAATATCCCGTATAGCCCAACCCGAGGCCTATGACAAAGAAGGCGAATAGCGCCGCCCAGCCGTTGACCGTCCTGCATTCAAATTCTCTTGTTTCCATCGTTGTTTCTCCTTTTCAAGTTGATATATAAATAATATCATATTGAATTGCCCATGTCAAGTTCATAACTTGTTTATTGGCAGTGGTTTACAGAAAACGACAAATGCCAGGTAGGATGAAGGTGGTCGATTTCTGTTGGAAACGCTACGGAGGGCGAAGACGATTCCTGCGCACCTGCAAAAGTCCACTGGTCGGCTGAGTGCCAGGCTGTCGAGAGTAAAAGGGTAGCAGCAGTTGGCTTATCACGGAGGATAGACAAATGAAAAGTGTTGTTCTTGGTGCAGTCGTTGCTGTTTGTACATGCGGCACATCCATGGCTGGCCCGGTGTTGCTGACATCGCTCGTCTTAAGAGAAGATTCGGCAATCGCGGGTCTTAATCTGGATATCGAACCGCGCGTTGAATTCATACTGCGGAGTTCGAGCGAAAGTTTCGGCTCTTGGGTTGACGTAGGCAGGGGAATCAGTTGGTCTAATGGCGATGATGGTTCAGTCGACTTAAGTGTCAATACGGATGCATCCTTTACGGAGTTTTCCTCGTTACTTACCGATGGGGCAAATGATTTTTTTGCTGAGGGAATTGTGTTTTCAGATGGTTCCGTCGCATACGGGTCCGGACCGGAGTCGGATGTGCTTGGCACAAGTCCGGATTTCTTCGGCTACGACTTAGAGTTCGTTCGCCTTACCGTGTCGGACCTTCTCATAGAGCCGTATCAAAGCCAGCAGTTTCCTGAGCTTTTGGGCATATCAGTCACAGCCGATGTGACCTACGACTTCTACGGTTCGCCGGTGCCGGAGCCGTTCACTATTGTTCTGTTAGGCGCGGGTATGGTGCTTGTATTCTTAGGTCGATCGTGCCGTGTTGAATTGTCATAAATCGCTGAATGACGGATGGTAATTTCACCTGGCCCGTATTGCCGCTCTACCGCTCACGGCTGGGAAGAAATAAACGCTTCGATTCACTTACATACTGGTTTGAAATAAAGAGGAAGGCCACAGCGTCGATAATTGTATCGTGGGGCGGTAGGTGGTAGCCTGTTCGGCCTTGGGTCGCCCGGCTACGAAATCATTGCCGAATTTCGTCATCTGGGGAATGTCGTGTTCGGCTCGAAACAAGCTGTAAATAAGTGCGGCGGGGGACTGTTGGTCTTCCAGCCGAATCGGCCCGGAATCGTGATTCGCAATACATGACAACGCAAATACGTTGGAGCAATGAAGCATGTCTAACAACAGTGATGAGTCCGTAATAATTGTATCGGGTTTGCCCCGCTCGGGTACGTCGATGATGATGCAAATGATCGACAAGGGGGGGGTTCCTGCGTTGATCGATGAGATTCGCGTAGCTGACGACGACAATCCAAAGGGCTATTACGAATTTGAGCCTGTCAAAAAAACGAAGGAGGACGCCTCCTGGGTAAACGATGCGCCAGGCAAGGTCGTTAAGATGGTACACCTCCTGCTGCTCGACCTGCCGGATGGCTTTAACTATCGCGTTGTTTTCATGCGCCGGGAACTCGATGAAGTGATCAAGTCGCAAAACATCATGCTTGAGCGCAGCCAAAAGGGCGGCGGCGACATTAGCGAAGACATGCTCAAGAAGATTTTTCTCCAGCAAATCGAAAAGGTTTACAACTTTGTGGAGAGCAAGCCCAACTTCGAGATGCTTGAAATGAGTTACAATAATTTGCTCAAAGAGCCGGCGCCCGCCATCGCTTCGATCAACGAATTTCTTGGCGGTCAACTCAACACAGACGCCATGCACGCCGTAGTTGATCCGTCTCTTTATCGTAACCGCGTTAGTGCAGAAAAATAAGTGAGAGGTCTCGTTACGAAGCGGGTCCGAATTGCGAAAGGTGTGATTCCGCTTCGGGCAGGACTTTTGCAATTGTCGCAACCAGGTCAGCATCAACGATCGCGCCAGCGGCTTGGCTGTGCCCGCCACCCTTGAACTTGGCTGCGAGGTCGATCACTGTCACATTTCCTGAGCCTCGGAAATTGATCCGGGTCTTGCCCTGCCTGCCTTCCGTAAACAACATCGCCAATCGAGCGCCGTCGACTGAGCGAGGAACGTTAATCTGGTCGTCGATATCAGCCGCAGAACAACCTGCATCCTGAATCTCTTGGTAACTTGCTGAGCTGTAGGCGATTTCCCCGCCTGCCAGGACGCTTGTGTTGGCGTAGATTATGCGAAGAAGATCAAACTCGCTCTTGCTCTGACTTCGCCCCAGTTTTTCGCCAAGTAGCGCTACGTCGGCGCCCAAGCCAACCAAATCCCCGCCAGCGTGAAGGGCGGAAGCCGTCGCTGTCGGCAATGAAAATCCTAGCGTGTCCGTCTGAATTCCAGCGTAAAGAAGCGAAGCTGTCGCTTGATCGATGGGTCGATCCGCAGCGCAGAGAAAATGGTAAACCAACTCGCAAGCACTACTTGCCTCACCGACAATCCAATTCACATCGCCGAAATTGGTGTTGGTTTCATGGTGATCGATGTTGACGATAACCCGGTCAGCCGACCAATCTGAGTCCTTGCGCTCCAACCCCACATTGCAGCGGGGCTTCTTCGCCGTGTCACACACGATGAAGCCATCAGCCGCGGAAAAATCCTCATCTGTAGCGATCGAAATGCCCGCCATATCCAGCAGAAACGAAAGTCTTTGAGAAAGCGAGCCTTCCGGCAGCGCCACCGTTGGCGAACGGCGTTCGTTGGTCAGCGCCCGCGCCATTGCAAACGCAGAACCCAGCGCATCCGCATCGGGTACAACGTGCGAAATGACAACGGGTCTTTCCATGCGCTGAATAGCGCCCAACACCGCGTCTGGGACATCAATGGTCTTACAACATGACTGCATAGTGACAGCTTGGTCCACGTATAAACCTCGAGTCAAGAACCCTTCATCGAATCAATCAAGATGTCAGCAATTTCAGGGCGTGTGAATTCGACAGGAGGTCGTTCGCCTTTCTGGAGCAGCTCGCGGACTTTGGTTCCTGACAAGAAGATCTGGTCGCCTTCGATCTTTGGGAAGGTCTTTCCGCTGACCATGCCTCCAGCGCTCTTCGACCATGCAGCGTGCTCAAAATTGAGCAACTGGATCTTCAACCCGCCATCAGGAAGCGTTTCGAATATGCGTTGTGCATCGTATGTGCCGTAATAGCTACCAACTCCAGCATGGTCGCGTCCGACGATAAAGTGCGAACAGCCGTAGTTCTGCCTGAGAATGGCATGAAGGACTGCTTCTCGCGGGCCAGCATATCGCATAGCAGCTGGCATGATCGACAGAAGCGTGTGGTCTGGATGATAGTATTTCTCGATGATTACTTCGTAGCACTTCATGCGGACTTCTGCGGGAATGTCGCCGTCCTTTGTCGCGCCCATCAAAGGATGAATCAGCAAGCCGTCCGTTATTTCCTGCGCACACTTGGTGAGGTATTCGTGGGCACGGTGAATGGGATTGCGCGTCTGGAAAGCAGCGATAGTCTTCCAGCCTCGGCGCTGAAACTCTGCTCGTGTGCTGAGCGGCGTTAGGCGGTGGTCCACAAACATCGGGTCGTGTCGAGCTGTGACGACATCAATCTTACCCGCCAGGCAAACATCACCCTCTTCCATCAAGCCCTTCACGCCCGGGTGAGCGATATCATCCGTGCCGTATGCTTTTGTTGCTTGTTTTGCTTTGTCCTGCTTATATTTCTCACTGACGGTCAAATAGCCTAGCAGGCGGTCGTTGCCGTCGTGAAGTGCGATTCGACTTCCTGTTTCCACACGATCAGCCGTTGAAGCGTCGACAGCGCATGTAATTGGAATCGGCCAAGCTGTTCCGTCCGACAGCTTCATTTCGTCACAAACACTGTTGTAGTCTGCCTCTCCCATAAACCCTTCCAACGGGCTCATAGCACCCACAGCGATCATCTCCAAATCACATTGCTGTCTCTCGTTTAGCTGTACCGACACTGCAGGCGGGGCCGATTCCTCGGAAGCTCCCGTACGTTCAATAAGTTGACCGCCATGTGGCGCAATCAGTTCCACCCCATCCATTCCGTTATTCCTCTCGTTTTCGTAAAACCGTCACTGTCAAAAATGCAAAACCATAATGAACTATGGACGAAGAGCCTAGGGAGTAGACGAACACGACGCAAGCCCCAGCGTTCGTGGAAATCTCAAAGGATGGCGTAGCCCTTCGCCAATGGGGGAAAAACCAATGTTATCGGTAGTCAATAGATATTGATTACTGGAAGAGCGGGCTTTCCTCGCCGTAGAATCGTCTTGCAGCATGGGTATGGCCGGGCGAGCCCTGCTCGTGAACCGTCCGACTACACATTCTCCGAACGAATGAGGTAAGACGTTCCGCCAGGCAAACGCTCTCAACTCAGCCCGCAACCAGCGTCGATCGGGGGCTGGAGGATTCTCATACCCCCGCGGATTCCTGCGTCTCAGGCTTGGCAACAGTCTCGACCTTGGCGTCAGCTTTGGTTTCAGTCTTGACCTCGGCCTTCGTCTCATCTTTTGGCTTGGCCTTATCAACCTTCTTTTTGGCCTTACTCACGGGCTTGGCTGGCGCGACAACCATGGTCATTCGTCTTCCAACCAACAAAGGCCTTCTCTCCATTTTGATCGCTTCGCCAAGCTCGGCAATGATTTCCTCAAAAATGGCTGAAGCAAAATCGCGGTTGAACCGCTCTCGGCCTCGGAAGAGCATAGTAAACTGCACTTTGTGCCCTTGATCCAAGAATTTCCGCACGCGCTCGATCTTGATCTGCCGATCATGTGGGTCTGTTTTCGGTCTGATTCTGATCTCTTTCAGGGTGACCGTATGAGCGCCAGCAGAGGCTTTTTGCCGCTTCTTTTTCTCATACTGCTGTTTGCCATAATCAACAATCCGGCAAACAGGCGGTGACTCCGTTGGCGAGACCTCCACTAAATCCAAGCCAGCCTCGCGCGCAAGCGATAACGCCTGCTCGACAGGGATGACGCCCAACTGATTCTGGTGCTGATCGATTACGCGTATAGGTGAGACACGGATACGATCGTTCAATCGAAGTGCTTTCGCGATGGCATTCTACCTTTCAATATAACTCTCGGCACGCCGCACCAATGTGCATAGCCAACCTCCCCAGTTGACTTCGGCGACCGACGGGACTCTATGTCTCTACAACCGGGCACTTACCCTTCGTTGCGATTTCCTCTTTACAGTGGGCGATAAATTCATCGATCTGCATGTTGCCTAATGATCGCCCGTCGCGGTCATTGATATTTACTGCGCCTTCGGCGGCTTCCTTTTCGCCGACCACTAAAATATAGTTTATCTTATCCGCGCGAAGTCGGTGCTTTTTAGGACCAATTTTCTCGTCGCCGCAGTCAAAAACAGCCCGCAACCCAGCCGACTTCACCTGCTCAAATACACCACGGCCATATTCAGCACTTTTTTCGCTGACGGTCGCTACCGCAACCTGGACGGGCGACAGCCAAAGTGGGAACGCTCCGGCAAAATGCTCAATCAAGATTCCAACAAATCGCTCCATACTGCCAAAAGGAGCGCGGTGGACCATTATCGGAGTGTGGGGCTTGTTGTCTCGGCCAACGTAGGAAAGCTTGAAACGCTCAGGCAAATTGTAATCCGCCTGTACCGTCCCAAGCTGCCAACTTCGACCGATGCAATCCTTTACGACGAAATCAATCTTCGGACCATAAAACGCTGCTTCGCCGGCTTCTTCTGTGAAGTCGACTCCGCTTTCTTTCGCGACAATACGAATCGCTTCTTCAGCTTTGTCCCAGTTCTCCGGCGATCCAACGTACTTATCGCTATCTCGGTCGCGCATGCCCAAACGCACGCGGTAGTCGGTCATGCCGAGCGTTTCGAGCACGGTTCGTGTAAGCCGAACCGTCGTCAGGAGTTCATTCACGAGCTGCTCGTTTGTACAGAATATATGGGCATCGTCCTGCGTGAATCCTCTTACGCGAGTCAGGCCGCTGATCTCGCCGCTTTGTTCGTATCGATAGACTCCGCCATACTCAGCCAACCGAATCGGCAAGTCGCGATAGCTGCGATGCTCGGCGGCATACACCTGGATATGGTGCGGGCAATTCATCGGCTTGAGCAAGTACCCCTGCTCCGTCGCAAGCTCGGCATGTAAACGATCGATAGTCTCGTCCAACGACGAATTCGAATCGATTCCATCAATAGCACCAAACGCCTCACAGGCTGCAGAAACCATTGAAGAAACAGCCGAAAGACCTTGGGCAAGCTCATCGCCCGACATGTTTTTTACTCGCCGAGCAAATTGCAGCGTGCTCTGAATCGCCTTTCCCCGGTCGGTTTCAAACATCGCGGGAAACTGCGAATCTTCGTAATACGGATAATGGCCGCTGCATCGGTAAAGGCCGAGCTGGCCGATGTGTGGCGTGTAGATGATGTCATACCCAAGCTTGACCATCTCCTCTGTGAGATAGTTTTGCAACTGAGTACGAACAACGGAGCCTTTGGGCAGCCAGAGAACAAGCCCACTACCCACCTGGTCATTGATTGAAAACAGCTTTAGCGTTTTGCCCAGGACGCGATGGTCTCTCTTCTTAGCCTCTTCCAACTGCTCGAGATGTTCCTTGAGCGAGGACTTCTTGAAGAAAGCCGTTCCATATACGCGCTGCAAAGGCTGGTCGTTGACATCGCCACGATAAAACGATCGGCTGACTTGCTTGATTTTGAATGCCTTAACCCATTCCGTTGAGGGAATATGCGGCCCTCGGCAAAGATCCTCAAAATCCTCGCCCCGATTCTCGCCCGTCACATAAAAGCTGAGCGACGATCCTTCGGCACGCTCCGCATTGTCAATCTTATACCTGCTTGCCTCATCGCGGAGCTTGACCATTCCTTCTTCGCGCGGAAGCTCGTACCGACAGAAAGGCCTTTTGGATTTGATGATACGGAGCATTTCCTCTTCGATGCGTGAGAAATCGTCCGGCGTGAGAGATTGCGTGAGATCGATATCGTAATAAAAACCATTCTCGACGGGGGGGCCGTAAACCAACAACGCCTCTGGAAAGAGCTTGCAAATGGCCTCTGCCATGATATGCGCGGCGCTATGGCGCAGCACATCCAGGCTGTCAACATCGTCATCCCTGGCAGTAAGGACGGAAAGTTCGCAGTCCCCCGGAAGGGGTCTCCGCACGTCGTACGTCTCCGAATGGCCATTGCAGCCAACACGCCCCGCAATTGCTTGCCGAGCCAATCCCGGCCCAATGGAGGCGGCGACGTCAGCAGTACTCGATCCCGCGGCGACATCGAGAATTGTTCCGTCTGGCAGTGTGACTTTCAGGGAGAGTCTCCAATCTATGCGTAATCAATTAGACAGCTACGCCAACAAAAAAAGAGCGAACCGAAACTCGACATCGCAAGCACGAGGCTACAACTCAGGCAAATGACCCAAGGCGCAGACTAACATCTCGTACACGTCATCAAGCTTTGATCCGCTCAGGCAATAGCCAAAATCGAAAAAAACACCACGTCAGCAGCGTATTTCCCACGAAAAACGCTGTCAGTTTAATATACCATATCGGACCGGCAGGTCAAGAAGTTTTCCTCTTAATCTAAGCCTTCGCACCGCTCCAACAAGGGGGATATCGCCAAATCCTGCGACCCACTTGCCGGATGAATTGCCCGGGATGGGGGGCAATCGAGCGGGGAGAGTATCGAATGGTTGTCGGCCAATCCTCAGAAATGGGCAGGCGCACTTCTTAGGGGTTATGCCGTTCCAAGGAACCCGGAAAACAGTGTGCCAAGCAAACTCGATATGATCGCTGACACGATGCTGGCCAATTGGAATAGAAACTCGGTTGATGTAAGAAAGCCATTCAGGTCTAACATTCTCTGTCGCTCCGTTTGCAAATATCCGAAATCAGTCCAACGAACACGTATCGATCCACGAACTTATTGACGAGAATCGCGTGGTTTTCACAGCCAATGTGACGGTTTCATCCAGCCGGTTTTCCCAAAGCCCGCGTCTGGCAAGACCCTACCGTTCGAGGATCGCCGTCGCCCAGGTCGAAGGATCGACGTGCCAATATAAGTCGTCCCCCACGGTTAAGTACTGCTGGCCGTGGTCACCATCCTCCAGCATATAGTAGAAGCCTATCCGCGAGTGCTCGGCTGGGTCAAATCCGTTTAGGCAGGAAGCTGGCACCAGCGCTTCCAGGTTGTAGCCGGTTTTTCGTACCTTCGAGGACACCTTGATTTTGTCTTCGGGAACCTCCGGCGAATCCTCACGAGCTCGCTTGATCTTGCCAACTCCTGCTGCAGGCTTTTGGCGTCGAGGGCCATTGCCTGTTGGCAAGAAGAAGAACTGCTGGCAGTACTTCGTCGCACGTTTGATGGTCCTGGCATCGCGCATATCTGTGCAAAGCCTGAGGTTGTCGCCAGCCCAGTAGGCACGCGGGTCGCAGCGCAGGGGCTTCGATTTGCCTTCAACCCGGCACGCCAACGCGATGCCCGTTTCGTTCCAGCAGGCCCAGACGTCAGCAAACTCTTCCCGTCCGTCCAGTTCTCCCAGCTTCGGCAACATCTCGCGATCTGTCCATCCAGCCAGGTCGCCCCGCAAAGAGGGGAGCTTGGCGCGGTGGCGCAATGGAAACTCGAACTGAAACAGGAACCGATTGGGGACGAGTTGTGTCATGCGGATTGCAACCTCTCCTTCAAGACATCAGACCGACTCAAATGCCAGAGTGCCGACAACTGCTTCGTGTCGGTCTGCGTCACGGAGCGTACCCAAAACACGACGCGATCAAAACCTGCGGAAGATTTAATATCCACATCATCGCCCAGCCGATCCACTTGCGCGGGGGTAACCACATTCTTCGGGGCCCTCAATTCAACGCGAACGCCTCGGCCCATATTTGTCACGAGCTTGCCAAGCCAGGCCTTCTCGCCGGGCAAAATCATTCGCCCCGCGGTCTTGCTCGCCCAATCGAAGTCGAGATTGCGGTCCATGGCTTTGAAGCGACCGATGAGCGCCATGAGCACGGCAGGTTTCCACTGCTTTTTGTGACGCGAGTTGATTGACGCCTGTGATAAATGCCACGTCAGCCCCTGTTCGAGCCACGGTTTTGACGTCTTGGGTTCTTCACGAACTTTTTCGACTTGCTCGAAATACGCAGCCACGGCGGATTTCAAAAATGCTCGAAATGTCGCTTTCTTGACATCTTTCTCATCCCGCAAGAACATTCGAACTTCCTGCCAATCGTGCACGGCGGAGCCTACGCGCACTCGGCTCCATTGGCCATAGACAGGCAGATCGCGTCGCTCGTCCAGAGTCTTGACCTGCAGCCGGCGTTGCAGCGCGTCGGCTTTATACGTCTTTTCTGGAACGCGCAATGCGATCTCCAGCAAGTCTTTGCCGCCCGTTCGGAAATGGCAGAACCAATAGGGGCTGCCTGGCGCTTTAATTTCGATCATAGTCCTGTGGCTCCAATCGGTCGGGGCAAAGTTGCCCATTGATTGTGTTGTGTCAACAAGCCAACGAAGTACATCCGTGTGCCATTGAACTGGCTCTCCCTTGTGATCCACGGGGGAGACCATGTGCCAGGATTCTCCGTTTCGCTCCCAAGGCATTTGGACGTCCGCGCCGAGGTCCGTCGTCTTATCTTTCTGCGAGACGCGCGTCCTTTCTTTTGGCGGATCATAAGACTCTCGACGCTCCAACGGTCCATCGATAAGCACAGGTTTGAGCGCTCGACCGGTTCGCGATGCTTTAGACCGCGCTACGACTTCCGGCGGGCCTGCAATAACGACACGTCCTCCGCCGTCAGACGCCTCCGGGCCTAGATCGATGACCCAGTCGGCAGTCTTGATGACGTCCAGATTGTGCTCGATGCAAATACAAGTGTTGCCAAGATCGACAAGGCGGTGCAATACGCCCAGGAGTTTTTTCAGATCGTCGAAGTGCAAACCCGTTGTCGGTTCGTCGAGGATGTAAAGCGTCTTCCCGGTTGAGGGTTTCCCAAGCTCCGCTGCGAGCTTGACACGCTGCGCTTCGCCGCCGGATAGCGTCGGTGCAGATTGCCCCAGCGCGAGATATCCCAGTCCGACATCATCAAGCGTCTGCAACATTCGGTATACCTTTGGGACATTCTCAAACAGCTCGCATGCATCGGAAACCTGCATGCTCAAGACGTCGGCGATGCTGCGCTCCTTGTAACGAACCGCGAGCGTTTCCGGAACGTATCGCGATCCTTTGCAGTTTTCACACTCGACCCAAACGTCTGGCAAGAAATGCATTTCTATGCACTGCTGTCCCATGCCCTGGCACGCTTCGCACCGACCCCCGGTTCGGTTAAAGCTAAACCGATTTGCGGTGTATCCGCGAATCTTGCTCAAGGGCAATTGAGCGAAAAGTTGTCGAACCGCGTCAAAAAGGCCCGTGTACGTCGCGGGATTACTAGTGGGACTATTGCCAATCGGCGATTGGTCAACATTAATTACTTTGTCAATAAATTCGACGCCAGAAATGCGATCGTGACCTCCAGCAACAAGCCTTGCGCGATGGATTCTGGCTGCAAGCGCGCGGTGCAGGATCGTTGACACAAGCGTGCTCTTGCCGGAGCCGGATACGCCGGTTACGCAAGTGAATCGCCCAAGCGGAAACGGGACATCGATTTCCTGTAGGTTGTTCTCTCGCGCGCCGTGGACGACAAGCCAACGCACATCTTTCGACTTCGATTGTTTTGGAGTAGTCGAGATGGGTGTATCTGCATCGAAGTGGACGCGATCCAATTCCGGAGGTTCCGGGACAAAACGACGATTGGAGGGCACCGGAATGGTTTCTTTGCCAGCTAGATATCGCCCGGTCAGGCTCGCTCGTTTCGTCCGAAGGCGCTTTGGATCAGCTTGAGCAGTTACTTGGCCGCCGTATGAACCCGCTCCGGGGCCGAAGTCCAGGACATGATCCGCAGCGTCAATCACTTCGCGATCGTGCTCGACAAGCATGAGCGTATTGCCAAGATCGCGGAGCCTGGTCAGCGCCTGAATCAACCGGACATTGTCGCGAGGATGTAAGCCGATCGTTGGCTCGTCCAAAACATACAACACGCCGGTAAGGCCGGTTCCGATTTGCGACGCCAGTTGAATTCGCTGCGACTCCCCGCCCGACAGCGTTGCAGCCGAACGATGCAACGTGACGTAGTGCAGTCCGACATCAACAAGAAACCGCAATCGCGAAGTGATTTCGTGTAACAGTTCGCCCGCGACGCCCCGGTCGCGCGCGTTGAGCTTTAGTTGATCGAACCAGCGTAGCGTCTCGTTCAAAGGCCAGCTACAAGCATCGCGCAGCGACTCGCCGCTCAAGCGTACCGCCGCTGCATCCGGACGAAGTCTACCGCCAGCACACACATCACAGGCGACATCCGTGACCAAATCTTCAAGCCTCTTGCGATACTGCCAACTACTCCGTGTGGCCCGACCGATAGCTGGAAAAAAGCCGTGCCATTGAAAACGAAGATCATCAACTCGTGAGCGTTTTTCGGAGTTTTTCTTTCTGCCACGACTGTTGCGCACTGATATCCAATCGTCACCACAGCCATGAAGAATCGAGAGTCGTTGTGGCTCAGCAAGTTTGTTCCAGGGCGTGTACAAATCCAAACCAACGTGGCCTGCCAATGACGAAACAACCTTGTGCAATGTCGAATTATTCTCCAACTCGCCCCATGCACCGATCGCTCCCTCCGCGACGGAAAGCATAGGGTGTACAACAATGGCTGACTGACTGGCTCCCTGTTGCACACCCAATCCTTCGCAGGCTTCGCACCAGCCGAGCGGGCTGTTGAATGAAAAATGGTGCGGAGTTAGTTCTTCATAGCTGGTCCCACACTGGTCGCACGCGTGATGTTGCGAAAATCTGATGTCGTTACCGGCCAAGTGGCTTGTCGATTGTGATTTACTGCGAGGTCGGCTCGGTCTTTTCTTTTCGTCGTCAACAACCTGAACAATCAGCAGTCCATTTCCAACCGACAACGATTGTTCGACGCTATCTGTGATGCGCGATCTTTGAGCTTTTCGCACGACTGCGCGATCCACGACAAGCTCAATTTGATGTTTTCGCTTGCGATCGATATCGATCGAGTCAGCCAGCAAACACACTTCGCCATCGATTCGGATTCGCTGATACCCGTTGGCTTTCTGTCTAGCAAGAAAGGAATCATAGGATTCCTGCCCGGTTGGTTCGATCGGGGCAAGGAGAAGAATCTTGACTCCCTCCCCGATTGCCAGAACTTTATCGACAATCTCTTCGCTGGACTGCGTGCCGATGTCCACCTTGCACTTGGGACAGGTCGGTTGCCCAAGTCTGGCCCAGAGAATACGCATATAATCGTATATCTCGGTGATCGTACCGACGGTTGAGCGAGGCGACTTCGACGTTGTTTTTTGCTCTATGCAAATGGCGGGGGACAAACCGGATACATGTTCTACCCGTGGTGGCTGGATTCGGCTCAAAAACTGACGGGCGTAGGCGCTCAATGACTCGACATATCTGCGCTGACCTTCCGCATAAACGGTATCAATCGCGAAACTGCTCTTGCCGCTGCCGCTGGGGCCGCTGCAAACGGTCATCTTGTGTCGCGGAATGTCCACGGTCACGTTTTTCAGATTGTGCTGTGCCGCACCAACGACAGAAATGGATCGGCTCTTTCGTCCGTTGCTCGCTCGACTGCTGTTTTTCTTGGTTCGTGGCTGGCTGCTCTTCGATTTGGCAAGAAGAACTTCCCGCAGAAAACGCCCAGTGTACGACGTTTTGGATTTTGCGATCTCCTCAGGCGATCCCGTGGCGACAATGCGCCCGCCGCCAGCTCCACCCTCAGGGCCGAGGTCAATCACCCAGTCGGCAGTCTTGACCACGTCCAGGTTGTGCTCGATTACGACGACGCTGTTACTCGCGTCCACAAAGCCGTGCAGCACTGCGAGCAGCTTCTTGATGTCGTCGAAATGCAACCCCGTAGTCGGCTCGTCCAACAAATAGAGCGTCCTGCCAGTAGACCGCTTTACCAACTCTCGTGCCAGCTTGATGCGCTGAGCTTCGCCACCCGAAAGCGTCGTCGAAGATTGCCCAAGTTTGACATAGTCCAAACCGACATCGTGCAACGTGCGCAACATGCGTTCGACCTTCGGCACGTTTTCAAAATGCTCGAGCGCCTGTTGAACGTCCATCTCCAGAACGTCAGCGATGTTCATACCCTTGTATCGAACTTGCAGCGTTTCTCGACTAAACCGATGGCCGTCGCACACAGGGCAAGTTACCCAAACATCGGCCAGGAAATCCATCTCCATCTTGTTTGCGCCGTTCCCCTCGCACGATTCGCAGCGTCCTCCTCCAGCTGAGCCGGAATGAACATTGAAACTAAATCGGCCGGGCTTGTAGCCTCGTACCTTGGCGTCAGGGAGCATGCTGTATAGTTTGCGAATCTCGTCGAACACTTTGATATAGGTAGCGGGGTTGGATCGAGGAGTTCGACCGATCGGTGACTGGTCAATGTCAATCACCTTGTCGAGATGTTCAAGCCCGTCAATGTTGTCATGGTCGCCGGGCTGGGCTTTGGTCACGCCGTTGAGATCGCGGGCGAGCACCTCTCGCAACGTGTCGTTGACGAGCGAGCTTTTCCCCGAACCGGACACGCCTGTAACACATACGAATCGTTGGAGCGGTATTTCGGCGGTCACGTCCCGAAGGTTGTTCTGCCTCGCTCCTATGATTCTGAGCCAGGGCGGATTCTTGTCTTGTTCGGGTTCCACTTGACTGGACTTTGTGAATGCGCGCATAGTTCGAGTCGGACGTTTTGTTCGAGCGGCTTTCTTCTTCGCATTCGGCTGTTTCATCTATAAACCCGCGTTGTTGCGTAGATCGCTAAGGTCCTGTTCGATTCCCACAATGCGGGCCTGCTGGAACAAGTAATCCCAGTCTAACTCGTGCGCCTTCACTCGTGCTACACCTAGCGCATCGTTCCATTGCTTTTCTGATCGACTCGTTTTGCGCCATTCCAGTTTCATTAGGATAATGTCTTCCGGTGTTACAGTGTAGAAAGCGGGAGCTTCTGTGCCGAACGACTCAATCCTCGCCCTCTGCAAGGCTCTTTCCGCGAGCGACCCCGGCCTGACGTTCGACAAATCGACCTTGAGACCAGTTTCCGTATCAATCAAATTCGCGATCCCGCCTGACTGGGCCGTATCGATCAGCCGATCGATACTGCGGTATAAACGCTGGGGAAGATCACGGTCCAGTATTCGCCCTTGTGGCTCGGTCATGCTTACGACAAAGTCGATGTCGAGGCTCGTTATAGGCTCCCCGTGGATACTGCTGGCAATAGACCCTGTAATAGCGTATCGAATACCGGCGTTTTCCAGCCCTTTAACGATTATGTTGGTCAGACCAAGCAATGGATCAGGATTCACGGCGAATATCTTTCTTTGTTTGATTTTGTTTCATCCGAAGAACGGAATCTGTCATGAGCCGCAGCAGTTCGGCGTTTTTTTTCGGCCCGCGCGCTTGGGCTAAATGCGTTTGCATGATGTGATCGCGATCCTGTGGCGTTAGTTCCTGCAAATATTTTTGCATCATCTTCCGAAGCAATTCCGCCCGGTCTTGTGTTGATTGATGATTTGCGTTCATCGCCTGTTCTCGTTTGAGGTGAGTTCGTTTCACTTACTCAGTTTCCGCAGTCGCTTACTCGCCTTGGCTGGCTTTGTGACGGGCCTTCGTTTAGTCGGCACTTCGATTTTCTCGTCGCCCCGCAAGTATCGTCCGGTGACGGATCGTTTGCAGCGTGTTACCTTAGCCATATCCCCATGCACAACCACTTCGCCGCCACGCACTCCCGGTCCCGGGCCGAAATCGACAATCTCATCGGCCATCCACATCGTTTGTTCATCGTGTTCCACAACAATGACCGTATTGCCGAGGTCGCGAAGGTGGCACAAAGATTTTAACAAACGCTCATTGTCTCGCGCGTGCAGCCCGATGCTGGGTTCATCCAAGATATACAGAACGCCAACAAGCCCCGCCCCGATTTGGCTGGCGAGCCTTATCCGCTGCGACTCGCCGCCCGACAGCGTCGGCGCGGTTCGATCCAACGCAAGGTATTCCAGCCCAACATCACACAAGAAACCGAGGCGCCCTCGTATTTCCTTGATCGCATCTTCGCCAATCTTTTTCTGCAAACTGGACAACGTTAGTCCGTCGAAAAAATCACGCGCCTCATTTATCGGCAGGGCTGAAATCTGCTCGATTGTCTTGTCGCCGATGCGAACCGAAAGCGCCTGTCGATTGAGTCGAGCACCATGACAATCCACGCATCGCGTCTTACGCATATATTTTTCGTAATACGCTCGCACCATGTTTGATTTTGCCTTGCGGTGTTTGTCGCGCAGCTCAGCGATGATCCCGTCAAAAGTGCCACCGTGGCGCCAAACTCCGCCCGACCATCGCCATTCGAATGTCAAATGCTTATCGCCTAAGCCGAAGAGCAGCGCATCGCGAGCTTTTTTTGGGAGTTTTTTCCAAGGCGTCTTGAGGTCGAAGCCAACGCTCTCAGCGACGCCTCGGTAAATGTGTCGGCGCCATTTTCCAATGCGTGTACGCATTGGTTCGATCGCCAATTTCAAGAATGACTTGCGCGGATCAGGCACTAGTTTTTTGGGGTCAAAATCGAAAACTGTACCAATGCCGTCACAGGCAAGACACATCCCTGTCGGCGAGTTGAAACTGAAGAGTTGCGGCGAGGGCGGCTCCAAACTGATCCCGCAATGCGTGCAGGCGTATTCAGACGACATCAAAATGTCATGGCCATCACCATCAAGCACATGAACTACAAGCATTCCGTCGCCCAGCCTCAGTGCATTCTCAACAGCTTCTGCCATTCGCGCGCGGGAGGGATTGGTGACAGCAAGCCGATCGACAACGACCTCGATATCATGACGAATGTTTCTTGAAAGGCTTGGAGCTTTGGCGAGCTTCACGACATTTCCATCCACACGGACCCGCGCATAGCCCTGCCGAATCATGTCGTCGAACAGGTCTCGATGTTCTCCCTTCTTCCCGCGAACGACGGGCGCGAGAATCAAGACCTTGCTTTCCGCCGGCAGGTCGTAAATCCTCGCCAGGATTTGCTCGCGCGTTTGCGCGGTAATCGGCTTGCTACACTTCGTGCAATCCTGTCGCCCAATGCGTGCAAAGAGTACGCGCAAATAATCGTGAATTTGCGTAATGGTTCCGACGGTACTTCTCGGATTCCAGCCACTGGTTTTTTGCTGAATGGAAATCGACGGGCTAAGCCCGGTAATGAGATCAACGTCCGGCTTGGCCAGTTGGCCTAAGAATTGGCGGGCGTAAGAACTGAGCGATTCGACGTAGCGTCGTTGTCCTTCCGCGAAAAGCGTGTCGAAAGCGAAGCTGCTTTTCCCGCTCCCCGAAACACCCGTAAAACAAACGAGTTTCCCTCGTGGGATTGATAAGGTGACATCGCGCAAGTTATGCTCGCGCGCGCCTTTTACTTCTATTTTGCTCGGTTCCACAATAGCCCTATATTAGCAGGTTCACTCGTTCGGCAAACCCTTGGAGAGGAAGGGGCGGCTAGCGCATCCTGGCCAGCTGATTCACTCACGCAGATCAATCAAGACTTAGGAATTGTCCGTTTGCTCTTTGCTGGCAGGCTTGGACGCAACGCGCGGCTTCAGTGTCCGCGCTCCCGGCACAAATGACAGCGTACGAACGCGCCAATAGCCGGAATCTTTCACGAGAACCGTATTCAACACGACGCGTGCGTTGGGGGTGCCGGATGGGTCCGCCAACTCAAGGAAGACTCGACATCCCTCGATGCCTTGCTTTGTCTTTTGTGGCTTTTGTTTGCGAAATCGAGCTTTGGCTTTTTCCCAATCGGTATCAATATCCTGGACATAATAAGCTACGACCGGAGTCCAGTGGTAGACAACGCGGTAAAGCTGCTCTCTTGGTGTTCTGCCGAATGCGTTGATCTTACGAATTTCATTCGCCGCTGATACGTCGAACTGAACGTCCAAAGCCTTCTTGCGCTCATCCGGCGTCGATGCGAGAAAGTCGTCGCGAATTGCATTCAACAATACAAACGTCACTTGCTCGGGTGTAGCATTTTGGTCCAGAGTCAATCCGTAATGCGAAACCGTGCGTACCTGAACGTCATCCGGGATCACTTTGTCAGCAAGGCGGGCATCCTGGCTGCACCCAGCCGAAAAACCAATCGCAGCCGAAACGGCGCAAATGTGCCAACAGTATTTTGATTGATTGTTCATCTGGAAGCGCAGTCTAACAATCCGAGCGTGCATTGCAACGGGCGGCGCTTGTGAGCGCTACCCCCATCGGCTAAACTTGTGAGTTGTCGTGAGAATCGGCCTTTTCGCGAGAAGCTGATCAAGATCAAAGCCATGCCTGAGTTCAATAATAATCTCTGGGCGCCGTGGCGAATGGAATACATCCGTTCGCTGGACCAGCAGCAAAAAGAGCAAGGCTGTTTCCTTTGCGACTATTGGCAACATCCCGAACAGGATGATCTCAATCATGTTGTCTGGCGGGGCGACGCCGCTTACGTTGTGATGAATCGGTTTCCTTACACCAACGGCCATTTGCTGATTTCACTTGCAGCCCATGTTGGCGATCTGGCCGTTGTGCCGGATCAAGCCTTTGCCGAAATGTCGCATCTCATTCGCCAAAGTGTTCAACTTCTTCAACGTACGGTAAAGGCTCAAGGATTCAACATCGGATACAATATTGGCTTGTGTGCCGGGGCCGGTCTTCCCGACCACATCCATGCCCATGTTGTGCCGCGATGGAATGGCGACACCAATTTCATGGCCGTATTGGGAGACAGCAGAGTGGTGCCGGATTCTCTAGACGCACTTCACAAGGAGCTTGTCATAGCTGCCGAAGACGCCGGACTCGGTACTTCACGTTAGTTTCACGTCGCCAACATGACAGACCGCTCGCACATTTCCAATCCGATATTGGCTCCGTACGCTACGCAAACGCCCGGGGCTACAAGCAGAAATCATCCAGAGCCACCTGACCCGCTTCGCTCTGCATTCGAACTCGATCGACATCGCATTATCGAATGCACAGCGTTTCGAAGGCTGGAACAAAAGACGCAGGTCTTTGCACCTTCACAGCACGATCATTTTCGCACCAGGCTGACTCATTCGCTCGAAGTTTCGCATTTCGCGCGAACACTCGCGCGACAGCTTCGAGCCAACGAATCGCTCGCTGAAGCCATCGCTCTAGCACACGACCTCGGGCATCCGCCGTTCGGCCATGCGGGCGAAGCGGCTCTTGAGCAGGCTATGCAGGACCATGGTGGGTTTAATCATAATACTCACGCGCTGCGGGTGGTCGATTTTCTCGAACACCCTTTCCCCGGCTTTCGAGGGCTAAACCTGACATACGAAACACGCGCGGGGCTGCTTACGCATGACACTCGGTACGATCAACCTGGTATCTCGGATAAGATCAGCTCATCCGACTTTGTCAGCACAGCGGAGCAGGATTGTGCGACTGCTTCGGCGGGTGGTGCTATTTCGACGGGAGCTTCGGTCGAGTCGCAGATTGTTTCCATTGCGGATCGCGTTGCTTACGATTGTCACGACCTCGAAGACGCTATCGGTGCGGCGTTGATCGATTTTAGTGATCTCGCAAGTGTCAAGATCTGGCAGAACGCGTCTCGGGGCTTCGGGGCGAAACAGGAAGATCAAAACATCCACGCCATCCGCCGTGTTGTTTTGGACAACATCATCAATGATCTCTTGAGCGACGTTGTCGAAACAGCGAAGGTAGCGCTTGAATCCAACCCCACTGTTCATGAGGTGTATTCCTTAAACCTGGCGATGGTGGCTTTTTCAGATTCGATGGAACAGAAGCTGACGGAACTTGAGCACTTTTTGATGGAGAGGGTCTACCGAAATGACGCCATCGCAGACATGGACGCAAGAGGGCAAGAGATGATAAGCGACCTATTCGATGCCTATGTGAATCACCCAGCTAGAATGCCGCAGCGTTTTGTGGCGAGGATCGAAAAACAGGGCATCCACGGAGTCGTCTGCGATTACATCGCTGGCATGACGGATCGATTCTGCCGGAGCGAATACCAAAAGTTGTCGAACCGAACATAGCCAGGCTGACGGCACGTTGGGGAATTGAATTATGAACAAGGATAGGATTGAGTTTCTTGAGGTTGTGAGAGAAGTGGATCCGAAAAACCTTTCATGCCTGATCGAACTCGGCTGGCTGTATGAATTGATTGATCACGATTTTGATCGGGCGACTTGTACGCTCGGGTACGCTACGGAGATCGAGCCACAATCAGTTGAAGCACTCTATTGGCTTGCAATAGTCCATTATCATGACAGATGCAATTTCGAAAAAGCCAAAGGTTTGTTAGAAAAAGCCCTTAAAGTCGAGCCTTTCCATGCGGCCGCATCCTCTCTTTATGGTTCTGTTTGTGGCGATCTTGACTTGCCAGCTCAGGCAATTCCCTCGTTGGAGGGAGCGATTGCGCGAGAATCTACTTGGCCGAGCTTATTCGAATCGCTCGATTGGGCATATACCGAAATTGGAGAACTTGGCAAAGCGATTGAGTGCGCCAAGCAAAGTTTTCGACTGCAAAAGCGCTACCTCGAAGTCTCAACAGAAGAAAATTATTCCTACTATGAGGCCTGTGTGACCAGTCGCTGGACCAACAAAGAGTCGTTACGATGTACGCGATGGCGCGCCGCGAGAAAAGCCTAAACGGATCACCTTCTCGTTAGGTCCTTAATCTATAATCTTCAAGTCATGTAGGCGGATTCATTGGGCGGTCCCTATCAAACCAACAATAGAAACTATCATCTCCGCAATCAGTACTTTTCCGACGTGGCGAGGTCGAAGCCTTCATGGGTAGGGCTTAGCTTGCACTTTCGGTATTCTGCCCGACACGCGTAGCAGACGGTCACTCGGCCAATCAGAAGGTAGATCGCCAAGTCCAGAAACGCAGCCGACGCGAGAATCGTCCAGCCTATGACGACCGAGGTGCGCATGAAATAAATCGCCGCTAGGCCGAAGGCAACTACTATGAACAGGCCTAGCGCTTGCGGAAAATCCTTCTTGACGAATAACTCCCGACCGCCGCAAACAGCGCATTGATCGGCGATGTTCTCCGTCTTAACGCTTTGCGAGATGGTCATCGCATGGTCCTGCTTGCAACGTGGACAGCGCATGGAATCTCCACTTTCCTCTAATGGCTCGTACTCTATGATCGCCACGCATTTGTCAGTAGGGCAGTGGTATCGAATTTGCATGATCTGTGTGCGTTTTCATTTATTGCGCAACGGTTCGCCGGAATACTATATCCAAAAGTGCCCGGAATAGGCCGTCACAGAATACGGAGCCTTTCTTATCCAACAACATCAAATGAGAACAGCGGCGTTACATCGTCAAGCTGGTCCAGATTCCAAGCCCGCTCGATAACTTCTTCTGCACTGGCGTCCGTGATGACCCCGTCAGCCATTCGCCGAAACTTCGCAATCACTTCGTCGTCGGTCATGGGATTGCCTGCGTGCCCTCGTGGGAAATCGACACGCTTGTTAGCCTTGGTGCCGTCGCTGCAGGTGATTGTGACGTCGTTGGGGATTCCCTTGGGATAGCCTTTGTTCATTTCTTCATCTTCGACGATAGCGGTTCGATCGATCAGATCCAAAAGCTGCGGATCTGTAAGCCGTTCGTCCTTGAAGGTGTCAAGCGTCACGTCGCCGTCAACGAGCGCAGCCGCACAGCAGTAAAACATGGAGTGGTCGGCTGTTTCGCGTGAGGTGGGGCGAAGTTTCTCCGGCTCGCTGCCGATGATGCTAACCGCTGCCTCGAAGCTGCCGATGTGGATTTTTTCGATTTTCTTGCCTTCGATTTGCGGACGGAGTTGCAGGCACGCGTCGATTGCTGATTGCGAATGGTACTCGGCGGGCCAGAATTTGATGTACGTCTTGTCGATCATGAAGTCGCCATCACTGCCGAGGATGACATCTTTGGCGCCGGGAATATCAAGCTGATTCATCAACCCCTTCGGCCCTTCAAAAATCTCGTTCGGCCCGGTCAGGCCTCTGCGCGCCAGGTCAGCAGCAAAGACGCCGTTACGCCCTGCGTTGGCAAATGCGCATGCTTTCCAGTCGGAGATTTGGCCAGTACGCGTTTGTCTTGTCGTGATATTGCAAACACCGGCCAAGCCAAGCGCATGCTCAAGTTGATTTTCGTCGAGTCCCCAAAGCTTGCCAGCAAGTAGGGCGGTAGATAGTGCCCCATAGGTGACATGATCCCAGCCCCCAGCTCGCAGGCTTGCGGCATCGCAGAGACGACACTGAATCTCATAGCCTATGACCGTTGCAAGAATAACATCGCGCCCACCTTTGCTGCTGGTTTGAGCCACTGCGACCGCAGCTGGTATGTTGTCCGAAGGATGTGCGGGTTCGAGGCTTAGATAGGTGTCGTTGTAGTCGAGATATCGAACCATGGTTCCGTTCGCAAATGCGGCCAGGTCTGGTGACGTGCGATGGTTTGTTCCCCAAACCGTCGCAGCTGGTGGCGGATCGTTTGCCGCCATGGCCTTCGCACGAGCCACCTTGGCGGGATTTGAATGATACGCGCCCAGCGTCGTAGCGATAGAGTCGAGCACACGACGTTTGACTTCGTGAACGGTCTTTTCCGGCAGATCTTCGTATCTCAGGCCCGTTGTCCATTGGGCCATCTTTCGTGCGATGGTCATTGTTTTCCTCGTGAAAGTTTATCCATAGAGTGTGAACCGGTGGCCAGCTAGGCTACAGGTTCGCGTTGTCAAAAAAAAATGTCATTTTCCTGTCATGAATTCGATTCGATCGTTGATTCCAACAACAACTCAGCGATATCGAGTTGAGGCAGGTCTTCCTTGTCTTGGCCAGCGAGGCCATCCGTGATCATTCTCATGCAAAACGGGCAAGCTGTACTTATGGCGTCGGGCGAGGTATCCAGCAATTGCTTCGTGCGCTCGTCGTTAACGCGGCTATCTCCCGATTCCTCTTCCTTAAACATCTGAGCGCCGCCTGCTCCACAGCACATCCCTCTGTCTCGTGTTTCCGCAGGCTCCAGGACGGTAAGCCCGGGTATGCTGCGAAGTGCCTCACGCGGGGCATCGTATATTTCGTTGTATCTGCCCAGGTAGCAGGAATCGTGATAGGCAACCTTCTTGTCGATCCGGTTTGTTGGCTTGAGTTTCCCCTGAGCAACTAATTCCGCTAGAAAAGTCGTATGATGCACAACTTCGTAATGCCCATCAAAATCAGGGTACTCGTTGCGAAGCGTGTTGAAACAGTGCGGGCAGGTCGTGATGATTTTCTTCTTGGCGACGCCATAGCCATTGAGCGTTTCCACATTGGCCTGCGCGAGTGTTTGAAAGAGATACTCATTGCCCGCGCGCCGAGCCGGGTCGCCCGTACACTGTTCCTCGTTTCCCAGAATTGCGAAATCGACGCCCGCCTTTTGCAGTAATTGGGCGGTAGCGCGAGTCACCTTTTTGGCACGTTCATCATAGGCTGGCGCGCAGCCAATCCAGAACAAGGCTTCCGCTTCCGGGTGCTCCGCCAGCGTTTTAACGTTCAAGCCTTCGGACCACTGTGCTCGATCGTCCGCAGGAAAGCCCCATGGATTGCCGCCGGATTCCAAGCCTCGAAACGCCGTTTGCAGTTCGTTGGGGAATTCTCCACGTTCCTGCACCAGATAGCGGCGCATGTCGACAATCTTATCAACATAAGTAATGAAGACCGGACACTCCGTTTCACAGGCTCGGCAGCTTGTGCATGCCCAAAGAACTTCGGGAGCAATCACACCATCAACGAGGTCCTTTTGGAATTCGGGCTGCTCGCCTTCGTCGGCCGGAGCATCGCTGTCGTTTCTTCCATTTCCATTTTTCGATGCGGCAGCCGCCGAGACAAGCTCCGTCTCATGTTTGTATAGGAAATTACGAAGATCGAGCGTAAAATGTTTGGGTGACAGCTTCTTGCCTGTTTTCGTCGCGGGGCAATGGTCACTGCATCGACCGCACTCAGTGCAAGTGTAGAAATCAAGGATCGTTTTCCAACTAAACTGATCGATCTTCTTGATTCCGAGCGTTTCTTCACGTTCGAGCATACCTTCGATATCTTCGAGAGGCGGCAATCGTCCTGGAGGATGAATACTCTGCGCATAGACGTTTGGAATAGCTGTAATAACGTGGAAATGCTTCGAATAGGGCAACAGGTTCAGGAAGACAAGGACGAGCGTCGCGTGGGTCCAAAACCCAAGATGCTTGATGCACGAAAGCGCGCCATCGGATAGGCTTTGGACTGTCATAGCTGCGACAGAACCGGCTGGCTCGTAAGCGACGAAAGAGACAGCAGCGGATGATGTTCCGTAGGCTGCTCGATGGTCAAGTGCGATATTTGCTCCGTCGTAGAAAATATCCGCGAACATCATCAAGAGGATAATGGCTAGAATGACCAACCCTTCGGTGCTCAGCGTCATGCGCTTGAGTTTTTTGATTGCACGGTAGTAGATAAAAACGCATGTCCCCAGGATCACGAGAGCGGCGAAGACGTCTTTGAGGAACGAATAAACGCGCCCCAGGGTGTGGTCGGGGCCGAAAAACCAAAAATCGAATGACTCGTCGAATCCTCTGCCCCACAGAATCAGCGTACGCAGTAACAGCACGCCAAAGCCTGCGAAAACAAGCATGTGCGCGAAGCCTGCGATGGGGTAGCGCCTCATTCGGAGTTGGGCAATAGCGTACCGAAGTGTTCTTTGAATGCGTACCGCTGGCTGATCCCATCGGCTGTCCGGAGTGCCAACCATCATCAGTCGCCAGCGCCGTCGCGCTGAGTACGCAAAATAGCCCCACCCTGCGAGAAGCAGTATGGCCATGACTAATGCGTTCATGAAGGCAACCTTTCGATGACGGATTGCGAGGGCGCGACTGCTTCTGAACAACGGCTTTCAGATGTTCAGGAACACGCTTCCGATCAGCCCGAAAAAGTGAAAACCAACTCTCATTTCATCCGCGATAATCAGCCAAGGCTGAATCAGCGAGCAGGGATCGCGCTAACCCTTGAGTCGCGTAATCTCTTCAGTTAAGAGTGGCACGATTGCAAAAAGGTCGGCGACGCATCCGTAAGTAGCCACCTTAAAAATGGGGGCTTCCTTCTTGGTGTTGATGGCAACTATCACCTTGCTGCCTCGCATACCAGCAAGGAGTTGAATAGCTCCATCAATTCCGCAGGCGATGTACAACTTGGGTGTTACAACCTTGCCGGTGAGACCAACCTGACGCGTGTGGGGCTGATAGCCCGCATCACAAGCGGCGCGAGACGCACCGACAGCGCCATCGAGAACCTCCGCAAGCTGAAAGAGAATCTTGAAGTTTTCCTCGGACTTTAGCGATCGACCTCCTGACACGACGACGTCACCTTCGGTGACGTCTTTGATGCCGGAACTCGATGCTACGACTTCTTTCACTTTTAGGCGACCGTCGCCTTCACCGAGCGTTACAGCTACGTTTTCAACGGTTGCGGTTACGCCCGATTGCGGCTCCTTTGCGGCAAAAACGTTGGAGCGGACTGTTGCGACCTGCAACTGTGAACCGGAAAGCCGGAACGTCGCGCTGAACTTGCCCGCGTACATAGTCTTGGTGGCAATGAGATCGCCGCCTTCCAATTTGAGCTGCGTACAGTCGATCGCAAGGGCTGCCTTCTTGCGAGCCGCGACGCGTGATGCGAGGTCGCGACCCATGAAGGTCGTCGAGATAAGTACTGCTTTCGGGTCTGCCTTGTCTATGACAGCGGAAAGTGCTGTCGCGTACGGAGACGCGCGGTAATAGGCAAACTCTTCGCCGTCCACAACGTATGTCTTCTTCGCACCATAGCTGGCGGAGGTGTCTGCAAGACCCGCTATGCTTTGACCAACGATGCACGCTTGCACCTCGCCGCCCGTTTCGCTGGCGAGTTGTTCGGCAAGTGCGAGCAATTGAAACGATGCAGGGAGAATCTTGCTCTCACGCTGCTCAATAAACACGAGTATGTTGTTCGTCATTGTTATACGACCTTAGCCTCTTCGCGCAGTAAGCGGACAAGTTCCTTAACCATATCTTCCGGCTCGCCTTCAACGAATTTGCAATCGGGTTTGGGAGCTGGTGGGGCAACGGATTGAAATTGGGTTGCCACCTGCAACGATTCATCTGTCTGCAATTCAGCCGATGTAAGAACGTCTACCGGCTTTTTCTTGGCTTTCATCAGGTTGGGTAGTGACGGATACCTCGGCTCGACGAGGCCTTTTTCGATCGTCAGCAGGGCTGGAAGGCCACACTCAACAACTTCTTCAGCACCCTCGATTCGTCTGCGAGCTTCGAAGCTCTTTCCGTCTTCGGAAACATCAAGCCCGGTGACAGCACCAACGTGAGGAATATCCAGGTATTCAGCTAGTGCGGGACCGAATGCCCCGCTATCTAAATCGATGTTGTATTTGCCACATAGCAGGAGATCGAAACCGGCCTCATCACGCTTTATGGCTTGCGCGACGATCGATGCTAACAACAACTCGTTTGTGAGGTCGAATGCACCATCGTTGAGGTGCATACCCTTGTCCGCGCCCATCGCTAGCGCCACGCGCAATGCCTCAGCTGCTTTGTCTGGCCCGACGGTCAGCGCGACGATTTCCTCGACATCCCCACGCTTTTCACGCAATTGAACAGCCAATTCAATTCCGAACTCGTCAAACGGGTCAGGCACAAGCTTCAGGCCAGCGCTATCGATACCGCTCTCATCCGGCTTAACCTTGATCGTAGCGTTGGAATCAGGAACCTGCTTCACAATAGTCAAGATACGCAATGTTTGGTCCTCCCTGCTTCACCCGGATCCGCAGCAATACCCATGCCGCAACCATTCGGGCCTCGCATGGTAGCGAATTTTCGTCGGTTGTGTACCCCGTCTCCATTGCCGGTTGGTTTCATCGAATGGAAGTTCATTGGCTGCATCGAATCGCTGATATTCGCTGGCACGAACCTGTTTTCTACCGACAATGCTGTTTGAATTACCCTTGGCAAAACCGGCAGCGACAACTCCCTGCAGAGCAGCCCATGTGTTCATTCATCAATGTCCCGGAAAATCGGCAGGTTGCATCAGCGATATTGCGGGCAGCATACTGTCAGCCATTCTGCGCAGAGTGATTATCTGGCAAGAACGTATTTTGCGCAGAATCTCTAGCCTCTGCCATTTCCAGGCGAAACGAATCGAAACCTGCCAATGTTGTTGCATTCTCGTTCCTCTACATTGAGAGGGCCAACAATACGTTGCGATCAAGACGCGATCGGATGGTAAATATGAGGTGTACAACCGAATAAACTGGATGTCAGGGGGCATAAGCAAAGGTTGACATGTCTCGGAGCCGATAATAAGACTGTGATTTGCCCGCTGGAGGGGAACAACCGACGGGAAAATATGACAGAGAAGGTCTGCAATTTTTGGATTGAGCCGGCGGAATACCGCTGTATCCTCACAACCGGTGCGGTTGGAAGTGACGGTACGGCCAGCATGGACTCTGGAGCGGCGCTCGAGGCTAAGAAGAAGTTCGCCAATATCGAACTTGATCTTGGACGCGCGCTTACGTCGCAAGGGAACCACGTCCACGTCCTTAGGCCCAAGCTGCTCTCGTTCCCGATCAAGCAGTACGAT
>JAJDEA010000206.1 GCA_029260035.1 Phycisphaerae bacterium
ACGGGGACTCGGCGAAATGAAACGAACCACGAAACGACGACTGGGAATGACGGGGTTGGTGGTGGCGGGGATGATGCTTGTGCCGTTCGTTGCGAGCATCCAATTCTTAATATTGCTGCAATATTTAGAACAAGGAAATGGCACATTTCTTGGGCACATGGGTTTTTGGCGTGGCGAGTTTGTTGTGAATATCAAAAAAAACGCCTTGACGACCAAGGGATCACTACGGTTCGGTGTGGCACCAACCTCTCACGGACGCGGAGCCGTAGGAATTTCGGTATGGCCAAAGTATCGTGCATCACCAGACGTTCAAAATAGTTTGATCTGGCTGCGTTTACCCCTCTGGATTCCCACACTCATAATCGCAATCCCATCCGTCATTCTCTGGCGTCGAAACCGAAAGTTGCCCGAAGGCCATTGCGAATGCGGGTACAATCTAACCGGCAATGTGTCGGGCGTGTGTCCGGAGTGTGGGAGGAAGACTGAGAAGCCATGATCCGTAAAGTACTTTCCATTATCAGCAAGGTTTACCCAGACCGGATCATCATGCGTCGCACGTTTAGTTTAATAAGCAAAGTAGCATGTATAGTGCTGGGGCTTATGTCGCTCGGTTCTGCAGTCGCGTTCATGACGAATTGTATACCGAATTCTGTCTGGACACTTTGTCCTCAATTTGTGAGTTTTCATTCGATCACGCTAGGAGTCCAGAATCGCACCGTATTTATTCGCATGGTCGGTCCGGAACAGCCTGAGAGAATGGCGGGAATGCACGAAAAGAGAAGTATTTTCGGCTATGAGTTTTACTGGGCGGAGTATGCTGATACAGCCATTACCGCCTGTGGAAGAGTTGAAAAATCCATAACATCGGTTGTCAAGATTCGCCTTTGGATGGTATCTACCATGCTTGGAATCTTACCGTTGGTTTTATTAATCCGACAACGTCTTAAGAAACGAATACCGAAAGGGGGATACTGCCAGAAGTGTGGCTATAACCTCACCGGCAACGTCTCCGGTACATGCCCCGAATGCGGCACCGCGTTGGCGAAGACTCCGTGCACATCGAAAAGCAAGGAGGGACATTGACCCACATGGCGAAGATTCAATTCTTCTTGAATCGAGCATCATTTTACGTATGATTAGGGGGCGTTTTGACAAATGAGAAATCCCACTTCGAATCGGAGACAGCATAACGCGAAAGCTACTAGCCGTACGCGCCTGATTATTCCTTACCAAACCATCAACATTCGTGATAACCAAATCTATCAAATCGTATGGTGGCTCTGATACCGGCGCATTGCATGATCGCAGCACTGCGCTGGAAATTCATTGGCTCACGCGAGCCAATTGGGCATGGACCGTAGCCAAGGAATTGGTCGCCGACTTAATGACAAGGCTTGCAGGCTCGGTTGACATTCGGCATGTAAACAGTAAATGTTGTTCTTAGAACGTGCAAAAGGTATACCGGAAGAAATGGGCGTAATGAATAACTTACCGCCATTGGAAGAGTCGTCGAAAGAGCCGCACGACTTGCGGTGTCCTCAATGCGAACTCGGTCAGCTAATCTCCCGCCATTGCAAGTGCCTATGCGAGTTATGTGGTTACGTCGAGAGCTGCGAGGATATCTTTCCCTCACAAAACCCTACGTTACCAGCCCAGTGCAACTAAGCATAAAACCAGGCGGCGATTGAGTATCACTGAGAATACGCAATTCTGCGCGACGCTACCTAGAGTGCTTGGAGCATGTCAGCCATCGCTGGTCCGAGATCACGCCCCATACGCTCGCCTGCAGCCTTGACTCTTACGCACCCTGCTCTCAAAACATCTCTCGCGTCACTTTCGCGGCCCAATTTGATTAGCACTTGCCCTAGTACGTGATAAGTCGCTAGGTGATCCGGAGCTCTCTCGTTGGCAAAGAGGAGATGTTCCGCCGCCTCGTGCAACATTTCGAGGTTCCCCTCCTGGAATAATGCCTGCCCTAGACCGAAGCGGCTTAACGGATCGCTTTCGTCCAACGCTAACAGCTCTCGAAATTTGGCAACGCTTATCGCCATAATTCCCTCGTTCCACAACGGTTACCGAAATGCGCCCAGTGCGAAGTGTAGTATTATTCAAGTTCTGCAATATAGCAAAGTCCAAATGCGCCTTGAGTCATTGATCCGTTCGGCATGCCTGCTTACGCTCTCACTCGAAATAATCCTATCCCACGCAATTATAGTAGCGTCTCTGCCCCCAAGAAAAAATCAAGCTATCGGGAGAGCGGCCTTGTAACCAGCGCTTCGCTTCCGCTCTTAAGCCTTCGAATCTATCGGATGCGGCATCGTTGGCCCGCGGCTACGACAATCACAGACTCGCACAGTACCGAAAGCTCGTCATTACCAAAGGGGTAATCGTCGTCCAGGCGATCACCTCCGCCGTCCGCGATCGAAAGACAATCAACGAGTCGCCACCGACACGCCTGTTTCCGAATCGTCACTTGCACATGCCACCCGCCACTGAGAAGCCAGGCGCGCAAATGTGACTCAATTAGATTCTGAGCCATGGCTATGTCCACCGGTAGGTAGTCGGTATCATCTGTGCATGTTGGCGCCAAACACCATAGCGGACTCTCCTCGTTGATCCCTTTGTCGACGTACACGAGTGCGTCGCGCTGGCCGGGGAAATCCGGAGAGTCCCACTCGGCAAGGCCTGTAATCGTTAGCGCATCGGAGCTGCATCTGAAAAGTTCGATTGCTGTCATTTGGCCTATTCGTTTCTAACGAACAAAAGGGTCCGGGGTCGATTCATTCTACAGAACGGTATAATGAAGGAAAGGCTGAGAAATTTGCGCTTAACGGAACAGCGAAAATCCTGGCCAACGTGATGCTAGACGACAATGGAATCCTTAGAAATAGCATTGCGCTACCACGAAACCACAAAGCACCATCCGCAACGGTACGCGCGCAGTTTGGGTTATTTGGATTGGGCAACGCAACCCGATCCGTTTCGCCGCTATCTTGGCTCGCCGTGTGTTCAACTTCTAATAGCCGAGGCGGCAGAATTCCCATCCTATGATTCCCTGTTTGAATCTGGATCGATCGCACCTCAAACAGTGTGCCTCAAAACTATTTCTGATTTTTTGCAGAACTCGTTAGCCCTATCCGCTTGGAAGGAATACCAAGGAACTCGTTGGGCTCTTCGGATCAACCCGTCGAGTGGCAACTTACATCCTACTGAAGGATATCTAGCCCTTGGTACTGTCCGCGGAATGACCACCGATCCAGGTGTTTTTCACTACGCGCCAAAGGATCACGTCCTCGAGCGACGATGCGAAATAAAGGCCGACGTTTGGGATCGCTTGATTAACGGATTCCCATGCGAAACATTCCTGGTTGGACTCTCCTCCATACATTGGCGCGAGGCTTGGAAATACGGCGAAAGGGCCTATCGTTATTGTCAGCACGATGTCGGTCACGCGCTTGCTGGGATATGCCTGTCGGCGGCACTCCAAGGTTGGCAGGTTCTACCGCTCACTGAGATGGGCGATGAAGATATCTGTGCACTTCTCGGATTGGATCGCGATCATGACTTTGAGAACGCCGAGCAAGAGCATTCTGATTTGCTTATCGCTGTTACACCGGTTGCCGAATCTGGAACGAGAGACACGCCGTTCGGCCTTTCAAGCGAAGCGCTCCGATCAGTGGTACGCAGCAAATGGTTCGGCACGGCAAACCGCCTCAGCTCGGATCATGTGGAATGGGAGTTGATCGACTCAGTCGCCAGCGCGTGCGCCAAGCTCTCAACACCCGAGCTAGCGATTTCGGCACCAGCGACGGACTCCCCCACCCCACTAATCCCAAAACGATCCTCTTGTCCAGCACGAGCGATTATCCACCAGCGTCGAAGTGCCGTAGCGTTGGATGGGCGCACAAGCATCACTGCTGAACAGTTTTACTTGATAATGGATCGCGTACTGCCTCGTTACAAGCACTCGCCATGGAGCGCGTTGGGACCGCCATCGCATGTGCACCTCGGGCTGTTTGTACATCTTATCGAAGGGTTGAAACCGGGAATATACTTCCTCGTGCGCTCGCTCGGCCAGCTTGCAACGCTTCAAGAATCCATGCGGCCAGAGTTCAATTGGCAGAAGCCCGCCGACTGTCCGCAGACTTTGCCTTTGTATCATTTGATGTCGGGTGATGCTCGCGCGACGGCAGGTCAGGTTAGTTGTGGGCAGGATATTGCGGCTGACGGAGCGTTCAGCCTTGGCATGATCGCCGATTTCGAAGGGCCGTTGCAGACTCATGGCCCTTGGACTTATAGACGGCTATTCTGGGAGGCTGGAATGATCGGCCAAGTCCTCTATCTTGAAGCCGAAGCTGCTGGTATTCGTGGCACAGGAATCGGGTGCTTCTTCGATGACCCGGTACATGATCTCTTTGGTTTCAAGGGTCGACAGTATCAGTCCCTTTACCATTTCACCATGGGTGGAGCGGTGGACGACACCCGGCTCACCACGCTGCCGCCATATCTACAAAACGTCACCGCACGACCAATCGTTACGGATTGATTCACTAGAGAAATCACTGAGACATAAGGACCAGGCAGCTTCGCCTGGTACGACATTATTCTTTGCCAACAAAATAACGTAGAGACTTCATGGCGAAAGCCGAACTTCAGGAATCGGGTTGCATTCGGATAGTCATGCGCATGCCCACGATCCACAAAAAAAGAGAGACGAGATACCTATGGTACCGGCAGCGTTGAATGGGGTGGGGGTACGGTTCGGTTTTTCTACAGCCAAGAAGAATTCTTCAAGGATTTGTGTCGATACTCTGGCATTTTATTGGCGACCCTATCGCGCGCAAATGCCGCACAAACAAGCCGCAAACACAACGCAAACAAGACTCAAACAACACTGCCGCATTTACGACACCGTAAGGCTGGATAATTCCACAACGGACCGGTTGTAGAATTTTTTTCTTGACAACGTGCCGAACGCGCGGCATACTCGAAGTAGACAATTGATAAGTGCTCCCGCGATGCGCTAACATCCGGGAGCGTGGCCACTAGCTTCAAAGGAGCTAATGACATGACAAGCATACCATCCGTTCGACCGTCCGCAACGCAAAAGAGTGCTGAACTTAAACAGGAAATTGATAGGCGACTCGATATTCTTGCAAAGGCTGTCGATCAAGTCAGAGCATCGGAACTATTCAAACAGTACCTTGCTGTTCAGTCTCGGTTTCACCATTATTCTTGGCATAATTCATGGCTGATTGCGATGCAATGCCCGGACGCAACGCGTGTTGCAGGCTATCGAGCATGGCAAGCACTCGGTCGCCAAGTTCGCAAAGGCGAAAAAGGAATCCGAATCTTTGCTCCCTGTCCCTTCAAGCGTGAAACTACTTCCCAAGCTGGCGAAACCGAATCGATCGAGGGAATGTTTTTCAAAGCAGTCAGCGTGTTTGATATATCCCAGACCGATGGTGAAGAGCTACCAGAATTCCCATTGCCAGACGTTGAGTGTGCGGCTGACAATCTCTTGTCCAAGCTGATTCAAGTCGCTCACCATCGCGGCATTGCCGTTCAATTCAAGAACTTAGGCGATGGTCTGTTTGGCGTATCCAAAGGCGGAAGCATCGACGTCGATTGCACACACCCTACCGGTCAACAAGCCAAGACACTCGCTCACGAATTAGCCCATGAGATTTTGCACAAAACGAATCGTGGCGCACTCACTCGCAATATGGCAGAACTAGAAGCAGAATCGGTAGCCTATGTCGTTTGTCTGCACTTCGGCTTAGATGTTGAAGTCAGAGCCAGCCATTACATTGCCTTATGGAACGGCAATAGTAAGGCACTTCGCGAGAGTCTGGACCGAATATCAAAGACCATTCGTTCCATTATCGACGATTGTTCCGCGATCGAATCCCGAAAGGCGGTGGCGTGATGCAACTATGCGAACAATACCGACCGATCGTTTGGACCGATGTTGTCGGGCAAGATAAGGCAGTAAACAAGCTACAAAGATTGGCCGAGCGCGGATTCGGTGGTCGAGCTATCTGGTTAAGCGGGCAAAGTGGGACGGGCAAGACGACTATCGCTCGATTGATTGCATCCGAATTGGCCAGCGAACATAGCATCCAAGAGCTAGACGCAGGCGACTTAACGCCAGCCAAGCTGCGGGACATTGAACAGCAAATGCACTGCTATGGTCTCGGCAGTAAGAGCGGGCGAGCATTCATTATCAACGAAGCGCATGGATTGACTCGTTCGACCATTCGACGATTCCTCACACTCCTGGAACCCATCCCGCAACACGTTGTCTTTGTATTCACGACAACGAAGGATGGTCAAGACTCGCTCTTTGAAGACTTCGACGACGCCAATCCGCTTTTGTCTCGATGCACTCGTGTTGACCTATCTAGGCGAGACTTAGCCAGAGCGTTTGCGGAGCGTGCCAGAATCATTGCCCAAACGGAAGGATTAGACGGCAAGCCAATTGCTGCCTACGTCAAGCTGGCTCAGACGCACCGAAACAATCTGCGAGCCATGCTGCAAGCGATCGAAGCGGGGGAAATGATGCCATGAATACGATTGGATACGCGCGTTGTTCCACCGTTGAGCAAGCCGAGAGCGGTTTGGGTTTGGATGCGCAGGCTTTACGAATCAAGGCCTATTGCACACTCAAGGGATTGCGATTGTCGGAGATTATTACGGATGCTGGCGTGTCCGGCGGGAAACCATTGGCGAGTCGTGAAGGTGGCAGGCGCTTGCTCGATGCGCTGACGAATGGCTCGGCCGTCGTCATGCTCAAGCTGGATCGAGGATTTCGCAACGCTGGCGATTGTCTCACGACCGTTGAAAAGTGGCAGCACAAGGGCATATCGCTTCACGTCGTGGATTTGGGCGGGAATGCCATCGACACGCAAAGCGCAGCCGGTCGGTTCATGCTGGTCATTCTTGCCGGTGCCGCGGAAATGGAAAGAAACTTAACAAGAGAGCGCACGCGCTCAGCCATGGCGGTCAAACGATCCAACGGACAAAGGATCGGCACGGTACCCTACGGCTTTGACCTTAATGCCGATGGCAAGACACTCATGACCAATGATGCAGAGCAAACCATCATCGAGGAGATTCGGCAATTGCGGGGCAACGGTGTTGCACTCAAGAAAATCGCCGACTCATTGACGCTTCGTCGCGTACGAACCAAGACGGGAAAAACAACCTGGACGCATCAGGCCGTAGCGCGGATTCTGAGCCGGACAACGTAGCGTTGATTTGACGTTCCAACGGAAAAGATGTTTTTGCTTGAGGGTAGCGGGAGATAATCCCCTACCCTCTTATTGCACATACACAAATGCCACTTGCATTGCGAATCAGCTCGGCAGAGATTCCCAATTGTTTCGCCAAAATCGTTATGAATTGGCTGGAAATAGTGATTTCTTCAATAGAGGATTCATATCAAATACTACGTTCTAATCCATGAAAACGGTTTGTCTTGCTGGCTCCGGTTGCTTTTTGCAGTAATTAACAGGACAAATGCTACGTCGTCGAAGCGGCTTGCCTTTGTCCAGCCTCATTGACTCGCATGAGCCTCTCCAGGCCATAATCTTCGATGCGCGTTCCCATGGCACTGCGCAACTTTTTCAACATGAGCCAAGCCGTGGCGTAGGAAACATGAATCAGTTTGGCAAGTTCCATCGTCGTAATTCTCTTTCGATTCGGATGCAAAAGATAAACTGCGCAGAACCATTTGCGAAGTGATGTTCGGACGCGATGGAAAACGGTCCCGGCGGTGACACTTGACTGCTTGCCGCAAACGCGACATTCAGCAAGTTGTCTCCGATCCAGCCACCACCCTTTTGAGGAGCCACAATTGGGGCAACAGAATCGTTCCAAGTCTGCACCCCATCTAAGTTCCTTGAGATGTAGTAAGCAGGCGGCGTCTGAACGCACGCGTTCGTAAAAGATCGCAAGGTCCGTAGAAGCTGGATGAATCGTAGAGTCTCGTATGTCAGACACGGGCATATCCGTTCAAAATATCACCTAACGTATACCGAACGAATAGCAGTGAGTCAATTGGAGAGTCTGCTTCTGGAATGATGCTACGACCTGCACTAGCTTAGTTGAAGGAACTATCCCTGTCGTCAAGGGCCAAGTGCAGAACCGCTTCTTGTTGAGTTTGGGAACGGTGGAGAAGTTGAAGTCAGCCAGTTCCTTGACCACGGGAAACGCAGCCAGTTTGATTCGTCGCAGGATTCCTTGTGCTTGGCGATGCTGGACTTCCAACTCGGCCAATTGTTGGAGGAAGAGTTCATCTCACTTTTCCTCCTCAAGTTCAACCGACCTGCTGTACCGAGCGGGGGCTAGTTATTTACTCACAGCCCGGCGGTCGTCAGAGCGGGATTCTCTCCAGCTTGGGACGGGCCATTTTGGCGGCCGCAATGATGGAGATGACCGCAGCGCTCCCACGAGTTAGTATCAGAAAAAGACTTGGCTGCGACCAGTTTGCCGCCAAAACCCAAGACGCCGCGCGCAGGGAAAAGACTCCTTTGAGCCAAACTATGGCTATCACCTCATATAGAAACTCTCCGAGAACGATCCCCAGCATCGCCATCGCCACGCCAAGAATACAGGCATGTAGATCCCCCCTGCCTTTCACACGCCTCACATACCACGTGGCGACCGAAGCGACGCCCATCCCGACAGCGGACACGAAGGCGACCACGATGAGAATCGGAGCCAAACTTAATGTCAGTCTCAAGAACAAATTTGGGATCGCCAAGAGCAAGAACCAGCAAGCCGCCCACACGACAGCACCCAGCAGCGCTCCGGGAATGCACGAGGCCGTCGCCAGCAACAGCCCGCGACCCGTTACCGCAGTTTGCCGTTGTCGTGCAGCTAGGTGCGGTGCGAGACAAGCGTCGCACATTTGGCCGACCCGGAACTCCTCAAAGATCACCGACTCGACCGAGTTTTCCATGCAATAATGGCACGTCCCGGGGAGTGGGTCGTACCCTTCGGCCTCCAAGTGCGCCACAACTGTGTCGAGCAGGGGGCATAGACGCCCCGTCCGAAGTAGTTCAGCGGGCGCATAGACCGAGACCCAGGTAATCCGATCCTCGACTTCTATCTTCAACGTGCCGTCGCCCAATATGTCTGCCAGCGTAGCATCCGGCGCGTCGTTTGCGTCGTCGGACGGCGGAACATCCGCGCGGACATGCCTCAACTGTATCAGCAGTCCATTCCGCTCCGGCGGCCGAAATTCGGCACTCGACCCGTACGATCTACTGGGCACCAAGTCTGGCTCGGAGCCCGCGAGCATGCAGCACGCGAACGGGAAGTCTTGATAGTAGCCGTAGAACGTCCCCCCCTTGTCTTCCGCCAGTCCAAGCTCCTCGGCGAAGTCGGACACGAGGGTTGTAAGCGATTGCGCCTCCACGGTGCGGAAAGCATAACCGCCTACCGTCGCACGTCGAGCGTGAGCGTGCATCCGACATTTCCCAGATAACCAGACTCGAAGCGGTCATCGTATCCGAATGACTCGCTCGCTTTTCCTATCGTCGTCGCACCCAAGGACTTACGCTTCGAGTGCGTTGTGCGAATAAACGTCGGTTCTCTCTATTTGCGCCAGGCACCACAACATCAAAGGCAATTCGCGGTCAATTCGATGAGAAACTATTACAGATATCTGCCCAGCCATGCGCAACTCAGTCTGTTGGCATTTTGAGCAGGCCAAAGAATTCATCGCACTGTTTGAAACGGTGGCAGGATCGGTGGCAGGCGCCAGTCCTTACGACTACATTCGAGCGCGTCCAAATCAGCCCTCAATGCACTTGAAACGCACTTTTAGTCTGAGGATTGGCAGGAATGAGGCATATTCTCGGATTAGAAATCCGATGCTCTATCCAACTGAGCTACCGGCGCTCAAAGCGCAGCTTCTTGAGCTGCAAGAATTCATAAGACTACTCAATTCCATATGAAGGTCAATTGAACTAAATCACCCGGAAATCACGCGTCATGGCTCTCGTATATTGGTCTATCTATCGGATACATGTTTGGCGGTTCCATCGTCGTGGTCCAAACTTGACTGCGGTTACTGGAAGATTTCTGGCAATAAACTTAACCGGTACTCAACGTAGCTTTGGCCTGAATCTTGCGCTGCCTAACAACCATGGCTCCGCCCCAATTCCAAACGAAGACATTCAGCCATCATCACTCTCTGCAAAAAAACCACCCGCGACATGTTTATCGCGGGCGGTTTGAACAACTGAATTCAATTTTGGACTTCGGTGTTCTTAAATGCCGTCACCATATGGCACGCAATCTTTAGCGTGTGCGCGATCGGCGAAGCACTGATTGGCGAAGACTCTGTCCCCTCTGCAAATGACAGGAGCCCAGATTTGCGGGCACTGAATTCCACCGGGCTTGGCTGCTTCGGCTGGCGCACCTGATAAAATCGTAACCGCGGATGCGACAACAACAGCAACCAATAACACAGACAGACATTTCTTAACAACATTCACTTCGGTTCTCCTTACTACAAGAATTCCCTTAGGGACACGACGCTATGTCCCGATTCCTTATTCGCATTCAGCGTTTCGCAATAGTCAACCAGCTAGACTACTTGATTTACTATCTTGCATCCGGTGATATGCGTTTCGTCAGCCAACTGCCTGAAAAGGCCACATGGCCGAAGTCCTATAGTAATGAACCGATCACAACAAAGTCAAGAAAAATCGAAGAGTATGCCCCAACCCCTGGAACACAGGCAGCAAGTTCTGCAGATTCGACGCCTAATGCAGTTAGCTTCGTCCTCGAGCGCGCCAGAGAGTTATGCAGCAATCTGCGCCGAAACCATTTAACGTGCTCGCATTGCCGCCCGGAGTGCAAGCCGCCTGCCCCTACGGTCGCGTGGTGGTCTTTTCGTTTTTGTCAGACTTGGCCGCCTTGACGACCGCAGCTGGATCGGACAATAACGCCTGCGCATCCTCCGCTCGTCCTTGAGACCGAAGTAAGTCTGCCAAGTTTCCAATTACCGTCCGCGTCAGCGCATGATCGATGCCAGCCCCTCTGCCATAGATTCCGATCGCTTTGCGGTATAATTGCTCTGCTTCGGCCTCATTGCCGCCTTGTGCGAGTAGCACATCGGCGAGGTCGTTCATGGATTCGGCAGCACCGTCGGTGCCGAGGACCCGGCTTTGCACTTCCAGCCGGCGCCTACAAAGACTTTCGAGCGCGACTAGATCCTGCGTAGCCTCTCGCGAGGGATCAGACTTAGTTAGCTGTTGACGTGCAGCGCCCTTGGCATCCGAACCTACCATTGTCTGAAGCCGAGAAGCTAAGTACTGACTGCCAAACGTACCAGCGTCAACGATCGTTCCCTGTTTGTTTATGACTACTAACTTTGGGTAGCCGCTGGACTTGAACATATTCCCAAGCGAATTCGTCGGGTCGTAGACGAGTTCCCAGTCCCATCCTTCGCCCTTAAAAATCGTCATCATTTCGGCTGCGCTGTACCGTTTCTGCTTCATTGTCTGGGCGATGTTAACGAACCGCACACCAGCTTGGCCGTACGTCGTTCGTATCTCGTTAAGTTCCCTGATTTTCCTCGTTGAGAACGGGCAATTGGCTGCGACGAAATTGAGAACGGTTGCGGGGTGCTTCTCAAAGCTATCGGTTCCGATCGGATCACCATCGAGAGTGGTGGCGGCGAAACTCGGTGCGCGACGTCCTATGCGATCCTGGATAGGCCTGAGAGCGTCCGCCGCAGCCCGGTCAAGTTCAGACTGTCGTTCCGCGTTTCGACGCAATTGCTGTTCCCGGTTTGCTGTCGCCTGAGCGCGCTGAACCCGCATGTACGCAACACTCACTGTCACAAGCCCAACGGTCAGCGCGAGAAACACAGTGAAAACAGCCGCGACCATCGGCTTATTGCGACGTGCGAAAACACGCAGTTGATAGGTAACGCTGGGAGGCCGAGCAACAATAGCATCACCCTCAAGGAAGCGCCGAATGTCAGAACCCATCTCAGCGGCGGACTGATAGCGCCGATCGCGGTCCTTTTCAAGTGCCTTTAGAACGATTGTTTCCAGGTCGCCTCGCAAGTTTGTATTTATCGTACTGAGGCTTGTAGGTTGCTCCTTGCAGATCACCCTTGTGCTATCGAAGATCTTCGCCCGGCTAACATCGTAAGGAAGTCGGCCGGAAAGAAGCTCGTAAAGGACGACTCCCAAAGAGTACACATCGCTTCGCGTATCGATGTCATGTGGATCAGCTTCGCACTGTTCGGGACTCATGTATTGCAGCGTACCAATGAGTTGACCGACATCCGTTTGAAGCGTCGTAACTGCCAGATCCGAGTCGGTCCCTCGCGCTACGCCAAAGTCTATGATTTTCACGTGGCCGTCTGAATCAACGAGGACGTTACCCGGTTTGAGATCACGATGAATGATACCCTTCTGATGACCATGATGGGCAGCCTCGCAGACGGACTGAAAAAGCTCCAGGCGTGCGCGCGTGTCTAGATTCTTGTCATTGGCGTATAGTGTGATCGACTTGGCGTTACGAATGTACTCCATCGCAAAGAACGGTACCGCACCATGCCCATCGTCATGCGTACCGGCTTCGTGAATCTGGGCGATCCCCGGATGACGCAATCGGGCCAGCAGTTGCGATTCGTATTCAAATCGTCGCATAGCTGATCGCGACGCAACGCCATGCTTCATCACTTTAACTGCCACGGTACGCCGTGGCTGCTCTTGCATCGCTTCGTAAACCGTTCCCATACCGCCACTTGCGATCATGCGCTTCACACGATATCGCGATATCGCTTTCGGTAATTGTGCATGCCCCGGTTCGACGACGGTTTCCGTAGGCTCGTCGCGACCATCCGAATGCGGTAGGTTATGCCGGTTCTCATCCATGCGCCCAAGAACTCCAACTGGATATGCGGGGCTCCGCACACACGCCCGTTGAATGCATGCGGCTGTGAATCTGCTGAAATAGAGTCTATAGACCTAACTTGATCCCAGCAAGGCTGTGTCAGAAAACCCGTGCTGCGACCGAATTCCCGCTGCGCCGGACTGAAGAGCGTCTGTCGCAAGACCTAATGTAATCGACCACTTCGAAAAATGGCCCAGCTAAGCCCCAAGCCTAGAATTCCAGCCATCAGGAACCCGATGATGCCAAAGTACTGCACATCAATATCGAAAAACTTGATGGACGTATCGGCGCTAACGACGACAGAACTGCCTACGATAATCGCGGCGATGACGATGGAAAATGCAAGGCGATTGCTCGATCGATCCAACTCGGAGACAAGGCGATCGATGTTTTCGTGCTGTAGCTTGAGCTTCCAGCCGCCCTTCGCGAGCTGCCTGAGCACTTCGCGCAGCTGTCTTGGGGCACTGCGGGCGACACTAAAGAGGTGCCAACCCCAGACCGCCGCCTCTCGCGTTAGCCTCGTAGGCGAAAGCCGCTTGCCGATGACGCTCTTCAAACGAGCGGTCAATGGTTCAAGCAAGTTCAGGTTGGGATCAAGCATTGCGGTCGTTGATGCAATCATGCCCGTCGCTTTGAATAGAAGCACCGCATCGCGCGGGATGATAACATCGTGGAGTCGAACGACGTCGGCAAACTCGTTCACCAAAACGCCTATATCAATGCGTTTCATGGGCAAGCCATGGTATTTATCCAGCATGGCCTGAAGCGATCGACTTAGCTGTCTTCGATCTGTGTCCGGCCCCAATGCGCCAAGGTCCGCCAAACTATCCACAACAACGTCAATTTCTTTGTTCACCGCGGCGTAGACCATGACGACCATTTGTGTCATGAGTTCGTCTGTGATCGTTCCGACCTGGCCAAAATCGATAAGTGCGAAATCGGCTGGGGATGATACGAGGATATTGCCCGGATGCGGGTCGGCGTGGAACATGCCGATCTCAAACACCTGCTTCAAAAAGCAGTCGGCAATTCGGCTCGCAAGCAACGGCTTGTCGATCGCTTTGGCGTTGTCATCACTGCCGGCGAAAATCGTTTCGATATTTTGACCGGGAATGGCTTTGAGCGTGAGGATTCGCTTGCCTGATAAATCCCAAAACACCTTGGGAATGCTGACGCCTTCGTCTTCCGCAAATGCGCAAGCCAATCGATCCGTAGCCGACGCTTCATTCACAAAGTCCAATTCGCGTGTGAGTACCTCTTCCAGCTCTGCAACGAGCATCCTAGGGCGGTATACATTCAATTCCGGCATCAAACTTTCGATCGACTCGGCCAGCCAATGCAAGAGTTGCATGTCTGTCGCAATCGTGTCATCAATCTCGGGCCTGCGAACCTTGATGACGACCTCTTTCCCGTCGATGGTCCGCGCACGATGTACCTGGCTGATAGAGCCGCAGGCGATCGGCTCTTCTTCCACATACTCAAAATGCTCACTGATGGGCGCGCCCAGTTCCTCGGCGATGATTCTCAAAGCCATGGCGCCATCGAAAGGCGGAACGTCGTCCTGCAATGATCGAAGTTCTTCCAGAATGGCAGTCGGGACGATGTCGGGCCGAGTTGTAATCATCTGGCCAAACTTAACGAAGGTTGGGCCTAATTCCGCGCAAACATCCGCGATTCGACGCCCGATGCTCGAAGGCTTATCCGACACGGTGCCTTTTTGCTTGACGCGCCGCAGCATCCACACGGGAACAAAACGCGAAAGGTGCATCTGCGCGACGATGTGCCCAAAACCTTGTTGAGTAAGCACCTGCGCGATTTGGCGGAGGCGGTTTAGGCTACGAACGCTACGAGTGAACTTCAGGGGCGTCATAGTTGTAAGCGTCGCTGGTTCGCGAGCCTCCGTCAATGTTCTATCGGACGCGGACCTCTGACAGGCTGTCAGGTTTCATCGCCAACGCCATTATTCCATTGCAATTTTAACGTCCTGATCAGTCAATGGGTGAAATATTGGTCGATAATCTTGAGTTTGTTTCGCGCGAGATTCGGGCCGATGCGACTCCTAAGATGAAGCGTATAATCCCCCGTTCCTGACATGCCAGCGGTTTTTTGGGTATGGATTGTCTTCGGGGCCAACATAGTTGAAACATTGCACCATTGAATCGGAGAAGGCGTTATGACGAAGGTATTTACGATTTTGGCGACGATCGCATTTGGCGTTTCCACCGCCTATGCAACAAACCTGGACACTAGCGTGGAATGCAGCGGTGCGGGTACACCCAATGCTATCACTACCGGGCCAGGCTGTACCGTAAACTATGTCGTCATGGGAATGCTTGACGACGCGGTAAACGAGGGTTTGGCCTTGGTTGGGTTCGATCTTGAGGTTGTTGAGCCGGACGGCTCGGGCAGCCCACCCCAAGCTCTTGTTCTGCCACCGGCAACCTCACCGAGTTCCGGAGTCATGCTAAGCTTCGTCAAGCCAAGTGGTTTAACAAACCCGGATGGCTACGGCGGCACGCAAAGCAGTGGCAAGTTGTTACAGTGCGGCGGTGGTCAGAACACGATCATGAATGGCCAACTTGCTTGCTTGTCGAACACCGATTGCCCGACGAACTCGACATGTACGGCCAATCTTTGCTCGGCGGTGGCTCCCTACCCGGTTGGCACCGTAACTACGGGCATCGCAAAGACCCAGGCTGAGGTCTTGCTCTCCGGTAGCTTTACGGCTCCTGCCTTGGACGGCACCTACGAACTTCGCCTGACCAACTTGTTCGGCAACGCCGTCAAAATGGGTGAAACGGGCGTTCCTTTTTGGGCGACGGAACTCCTGGGAACCGGTGTCGTGACGAATCTGACTGTTGTTGTCAGTTCTGCGTCCGCTTGTACGTCTTGTGGTGCTTCGATTGCATCAAGCAACCCACCGATCAACGCGATCGACGCCGGACAACCCTATCAAATTGGCGACATCAATCAGGCACCGCAGGGTTGGTCCTCTGTAGACATCACATTCACCAGTACTCCGCTAGCTGCCCCAGTCATGGCCGACTTTACGATTTCTTCCATTGACAAGCTTGGCGCTGCGGGCACGCCACCTTCGATTGCAGCCGTCAGCCCACTAGCCGGCAACACGACAACACTAAACTTCAGCACCCCCATTGAGCCAGGCCATTGGACGGTTATTACGCATTCGGGCGGCTCGAAGACATGCCTGGGCTACTTGCCTGGTGACGCAAACAGCTCTCGGGGTACAAACGCACAGGACATCACGGCACTGATCAACTCATTGAACTCTGTCGTGATCTTGCCGGACTATTCAACGGATGTAAACCGAAGTGGCCCGCCAGCAAATCCCCAGGACATCACCGGACTCATCAACCTGCTCAATGGAGCAGGCGAGTTCGACCCTTGGAATGGCGAGACACTATTCAATACGTCGCCTTGCGATTAAGGCGCAATGCGGACGGCAAACGGAATTGACCGTTTGAATGGCTTTTAGATCGAACAACGGACCCCGAGGGCTTTCGGCTCTCGGGGTTCTCTTTTGTTAATTCCTTGGCAATCACATTGGCGGATGGCACCCCAAAGAGACGAAAAGACCATCGGATGGCCGAACGCACGCCTCTTGCTAAGACGGTCTGCCTAACGAACAATACCACTGCGAATATGTTGTCAGCCTGAGTTAAGGCAAGCTCAATTCAAGGGTCGTGCCCGAATGCGTAATGCTCGCCGTAAGCACACGGGATTCAACGCGATACTTGATCGGCCGTGGCAATGGAACAGTCGTTCTTTTGGAAAGGGAATGTGATGCATCGTCGGAATTTGGTCCTTGCCATAGCGGGAGTTTTAAGTTTCGGGCTGACCGCGCGGGCGGATGTCGTGGTTACGCTTCGAGCCAATGATTTAAGCGGAGGCGCTGTGGTCGGCGACATAGCCATCGGAAGTCAAATCGTCGTCGAAGTTTTCATTTCCGCAACGGGTGACGACAATCCGACCATTGACGTCCGTGACTTCGCCCTGGATTTCAGTGCAACCAGCGAATCCCTCGAACGAATCCAATTTGAATGGCTGTTAGATCCAATCACTTACGGCGTGCGTTTGGAAACATTCCCATCCCCCTCGGCCGCAACAACATTCTTTCAGAGCGGCCCCGGCCTCATCACATTTTCCGACCTGCCGGTTCTTGTCGGTCGGGCGACAATGGGTGTCAATGGTAGCGGGACAATCGATGTGATTACGGGGCTTTCCGGCGGCGCCAACGCTGGAGCATCGTTCAATGCGGAGTTTGACAATCCAATTGAATTCTCTGTCGCAAACGGCAACGTAACAGGCGGATCGCTGGTCATTACGGCAACGGACTCCGGAGGAACAGGAACAGACCCGGATCCGGACCCAACACCCACGGACAGTGACGGCGACGGAGTCCCAGACAGTCAGGATGCTTTTCCAAATGATGCCAGTGAAACCGCAGACGCCGATGGAGATGGAGTCGGTGACAATGGTGATGCTTTCCCAGACGATCCTGCGGAATCCGCCGACACCGACGGCGATGGTGTAGGCGATAATGCCGATGCGTTTTCCGACGATCCCGACGAACAACGTGACACAGACGGCGACGGTATTGGTGACAATGAGGACACCGATGACGATGGTGACGACGTAGACGACACCCTTGACGATTTCCCGCTCGATCCTGCGGAAACGGTAGATACTGACGCCGACGGTGTCGGAGATAACGGGGACGCGTTTCCGACAGACGCGAACGAATCGATGGACTCAGACAATGATGGCCAGGGAAACAATGCCGATCTGGACGACGATAACGATGGAGTCCCGGACGATATGGACGCCTTCCCGACAGATCCGAATGAAACCACGGACAGCGATGGCGATGGCGTAGGCGACAACGCTGACGCAGGCGGCGGCGACGCTAACACGGGGCCTCGCGTTGGGGGCGGGCTTTGCGGGATGGGGATGATCGGATCGTTCGCTGCAGTCTTTCTTTCGATAGGCGTGCTGCGAGGTGTGCGAGTTACTCGACGACGTGCTCAGCGGGCCTGTCACTGTGTTTCGACGGGGCAATCGGCCTAGCGAGTGTCGAGTGAATCCAAGGCGCCGCCGTACACGAGACCCAAACACGGGAAACCGCCAGGCTGACATGGCCACCGTAGTTCGTTATACTTACTATGTCGAGCGGTGATTCATTTCTGTCGGATCGGCGCACTGGTTGTAATCGGAATGCGGCATCGAATTGAACCCGATGCCGCTGGCGACTCTGCTGCAATGAAGCGTGCGGGTTCGGAGCCTGTACTCGAGTGTCTATAATCCAAAGAGGACATCTTGATGAAAACATGTGTGCAGTTTTCAGTTTTCCTGGTGAGTAAGCCTGGAGTTCTTTCCCAGGTTTTTCGCGAGTTGGCTAAGGCGAAGGTCAACGTCACAACAATCGCCATGATGGATTCCACAGAACACGGCGTGTTGCGTATGGTCGTTGACGACCCAGTGGCAGCGAAGCCCGTCTTCAAGAAACTGGGAATCGCAGTGACTGAGACGAAAGTTCTTTCCGTCCCCCTACCCAATCGCCCCGGAGCCGCCGCCGACCTCTGCGACAAGCTATCCACCGCGCACATAAACATTGGCTACATGTACTGCACGACAGGCGCCAAAGGCGGCAAAACCACCATGATCATTAAGGTACCGCATATAGCTAAGGCGATTAAAGTAATCGAGGCATCCAAAGCAACGCGAAGGGATATGAAGGCAAAGCTTCGCAGTCCGGCTCGTGCACGTGGCAAGAAATAATCCTGTAAGTAACGTAATCGCGATTCACAGACAAAGTCTGCAACCTTGTTCGCCCCACAGACACCGTCGATTCGCCTTTCGCAAGTAAAACCATAGCCAAGGAGCAAGCTGAATAATCCTGCCCCTTGGCACATTGGAATGTTATCGAACAAGCGTCGCGAGGGATTCGTCGAAGATTTTCAAGCCAACGTCCAATTGCGCTTCGTTGATGCATAGAGGCGGGCAGAATCGAACGCTCGACTCGCCACATGGAAGCAGGATCAGCCCTCTCTCGAACGACGCTTGAATAAGCCGTTCGCGCAGCTTCGGATCGGGCTTTTTGGTTTTTCGATTGATCGGGTCAACACCGACCATGAGGCCCAACCCGCGCACGTTGTTGATAATCTTCCGTTTTTCCGCAATTTCGTTGAGTCGAGCGCAAAGCACCTTCCCCAAGGCTTCGGCATTAGCCATGAATTGAGTTTCGATCAAGTCCAGGGTAGCACTCGCAGCTGCGCAGGCAACGGGATTCCCGCCGTAGGTGCTACCCTGTGCGCCGGGCGGCCAGCTCATAACCGAGGCCTTCGCAATGATTGCGCCAAGCGGCATGCCGCTGGCAAGCCCCTTAGCCATAAGAACGATGTCCGGGACAACGTCGAAGTGATCGCAAGCAAACCACTTACCTGTTCGTCCCGCGCCTGACTGAATCTCGTCACAAACCAGAAGAATGCCATGCTTATCGCACAACGACCTCAACTTCGGCAGGAACGTCGGCTCAGGTACAATGTAGCCACCCTCGCCCTGGAGTGCCTCGACAAAAATCGCAGCTACCTCATCGGGGTTCATCTTGTATTTGAACAGGACCGACTCAATTGACTCCACGTCGCCGTAGGGAACATGTGCGACCATCGGAACCAAAGGCCCAAAGTATTCCTTTTGGCGAGCTTTTGAACACGTCAACGACAATGCGCCCATCGTTCGCCCATGAAAAGCGCCGTGGAACGCGATGATCCACTTGCGCCGCGTATGAAGCCTGGAAAGTTTGATTGCTCCCTCAACAGCTTCCGCCCCACTGTTCGTTAGAAATACGCGCTTTGGATCTTTTCCGGGCGCGATGCGCACCAGCTTTTCCATCACGTCGGTCATGGATTGGTAATAAAAATCACTACCACAAATGTGGATGAGAGACCTGGCTTGCGCTTCGATCGCAGACACGACTTTCGGATGGCAGTGCCCGGTCGAACAAACGGCAATCCCCGCAGCAAAGTCGAGGAATCGGTTACCATCAACATCTTCCACAACCGAACCCGATGCGCGCGATACGACCAGGGGCATGTCTCGCGTGTTCGACGGCGAGCTAACCGCTTCATCCGCCTTAATCATCGCCTTTGCCTTGGGACCCGGCAAATCGGTCTGGATGCAGGGAGCAGGGCCGATCCAACCATCGCCCTTGTTATCTTCCACGTCAGTTTTGATCCCCAACATTTTCTTCTCCATTTGGCTGCAACCCAGGCCTACGACGCTGGGGAGTTTGAATTCTGATTGCTCAAAACGAAAGACGAAGCCCGCGCTTCCCCTCCGACAATGCCTCTCGATAGCAGGTTATCGTAATTTTTTCAACCACCCATCGATGAGAATTCAAACGCAAACCTTCCGATTTGTTATCGGCTGTTGGAATTGCGGTTTAGGCTGAAATACAGGACATCAAGTTACGGCTCGACCCAAGAGGAAGGTGTGCGTCACTGCCCAAGCGCCACAGTACACTTCAAACACAGTCGCAGGCTGAAGAGCAACACAGAGCCTCACCGCACGACTCGACCTTCTGCAAGATTCCAGTCGCGCTTGGGTACGTCCCCCTTAGAGATTCGAGCACGGTTCCCCTGCACGTTGGTGAACAGCTGAAATGTGTGCCACTGCTCTTGAGCAGTGGTAGGATACCATCTATGGAGAACCACCCACAGAAAACACGTCAAAGTTGGAACGAACCGGGACATGCTCATTTCCTCACCTATTCGTGTCATCGTCGGCTCCCACTGCTATCGCGCAACCGTGTTCGACGATGGATTGTGGATGCGCTCGAGCGGACGCGAGAAGAGCTTGACGTTGCACTCTGGGCGTATGTCATTATGCCGGAACATGTGCATGTGCTTTTGCATCCGCGTGCTTCCGATTACGAAATGCGGCGGGTCTTGGCTCTGCTCAAACAGCCGGTGGCCAAATCGGCTCGAAAGTGGCTGCAGGAGAATCGACAAACCGCGTTATTGGAAACGTTGACCGTAGCCTACCCATCGCGGCGCGTTTTTCGATTCTGGCAGCCCGGCGGCGGATTCGATCACAATGTCTTTCGAGAGAAAACGGTGCCGTCAATCATAGACTACATTCATGCTAACCCGGTTAGGCGCCAACTCGTGGATACACCGGCGGAGTGGGAATGGTCGAGTGCGCGGTTCTGGGATGGATGCTCTGATTTCCACATCCGAATGGATGATCCGTTTTGCTAGGCTGGGCGAACGATGATGACCTCTCCGTAGCGAGCTAAGGAGAATAAACAAGTTCAATCCGCGTGTGCCACTGCTCTCGAGCAGTGGTCTCGCAGTCGTCCCGAAACGGGCTTCGCACTGCTCAAGAGCAGTGGCACACATCAGAGGTTATCGCGAACGGAAGTAACGTGCGGTACCGCGTGACTCTTTCAAGATTCTGTCCTTTTACTGGCGGCTCCATATTCTCTAACAGCGTTCACTGCCACTGCATCGACAGCCGGCTAATACAAACTCATTTCTCCACTTGACGCGCATCGTTATTGAATCTCAGCAACATATTCTTCGGGAATCCACTGCTCTTCGCCATAACGTGTATAGCAGCCAGCATCCAATAGAAACTGAGCCGGGTTCTCCACGATGCGGTCAAGGAAGTCGAAAAGGTGTCACCATAAGGTACGTCGTCGCCACCGTCATGGTCGGCGTAATATATTTTGCCTTCCCAAAAAACAAAATAATTTCCCGAAGCAACGATTTCTCCGAAAGCGATCCCGCTTTTTTGGAAGTCCCACATTTCGTCCTCTTCCAGGTCATCAAGCCATTCGTGCCATTCGGAGTTTCTTTCCTCGAACGATTCAATTGGAAAGAACGTGATACCCGCGTCTTCCCCCTCAACGTACAGTGTCATTCCGTTGTGCTGCGAGTACAGATCGATAAGTTGCTCACATCCTTCTCCGAGCTTCGAACACAGTATCTCGATTTCGTCCTGGCTAGCGGCCTTGCCAAGATCGTGTCTAACTTGAACCTCATGCTCCAATCTAGATTCTCGCGAGCCGGGCTTGGAGCAGCGAAAGCCAGGTCGAGAGTCTTGAAGATGTTCCATAAACTTCTGCATATCGGAATCCTTGAGTACGAAGCGCTTTAGCCCAACTGACAGTTTTCTTGATCTCTACACCTTCGTATTCTTCGTACTTGCCCCACGGGTGCCATCGGGCAGGTCAACGAATTCATAATCGTTGAAAATGCTGGAGGCTTCTTTCTTCAGAATCCCCAGCATTTGCGCAGCGACTTCGCGGATTTCGGTTTCCGCGTGCTCGTTGCAACGTAGCTCGATGAAGTGACGAAGAGACCGGGCGTTAGCTGTAACAAAGATTTTCGTTTCCGTCGCGTTCGGCAGAATAGAGCGGGCAGCCTGCCTAGCCATTTTTCGCCGGAGTGTCTTGTCTTCGACATCGGCGAACTTCGCCTGCAAGCCTGCGACGAGTTTGCAGTAAGCTTCCTGCGATTCCTTCACGGCTGATTCCCACACCGCGTGCAGCTCGGGGTCATCGCCTATGCAATCCGGCTCAACAAAGTCCGCGACCGACTCATCAACGTATCGCTGCGATAGCTGCGAGTAGCCGAAGCCGGCTCGGTGTCGAACCAGCTCGTGCGTGAACGAACGGGAGACGCCCGTGATGATAAAATTCCAAACGCTGTGTTCGAGAACGCTGCCATGACCGACTTCTTTAATATGGCCGAGGTATGCACCGTTCCCGCCGGGCCTGGGCTTTGCAAAACTCATGTAGCAGAGTCTGCCCGCGACTTCAGGGAGCATTTCTCCCGCGATTGATGTGTCCGTGGTCCACTGGCCGACGTCGTGGTCCTCCAGGAATTGCTTCATTTGACCTTCATCGACAGATTGTCTACCAACGAGGTAGACCGTTGGTCGGCGGATAACATTCATATACCGATTCCTTCCAGCAGATTGAGAAAACCTAAACCTGACAAAGCCACGAGTGGTTCGGGCCAAGCCCTTGCACGATGAGCACGACAATTGAGACCCATCTGATTGAGCGAAGCTCGGACGTATCGTGTCCGCAATCTCGTTTTTGCGCAGTGCTCGCGCAATCCATGCGAAAACTATTCTATCAAAGCCCTTTCCGATTACCATGAGCCTAAAGCGTGCTCTGGTTGCCTGCAGTGTCCGAATGCCTGTTAATTCCTGCGAATTCCCTGCGGCTCGCTGCCCCATCCAATCGTTTGGGGCAATCGGCGCGCAATCGATCCTTCGTTGCGTTGTCAATTTCACAATCGATCGGTAGACTCCCGCCGGAGCTATAATAGATGACTGCCCATTCCGAACAGAACGCCTCGAATGATTTCGCCAGCGCCGCTGCGCGCGCGCCTACCTCGACAGCAAAACGCGTGCTGATCGTCGGGCTGGATGGAGCGACCTTCGATGTGCTTGGGCCACTTATGGAGGAGGGAAAACTACCCAACCTTAAGGCGGTAGTGGATAGCGGTGCGTCTGGGATTCTGCGCTCGACAACCCCGCCGATTACCCCTGCCGCGTGGACGACTTTTCTAACCGGCAAACAGCCCGGCAGTCACGGCATAATCGACTTCGAACGCTACGATGCTTTTACAAACAAGTTGGAATTCAACAGCACACGTTGCCTTGACCATGTGCGAAACCTTTGGCAGATTCTCGGCGACCACGGATTGAAAGTCGGCAGCGTGAACGTGCCTATGACTTACCCGCCCATCCCGGTAAACGGGTTTATGGTGACGGGTTTTGAAACGCCCGGCACTCATACGGAGTTTGCTTATCCGCCTTCTTTGAAACCCGAGATACTTTCCCGCTGGCCTGATCCAACGCTTCGCAGCAAATGGCGACGGAAGTTGCTTGGTGGTGACAAGCTCTTTGCAGAAAACCTCGACTACATGTCTCGCAGTTTCCATCAGGGCGCCGACATGACGACCTACCTTGGCGACAAGATGGGCTGGGATGTATTGATGGTCGTTTTCAAGCTCGTGGACAATCTGCAACACAAGACTTGGAAGTACATTGACAAACGATGGGCACATCGAAATCCCAAACGATGCGAGATGGTCAAACAGTGTTTCCAGCAGGCGGACAAAGCACTGGGTACGCTGTTGGAGTACGCCAAAGCACATGATGCAGCGGTGATGATCGTATCCGATCACGGGCACGGAAGTTTGGAAGGAAAAATTCAGCCTAACGAGCTACTTCGGCAGTGGGGATATCTCTCCCTTCGCGACGGCGCCGCTCAGGGCGCTACCCGTGGGCGGTATATTTGGGATCGACTGAGAGGTCGGACCCGGAAATTTGCGCGAACCGGAGATGTCAGCCACGATTTGGCCCTTGATTTTTCGCATACAAAGGCCTGTGTGATGCATGCAGGCATGGCGGGTTTTCTCTACATCAACCTAAAGGGGCGCCAACCGACGGGCATCGTCAACGAGAGCGATTACGAGTCCCTTCGGGACGAACTGCGCGCGAGGCTTCTGGGCGACGAGTGCCGAGTTTGCGACCCTTATGGAAAATCAATATCATTGTTCTCTGAGGTTCATAAGCCGGAAGAGTTGTATGGCTGTACGCGCGAACAACAACCCTGGCTTCCCGATTTAATTTTAACGCCCCATGATTCGTTGGCGGTTGTCAGAAAAATTCGAGGAGCCAAGCCCATCCATTGGCTTCCGTTTCGCAAAATTGAGGGAACGCATCGCTCCGATGGCATCGTCCTTGTTTCGGGCGACGGCATTTCGCATTTGAAAGACCTCCGTGTGCAGATTGCAGATTGCGCACCAACGGTTCTAGCCATGCTTGGCTTACCAATTCCGGATGACATGGAAGGTCGCGTAATGGAACAAGTCTTTACGAGCCCGCCCATCCTTCGCACGGAGAAAGCAAGCCCGAATGCTGATACAACGCAAGCGCGCGGCGACGTATTTTCCGACGCCGACATAGAAAAGGTTACGGAGCGGCTGGCTGATCTGGGTTATCTTGAGTAGCTTTGGTTGGCGCGCTCGGGGCCTTTTCCTTCAATCTAAGCTTGGTTTCCTCAGGTCGAGGCGTTTTTCGGGATTCCCAATAAACATCAGCGACGCGGTCCCAAAACGTAAGTTCACGAACGGCCAATGAATCCACCTTGCGACTCATTACATACACTGACGGCGTGCCATGCACATTCAACCTGCCAGCTTCGCGAACGTCCTTTTTGATACGATCTTCTATTTCGGAAGAAGCCAAAGCCTCAGTCAGTTTGTCGACAGGAATCTTCAACGCCTCTGCTATAGAGTCATTCGAGATCAATCCGCTAGCCAGGTCTTTTTGATTCTCAAACAGAATGTCATGGACTTGCCAAAACCCGGGGTTTCCGCTGACAAGGCGTGCAGCCTCTACCCATCGCGATGCCTCGCACGCCATTGGATGCGTTTGGCCTTTCGTCCGATTGTTGCATTCATCATCAAGGGGATAGTGTTTGAAAACTATCGCCAGATTCCCGGCGAACAACCCTTGCACCTGCTTTTCGAGAAACTCGGCTGTATTCCTGCAACTTGGACACTGGAAATCGCTGAACACTACAACCGGCAGTACATCCTCCGATTTCCTCGCATAAGTCCGAAACGTCTCCGTTCCGTCCATCGTCATATCCAGCTTTTCAGACGTCCGCCATCTATCGTATAGCGTCGCACCATCGCCCTTGATTCGTAAGATCTCCGTGCGGTAATAGTCGCGCTCATGCGCCAATTGTTCCGCTCGACTATAGCCTTTAGCTGCCTGGAGGAACATGTTCTCTCCAAATGCGACAGCCGCCATTAGGAAGATGCACGTCCAGCCAAGACGGGTTGACGGATGAGCGGCACGAACTGGGGGATCGGCGGGTTTCTTTGATTTCTTCGATGATTCCTGCGTCCGAGTCTTCTCTTCGGCAGACTGCGATGGCCACATAAGAAACAACGACAGCGCAATCAACGCATTGAGAACGTGTGTAACGAGACACCAGGGGCACCATTGGTCCAGCTGAGCGAACATGATGTACATATAATAAGCGGACGCCATCAAGCCCGTCGCGACCAGGACCACCGGCACGAGATGGTATTTCCAACGCTGAGGTGAAGGCCTGCCGACAAAAATCAACCATGTGGCGAGCATGGAATAATAAACCATTCCAAGAAACGCAACGGGAAGTGGATTCTTGATGTCCTTGTTTTCGTCGGTTCTTGCTGGAAAATAGCTGTACGGGCTTGCCAGGACCGCGGCACAATTAGCGCGACTTTCAGGCTCGTCGGAACATCCAGCGTCAAACCATGCAGGTCCAGTGCTTCCTGACAAGTGCTTGGCAAGGAGTTGATAGCTAATAGCCGTTGCCATCAGTGCAAGAGATGCCGCGAATACTTGGAGAGCCACCCATTTCGACGTCATGTTCATCTAATCACTTATTCTCAAGATCACCACTTTCGCGCTGCAACCGACGGCGAGCGCATTGCCAAACTGTAGCCGGAGTTCTAGTTTTCGTCCAATGCGGCGAGTTGTGCAAAAATGAGTTTCGCAATTTCGATCGTCTTGTCGATCTGATCGTCGGTGTGTGCAGCCATCACAAACATCAGCGTAGGTGATTCGCAAGACGTCATGACTCCGTTCTCGACAAGCAGCGAATGAAACCTGTTCTCCGTTGCGTTCCCTTTGCCTGAGCCTTCATCCAGAAAACGCAATGCCGAAGCACTGCCAATTTGCACATGTCGCGTGCGCAAGCCTGCATCAGCTGCTGCCTGCTTGAAGCCTTCATTCAGGCGCGCCGCCTTCTCGTTGAGCGAGGTATAGAAATCCGGTTCACCAACAGCCTGAAGCGTAGCGATAGCCGTCGCGAAAGAGGGTTGATCGGGAGGCAATTCCTTCGGAAAAGACAGGACGGATTCCTTGCATAGCAGATTCATAAGTTCGCGTCGTCCGCCGAGAACGGCGATGGGCGAGCCGCCACCAAGCGCCCCGCCGAGCACAAACATGTCGGGTGAAACACCAAACATATTGGCCGCCCCCCCCGCGCCAAGTCGCAGCCCCATGCTGCGTTCATCGAATATCAAAAGGGCACCCTGATCATTACAAAGCTGACGAAGAAGCGTGAGATAGCCATCAGCGGGTGGAGTCAACTCAGTGGTTGTGGCAACGGGTGCCACGACCATTGCAGCTATTGACGACTCATCACCTGCGAAGGCTGCTTGAACGGTTTCAATGTCATTCGACTCAATCGATTCGACGTTGACATCGGCGCCGTAAGACCCATACGCGTCGCATGTATCGCCAATAACCAGGACTCGACTCCGTTTCGTGAAACCAATCGCAAGGCGGACGGCTTGCACCAGCGCGTTGCGTGCATTTCGTCGGAATTGAACCAAGTCTACAAAGGAGTATCGGCTGGATATTAACTCGGCGAGGCGAATTTCCGTCTCCGTTGGCGAGCCTAAGAATCGGCCTTTCGATAGAGACTTGTTGGCTGCGACGACCAGCCTCTCGTCTGCATGGCCCAAGAGTACCGTTCCATTTGCGCACGCATAGTCGATGTATTCGTTACCGTCGACATCCACAACCATTGCACCTTTCGCTTTGGAAAGAACGGGCTGTCGAACGAAATTCGAGTCGTCAGTTATCCGCGAGGTGCTATGCGACACCAATAACGCATCTGCTGACTTTTGAAGCGTCTCGCTCTTTTCGTATGTGCGGGTTTCGGTCGTCGCCATGATCGCAATATGATAATCGCGAGAGGAAGGCCTGTCGATAACACGGTTGACACGGTCAACAGGCGGCCTTAACGCCCAATAAGCCTTTATCTGCCGCTGAAGGACAAATGACGCCCACAGGAAATACGGACCTCCGCTCTACAACATGTCAGTAACAACGACCACGACATATTGATATGCCATAATTATGACATTAACAAATCAAGCGGGAATGGTCCGTCAGATACCTACCACTCATCGTCCCCTTAGGACGATCGTTTTGCTGGAGAATGCTCAATTGCCCTGTAGCGGGCAAAAGCAAGCTCTTTCGGCAAATATCCGCAATTCACCGCAACACTTGATCGTTCGAGAAATAGCAAACATAGACCGCTTGTGTCGCACGGTTCATGTAAATGCGGCGCTGCAAGAAATCCGTGATACTCAATTGTCACTCCTTATTCTTGCAGTGGACGTGACATGACCCAAATCTATGTTCCAGCGCTTGCAAAATTCGTGGTGAGCGGTAGGTTACTATAGTGGTTTCGGTCAACTTTGGGTTAAAACACAATGAGTAACAAAACCGCAGCGATCATTGTCGCAAGCATGATCGGCATTACGCTTGTCGGTGTGGGTGTTTGGCTTTCGTTTCGCTCTTCTCCACAGAGGGCGCCGGTGTTATCTGATTCAAACAACCAGAACACGCCCGCTGAAACGGCACTACCCGTTCCAGTGCAATCAAAGCTGAAACCTAAACCGAAGATTCCCGCATTCCGTGTCATTACCGACAAAGTTGCTTACGACATCCCACTGCGTAGCCAAATAGAAATAGCCGCCTTCATGGAAGAGCGAGTTACAGAGGAGAACCTACGTTTCTTGCTGGAGCATTTATACGAACTTGCGAAGAAGGCAGGTCCTTTTAAGTTTCGTCAGCATCCAAACTATGTTTTCATTCGCATCTACGCGAGAAAAGGACAAGCCCACGTCGCGATGGGTTATGAAACTCCTTCCAACGAATTCGACATCCAAATCCGCAAGGAATTGATAGCCACGATCAACGATCCTCCAGTCGTCCGATTCGGTTTGACCGAGAGTGAACGTCAAATGATTTGGCGGGACATTGTTCGTGTAGAAAATCGATCCCATCGCGAGGCAGAAGACCTGTACCCATTTCCTATGTCTAAACGTGATCCAGGCTATACAGAAACAGGCGAGAAAAACCAGAAGGTGAAGCAACTCGAATACGTTAGGGAATTGAAGAAGCTGTATCAAGTCGAGCTCGCCGAGTCGCTTGGTCTAACGATGGATCAGCTGGAAGAAATCGGAACTGAAGGCTCGAATAATTGGTGGGAAACTCCTGCAACGCGCAAGTAACGTAACCCGCGCCTCTTATTGGGCTATCGAGTTTTCGGCACCCATAGCCGTTGAATTCATGGGGCTTACTCCGTCAAAAGGAGCCAATAAACGCCCAAAATCAGATGTATTGCCGGGCCATTTCTTGCACTTGCATGCAGCGTGCGGCGACCCTATGCTGGAATATGATGCAGCCCCGAAAGAAAATCACAATCCGAACGCTGTGTGAATGGAAGCGAGAGCGTCGAAAGATTTCGATGCTGA
>JAJDEA010000207.1 GCA_029260035.1 Phycisphaerae bacterium
TTCCTATCGTGAACACAACGATACTCGGTGCTGTTGCTGGCGTTCTGGATTTGACGCTCCACGATGTCGAAGCTGCGCTTGAGGAAGTCAAGTTTGGCGGTGCAAATGTGGATGCCGTAAGGCAGGCATTTAATTCCGTCAAACGGAAGAAAATACCCGGCGCTTTGAAGCCCTTCACTGAATCTGCTAGCAAATCGACTCCCGCCAGCCTCTTGGGCGACGAAGTTGGCGCATCTCCAAAAATCAGGACCGGCTCCTGGGCGACGCGACAACCCCATCGACAACAACTCACGCCCCCGTGCAACTCCGGCTGTCCTGCGGGGAACAACGTTCGCGATTTTGTTGACGCCATTGGTGGAGGCGATCACACCAATGCGCTGGCGATCTTATTGGAAACGTCCCCGCTCCCAGGCATATGTGGACGCGTCTGCCCTGCTCCCTGCATGGAAGCCTGCAATCGCAGCGAATATGACGAATCCGTGAATATTCGAGAACTAGAGCGCTATGCTGCAGATCATGGACGTTGGCCAAAGCCCACTCAACCGTGGCGAGACGAGCGCGTCGCCGTGATTGGTTCCGGACCGGCAGGGCTTAGTACAACCTATCATTTAGCTCGTCTAGGCTACAAGGTCACCCTATTCGAAGGCGACAAAGAACTGGGCGGGGTACTGCGGACTGGAATCCCTGCCTATCGACTTCCACGCGACGTATTGGATAAGGAAATCGAAAACATCATCAAACATGGCGTCGATGTTAGATCGAACATGATGATTGACCGCAACGGGCTTCTCCGACTTTCGCATAAGTACGCGGCATTGTTCGTAGGTACCGGCTTGCAGGATTCGCGAACACTTAACCTCTCCAACACCGCGGACGACCGGATCGAGCAAGGCATTGAATTCCTCAACCACGCAAGGCAGGGGTTTGGCAGCTTGGACGGTCAGCGCATTATCGTCGTTGGCGGCGGAAACACAGCCATCGATGCGGCACGCACAGCTCGGCGAATTGGAGCGAAAAGCGTCAAAATTGTATACCGTCGTACTCGCGCCGAAATGCCCGCAATCACTGAAGAAATCGCAGACGCCGTCGACGAAGGCGTTGAGCTACTCGAACTCGTTTCCCCTTTGCGTTTGAATATTGACCGGTCTGGAGCGGCGTTGACTTGTCAAAGAATGAAACTGGGGGAACCTGATCAATCGGGCAGGCCTACGCCCGTTCCCGAGACCGCTGATGACGCCGTATTCGACATAACTTGCGACCGCGTCATTCTCGCCCTTGGCCAATTTGCGAATGTCGCCATCTTGCCCGAAGGATCGGACATCCGCAATGGCGGCGTTCGGCTCGGACTGAGTGGTGCTCCGATATTCGCGGGAGGAGATTTTGCAACGAACGAAGGAACCGTTAGCGATGCAATCGGCAGCGGGCGAAAAGCGGCTTTGCATATCCACCGAACACTTACGGGTGAGGACCTTTTCCCTCCTGACCCAGCCCCTGTCGCACATGCTGATGACGTGACAATGCATGTTTTTTCACACAAGTCGAAAGCGGAGCCGACGCTGGCCACTATGCCGGAACGTGTTTCCACATTCGCTGAAGTTCGACGCGGGCTGGGAGCGGAACCTGCTGCACAAGCCGCCGTATCCGAGGCGAATCGCTGTTTCAGTTGCGGAGTTTGCAACTCATGTGACACATGTGTGACGTATTGTCCAGAGGGAATTCTCCTTCGAGACGGCGACAGCTATCGATTTGACTATGGCTATTGTAAAGGTTGTGGCGTATGCGCATCGGTATGCCCGCGCGGCGTCATTTATCTGTCCGAGTTATAAAGCGAAAGTCACCTACAATGGGAAAAGAACTGGTTACGGGAAATCATGCAGCGGGTCGAACGTTGGCCATGGCTGGAGAGGCCAACCGAAAAGCCCGAGGATGCGCGTGCGGCGCATATCCGATTACGCCGCAAACAGAGATCATCGAATACCTCCGTGCCTGCGAATTGACCAAAGGTCGAATCGTTCCCGTTGAATCGGAACACAGCGCCATGGCCGTCTGCATGGGCGCATCGTTGGCCGGAGCTCGTTCCTTCACGGCTAGCTCGTCAAACGGCCTTTCGTATATGACGGAAAATGTGTTCGCCGCAGGGTACTATCGACTGCCAATTGTTATGATCGCGGTAAACAGAACGCTAGGTCCGCCGTGGAACATCTGGGTGGATCAGGGCGACAGCCTGGCACTTCGTGACGCACCTTGGATTCAATTCTATGTCGAATCACACCAAGACCTCGTGGACACGATCCTGATGGCATTTCGCTTAGCCGAGGACCATAGAATCTTACTTCCGACTATGGTCGCCATGGACGGGTTCGTAACATCTCACACACAGATGGTTGTGGACCTTCCGGACCAGGAACAAGTTGATCGATACTTACCGAATTGCGATGTTCCTCACCGATTGCGATCCGACCATCCAACGACAGTCGGCGGACTTACCTGGCCTTCAGAGACTGAGCGCCATCGCAAAGACCTGCAACGAGCGATGGAGCGTGTTCCCGATGTTCTTGATGAAGCCATCGATGAATTCGAGAATGTTTTCGATCGAAAACCCCACGGCATACTTTCTGCAGAGCATGTCGAAGACGCGGATACGATCTTCGTCGCATGCAACACGATGGCGCGAACTCTTCGCGGAGTAATCAAAAAGCGCCGCGAATCCGGCGAACGAATTGGCATGATAAAGGCCAAGATGTTTCGACCGTTCCCACGCAAGGCGTATCGAGACCTGCTAAGCCGGGCAAAAAAAGTCGGCGTGCTCGATCGAAATCACTCGCCAGGCTCGGGCGGTATATTTTGGCAGGAGATTGCTGCAAGCCTACAGGGACATTCCGGGCCGTTGCTCCAAGACTATCTCGTCGGCTTGGGTGGTGGCGATGTAACACCTGAGGTGATCGACGAAATCATCGATGACCTCGCGAAGCGTAATCAGGCTGGCGAGCCTGTTTGGAAAGAGGTGGCGGCATGACGGACACGGTAATTTCCAGCGAATGCACACAATGTGAGACTTTGCTCCGCCCCGGAAACACGAACTGTGCCGGCTGCGGCATGTCTATCGGCTTACAATGGCTCGACAAGGCACTTGCAGGGGACAAGACATACCTGGTTATCCCGGCTTGCTGTGGCATTGTTACGGCGGGCGCATTTCCGACAACCGCATATGGCACACCCACCGCAGCGTCCACTTTTGCCAGTGCCGCGGCTATTGCAACGGGTATCAGCACAGTCGTCGACCTCAACAAAGATGACCACATCACGACATGCTGGGCTGGTGACGGAGGGACTTATGACATTGGCATGGCAACCATTTCCGCAGCCGCCGAAAGAAATGAAAACTTACTCTACATCTGCTACGATAATGAAATCTACGGAAACACCGGAGGCCAAAGAAGCAGCGCAACCCCCGAAGGTGTCGCGACCACCACGACTCCAAAAGGAAAAGCGGAAATCAAGAAAGACATGATGGCCATCATGGCTTCCCATCGAATCCCCTATGCTGCGACACTCTCCGTTGCGCATCACGCCGACTTCATGAGAAAACTCGAAATCGCGCGTCGCACGAAGGGGTTTCGTTTTCTACTGATGCTCTCACCTTGTCCCACCGGTTGGAAATCAGAGCCAGCCGAGAGCGTTTCGTTAATCGATCATGCTGTGCGTTCAGGGCTATTTCCTTTGTATGAAGTATTTGACGGCTTGCGGTACCGGATCAACATTCAACCTGACGGGACTCCCATTGATGCGTACTTGGAGCGTCAGCGTCGTTACACAAATTCGACCGTCGAACCGAAAATTCTCCAGCGCCACATCGAGAGTCAATGGCAATACCTGAACGGTATGGCTAAAACTTTTCCCGCGGATGATGAGCGGGCTGCGCTGTAATAGTGCGGCCATAATGTTCAGGCATTGGATCGAACTACACGGTATGCCGTGCTGCGCGCTGCTATCCACAGTAACCTTCTGGATTTCTGTGCGCACGTTCTCGCAACGATCCCGCAGTGTCCATGTATTCAAATGCTGCGACTAGACAATCAATTCCAAGCGTTCGATCATTCGGCCAGATTGCCGAGACATTCGCAACTCCAGACCTACCGCGCATCCGCTGACCTGTTTGTTACGATTCAATACGCCGGTATGATCATGCGGCGTGGCAATAGTAGTATCGATGCATGCCGCAAAGGAACTCGCGACATGCCACTTTGTCGTCAAATAATCCGTCCTCGTTCCGCGGGTCAATCAGTCGATTACCAATGCATTCGCCTACCAGCTGGTATTCTGGAGGACACGGGGCTAACATAACAAGGAGCACAACTTTCGGCGGCAGGTCAATGCGATAGCCTGCTGCATTGGTCCACCGAAGAGCCGCAACGCCAAATTGATCAGGAGACCTATCAAATGATGCAAGGCAACAAATGGATGCTCATGCTGACTGGCATGTTTTTGATGGTTCGCCCCGCGGCGGCGGAGGAGACGTGGCCCCAGATAACGAAAGAATACGAAACGGCTATAAGCAAGTGGACCAAGGAGTTACGGCAAGACGGTTCAGAGAATTCTAAGATATTGCTCGATGACTCAACGCGGCCTCATCCGAGAAACGATTTTCGCCCTCGCGTGCGAAAGTACGCGGAACAACACGAAGGCCTATCTGACGCGATCCCAGCGCTCGTCTGGTTGGTTGCGAATGAGTATCGTTTCCCAATTGGAAACTCCAATGGCGAGGCCGCCGACTGGGCGATCGGACGCCTCGCACGAGATCACATAACCGATCCGTCACTCAAGGATCACTTCGGCAAGTTTCGGGTGCGCATGTTGTCAGTTAACGATGAGTCGTTGATTTCCTTTTTGGACGCAGTGGTAGCGAAGAACCCGGACAGAGAATCTCGGGGATGGGCTAGTTTGGTTACCGCCGTGATTCTATCCGATAACGATTTAGGGCTGGCGTACAGCGATAGATCCGGTAGCTCTACGAAGATGAAGCGTGCCGAGAAGATCTTTCGGTCGCTCGTCGAGGATTACGCCGGTACGGATATTGCCGACAAGGCTAAAGGTCATCTGTTCGTCACGGATTATTTACAGGTAGGTATGCAGGTTCCAGAGACCGTTGGCAAGGATGTGGACGGCAATGAGATCAGCCTGTCGGACTTCCGCGGCAGAGTTGTAATGATTGCCTTCTGGGCCACTTGGTGTGTGCCATGCATGCAAGCGATTCCCTACGAACGAGAGCTTATGAAGACCCATGCCGACAAACCGTTTACGGTCCTTGGCATTAACGTCGATGAAAGTAAGTCAGTTTGCCGGAAAGCGATCAAGAAGGAAGGAATCACCTGGCCGAACATCCACGACGGGGGGCACGGTGGTATTGCCACGAAATGGCGCATACATTCCTTTCCGACGGTCGTCATGCTGGATCACAACGGCGTCATTCGGAGTATTGACAGGGAAGCCCTCGATATCGACGAACTACTCGTCGCGGCAGTTGCTGCCAAGAAGGACAACGCCAGTCAATGACACCGTTGGAGAAGCAACTGGCAAGATCCCGCGGTAGCATCCCCCTACCTGTCACGTTCCAATCTTCTGTGCCTCCCGTTTGATCCGTACTGCTTGCCAATAAAGTACTCGCGAATTGGCTGTTGACCATTTGAATATACACTTTGACAGACTCAACGTGATTTCGGCGTCGAAATTGCACTCTTGAGCCTCTACATTGGGTGCGCCAACCATTCGATGCGCTCAAGATGTCATCGGATGGCATTCTTGGGAAAGGCAGGATACGGATCCCTTGAGGCGTTCACCTCCATCGTTTATTGTAAAGCCAGCGGCGCGACCAGTTCTTACCTTTGTCGGCCACGCCGCCGGTGGGACACTAGGCCCGGACTTGGCATTCAACTCAATTGACGGATCTTGCCAGGTTTAGATTGCGAAATTCAACACAGTTCTCGGCAAATCCTATTTGATTCGAGGCGGAGATGGGATTACCAAAGCTATTCGCGTTGGGTCGTTTAATTACAGCGCATACATCCTATGGAATCTCTCGCCATCAAACCTGTATGATGGCTGGCCTTGGCGGTCTCACGGAATTTCGAAGAGCCAGCGGCGCGACCGTTCTTCACTTAGGTCGGTCGCGCCGCTGGAGGGCTTGAATGCAGTATAAGGGTGTATAAAGCATTCAATCTAATAGACGTGTTCTGCCAAGTACAGATTGCGTAATCTGCTAAAGTTCACTGTCGATTTTTGTCAAGAGAGGTAAAAAATCAGCAAGCCAATAGTGTTCCCATAGGGCTTTCACGCCATAAAATCACTCGCCTTGGATTTGTGTACTGTGGTTGTGTGTTGGTATTGCGAGAGATCATTGAAGCACTTGACGAAAACGGTAGTGAAGGCATTGCTGCAAAATAGTCACCCGCGCAGTGCTGCGACTTCAAGTCGAGCGTTGCGGTAAAAAACCCTTCGGTTTGATTGGTGTCTGAATTGTAAATCGTGGCCATACCGCCGTGGGTCAGCGGCGACGCGCCTGCGCTTTCCTTCGACGTGTGTCGTGCCTTTTCTACACTGCCCGACGATTCGAACTTCAGCCCTGCCTGTAGCCGTAGCCACGGCAGCCTTTATCAACTTACGCATCCGAAACGGCCATGCCGATGACACGTTTCGGAGTCGTTAATGTCTCGCTGGGCACGTGCCCCTCGCACGAACTGCCCTCACACAGTTGCTACGCATCGATGCAATTGCAGCGATTCGTCGAAGGCGTATTTGAGGTAGTGCAGCCGATCCATGGCGCGAACGACTTTCGCAGGCGATCCGATATTCAGGGGGGAACAGTCGATGAACGCAACGGCG
>JAJDEA010000208.1 GCA_029260035.1 Phycisphaerae bacterium
CTTAGAACCAACTGACGAACTTTTGGTGTGGGATTCAAAAGCAACCGGCCCGCTTCTCTTGCGATGTCACAAAGAGCTTGGTTTTTCTCCCCGAGCATCAACACTTGTCGCATACAACCAGACTGAGTAGATTCTTCGAGATCCGGTTTGCCGAGTCGGGGCGGGATACTGTCATCCATCGAACTAGATTCTGGCGCGCGATTGATTTCAATTAGAACCGCCTCCATCTTGCCGTGATCATCGCTGACACGTTCGAAACGGTTTCGCAATCTCAAAAGCGATGACTTCCATGCGCCCCACTGCAAACTCGGCGTGTTTGCCGTTACTAAAATCTGGTCTGTCTGCGTGCGGATCGAATTGGCAGCCACTTTCATCCTAGCCAGCCGCCTGTCCAGATTCATCTTTTGCCAGTCGCTATGTTGAATTCCACATTTCGCGGCCAGTTCTTCATCGTCAGCATCACATAGGCCGCCTATGTTCTCCGGAGGGTGAACCGGGAGGTTTTCAGATCCTTCACCCCAATGCCATTGCGGTTGCCCCAGCGGAGAATGCATCGGAGGTCGCTCTAGCAAGATTTTCGCTAGAGCAAGATAGCGTTCAAGCCTATCCGTCATCGGTCTACCTTTCGATTAACGGGCTGATTCAAACGCGGTTTGGTAAAAGGCAGAAAAACAAGCCACGTCCGAACCAATCGCCGGGAGCTACCCGACTGCCCAGCGCAAGTCTATCACAGTTCCATCGACGGTTGGACGGCCCTGCACGGATCTTCCAAAAAGCCTGATGGCGTTAGGCTTCCGATTAGAATATTTGACCTTTTTCGGACGACCAACTCGTCGAGTCGGTTTCCGAAGGTGACAATTCCCGCCGGATGCGGCACAATGAAGGTCAGCAGGAGATGCTGATGTGATTGCAAACAATGACGACAATGGCAAAAATGTTGAAGGGCATAGGGGAGGGGGAGAACTGTTCTCTCGTAAGGACAATTTGCGGTCGGATGCCAAGATGGTCCAACGGGCAATACGGGAGCGGTGGCCAATCGATGACGAGAAACGAAAGCCGCTGATTGATTCGTTATTTGATGTTGCTTTGAATGCCGAGAATCACGCGCTTGCGAGAGTGTCGGCAGCAAAGGCTATTTTGTTTGCGGAAGCTCAAAACCAAAAGGACGAATATCAGGCCCAAGGTCAGAAACACACACACGAATTCGGCGAGAGCGTGATTGGGGCACTGATCGACTCGGCGAAACCGGCAAAAGTGATCGAATCTTCAACATCTAGCCGTAGCAAGGACCTATCGTAGCCTTTCGCGACGACAGGACAAAAACGAAAAAACGGCCCGCAATGCTTGGTAGATCAATTGGACAACATTGCGGGCCTTGGCATCGTGCCTTAACCAAGTTGACTGACGGCAATGCCGGCGTTCAATTCAATCCACAAAAACAACCGCCTGCAACTCCCTGATGAGGAGAGCTTCACCAACTAGATGTGTAGGAACAACGGTCGGCCGTGAGCGGACTCGGCAGCGTGAATTGAATTCTGGTATCGGGCTACTCAGGTTTGTTCGGAGAAGCACGAGACTGCTGCCGGGCTTCCAAGTCTGATAGCTTTTCTGTTAAGCCGTCCAATTGCGAATCGATTGTCGCTCGTGATACCTCCAAGTCAGAAACCTTTTCTCTCAAATGGTCAAAGTGGGATTCTAGCTGATCGGTACGCGAATTTTCTTCTTGTCGCTCCAGCGATACAGATATTCGTTCGAGCGATTTTTCAATCGCATGTTCGTGACTCGATTTTGTTGATTGATCACGCCAGCAGGAGTTGTAGAAATACAGGATGAAGAAACAAACGCTGCCAACTATGAATAAGGAAAATGCTACCCGATCCCACGTTTCGTGCCTGTAATACCATCTTTGGTATTTCAGTTCCGCCTCTTTCAGTATTTTTGCGTCGAACTTCGCTTTGTCCTGAAGACGTAACGACTTGCGCTTGCCCCAGAAAAGGTTGCAGCCAGTAACGACGACTGACAGGAAGAAAAGTAATATGGGAAATAGGAGCCACGTGGCACTTGCATTCTGAGAAATAAGCGCCGAGGCAAGCGCGATCGATGCAGCTATGCCACCAGCGTTGATTAGGTATAGATAGTTCCGCACGTGTCCGCCAAACTCGTCCGCGCGTCTTTGGAAACGATCCACAGGTGTTTCCGATTTGCGATCTTCAGCCGACATTGACCATCCCTTTCATTTTGCTGGCACACCTGAGTAGCCCCAGTCTCGGAATTTTAACCAACCTCTCTCATAATCTCGACCGCTCGCGCCAAGTCCCGTTCGGCGTAGACCTGCGTCACGTCCGCCGTTGCATGGCCGAGAATGACTTGTGCGGCTTCCAGCCCGTATCGCTTCCGGATCTCTGTCCCGGCTGAATGGCGCAATCGATTTGGCGACCAGCGAGCGATGCCCGCCTTGTCGCAAGCACGGTGAATCGCTCGACGGTAACTGTTTGTCGTGTATTTGTCGCTCGCACTACGCTTTGGGTTTTTCCTTTGATTCGTCCCAGGACGGTTTCCGCAAGACAGTGGAGTTTTGCGTTGCTCGTGCTGGACTTCGCGCCGTTGTTTCTCGCTCTCAAGCGGTGAAAAGCAGCAAACCTCTTTCTCGCGTAGAAGGTACTTCCGCAAGATTCCTTGTCCCTTAGGACCAATGGCGATGATTCGCTCCCGCCCATGGTGCTCTGTCTTATGCGTAGGCGGTCGATAAAGCCAAACGTCGCTTGACATATCTACATTGCAAGGGCGAAGATTGCACACGTCTTGGGGGCGGCATCCTGTAAGCCGTTGGAATCGCACCATATCGGCCACGACAATCTGTAAATGCGGCAAAGTGGCCTGGACTGCCCTATCTTCAATGGGTTGCACTGGTGAATTCTCGCGAGCATTTGATCGGCCCTTCCTTAGTCCTGGTACTGCCTGGAGCGCGTGCAACGATGTCGCGGGAATCAACTCCTGGGCGACTCCCCACTTGAACAGCCTCTTGATTCGCGCGGTATGGTCATTGATGGAACGCCGAGACAGTCCGGCTTCAATCATCCTCTGCTGGATCGCCTGCAACGCTAGCGGGCCAAAGTTCGAAGCCAATTCACGCCCGTACAACTCTTTTATTGGTCTTGCCGTTTCGACAATGAGACCATATTGCCGCGTTGGCTTGCCGCTTTTGACGTAATACGTCCGAGCAAACTTGATGTACGCGGCAAGCAATTCAACGACGGTGATATCAGGTTTGGTGGAATCAGCCTTTAGAGTTCGACCGTTTAGCTGCCACTCCCCAACGAGTCGATCGTATTCCAAGCGGCTTGTTTTCGTTCCATGCGGCCCGAGGTAATGGTCTTTCCCATCTAAAGTGACAACCGCCTGTCCGCTAGCACGGTGCTTGCGATATTTGGGAACAGAACGTGTAAGACGCGGCATAGTGCAACCCTCCATTCACTGCAAAACGGTATGTACCGTTTTGGCTTGGAAAATCGGGCCGCACTGCCGACCATCGGCAGGTAACTTAAGCGTAAGTTTCGGCGGGCTTTATGAAATGTGGGCGTACATGGATTCGAACCATGGACCTCGTCGTTATCAGCGACGCGCTCTAACCAACTGAGCTATACGCCCGAAGCTGCTCTTCTCAAACTAGACTTCGTATTCTAGGTTGAGCGGCCTTCTTGTCAAACGGGGGGATACCAAAACCGCGCAACCAGAAAAATCATCCCATTTTAATCATGCCTATCGGCACCCCAAGCCGAAAAATACATCTGCGTTTGACATTTCAACAGATCGCTTCCATCGGAGACACGGGGACTTAGCTCGATGTTCAATTTGTTCAGAAGACGACTCGAAATCTGTGGCTGTTTTTTGCTCGTGTCGGGTTTGGTGACATCTGTCAACCAAGCAACTGGGGCAGCCCCCACGGCCGTGCAGGCACTCGGTTTGCGGCCCATTCAAAAAGACGTTGACTTCGACCGCCCGTCGGAAAAGGAAGCGAAATCATGTACCGTCGCCGCGGAAGCCGGCGAGAGTGTCAGCGGCTGGGTCGTGCGAGACGGCGGTGGCCAATATCTGCGTCAGTTTCTCGACACGAATCGCGACAACAAAGTCGATCGCTGGTGTTACTACAAAGACGGAATCGAAGTTTACCGCGACGTCGACGCGAATTTCAACGGCAAGGCCGACCAATATCGCTGGCTGGGGACCGCCGGCACACGATGGGGACTGGACCAAGACGAAGATGGCCGGATCGACGAGTGGAAAATAATTTCGGCCGAAGAAGTTTCCTTCGAAGTCGTGACGGCGTTGCGCGACCGAGACGTGAATCGGTTTCAACGGCTGTTGCTGACCGGGACAGAACTCAAGTCGCTCGGGTTTGGCGAGAAAGTCGCCACGGATTTGG
>JAJDEA010000209.1 GCA_029260035.1 Phycisphaerae bacterium
TGGATGTGGCGCAACGAAGAGGTTCGCACATTTGTCGACTGGCTGCATGAATACAATCAGTCAAATCCTTATGAGGCACGTTGCGGTTTTTATGGCCTCGATCTCTACAGCCTCTACACGTCTGTACGGACCATTACGGACTACTTGCAGGATGTTAATCCCGATCTCGCAGCAATTGCTAAGCAACGTTACGGTTGCCTTAGTCCATGGGAAGCTGATCCGGCTGCTTATGGGCATGCGGCACTCACCGGCGCGTATAAAAATTGTGAGACCGACGTCACAAAGATGCTTGTCGATCTATACACAAAACAACAAGACTACACTCAACACGATGGCGAGCGTTTTCTTGATGCGATACAGAACGCTCATTTGATCGCAAATGCCGAGCGGTATTACCGCGTTATGTACTATGGCTCGCGCGCCTCTTGGAACCTTCGCGACGCACACATGTTCCAGACATTGCAGAATGTCATGAAATTTCGTGGCGAAGACGCAAAGGCGGTTATCTGGGCACATAACTCGCATATTGGCGACGCATCGGCCACGGAGATGTCAGCGCGCGGCGAATTCAACATTGGCGAGCTTTGCCGCAAGGGCTTTCCTGGCGAAACTTACCACATCGGCTTCGGAACAGATCACGGCACCGTGGCAGCCGCTTCCAATTGGGATGGCCCAATGGAGACAAAGACCGTGCAAACTTCTCACCCGCAAAGCTATGAGCACCTCTTCCATCTCACCAACGTGCCCGGCTTAATTCTATCGTTGCGAGCCGGAGACGATCTTGATGTCACTTCGGAGCTTGCGCGTCCTCGTCTCGAACGTGCGATCGGCGTCATCTACCGGCCAGAAACCGAAGTTGCCAGCCACTACTTCGAAGCGGTGCTTCCACGCCAGTTCGATGAATACATCTGGATCGACCAGACGAAAGCGATCGCACCACTGCTAACGGAAGAGCTCAAGGGGCTGCCTGACACGTATCCGTTCGGCGTCTGATCCCCTTGTTCTAACCACCACCAAGAGAATTTTTCGAGGCCGGATACTTGAGAAATAAACTCAAGATGTTATCCTGCGCGCAATGATTGAAGGAGCCTTGCCGAAACAAATAAATATTTGCTAGAGGCAAAGTCGTATGAGTGTGCGCGCACCACCTCAAACTGGCAATGACAGCGGTTATCTAAAGACCGGTATCGGAATCTGTAGAACGCAGAGCGAGTTCCCACACGCCTACCGAAAACAAAAGCGCAGAAACGCAGCTCCATTCGATTCTGAGCATTGTTCCAGACGCAATCATCACCATTGACGAAGATGGTATCCACACACGCACGTGTTGACCTCGATCAAGGTTGCAAAGACTGGAAATTGCTTCGCTGGCTCAAAGCAAAATGGTTGAAGAACACAGCGAGGGCATCGTGACCAATTTTCAGTCGCTTGGATTTGAAAACCTTCGCAAGACATGTGACCCAGCACGCCTTGGCTTCAAGACAACTGCTGAGATCGAGCCGACGAAGATCCTTATTGGACAGGATCGGGCTCTCGGCGCCCTCCAATTCGGCACGGCGATCCAACGCAATGGCTACAATCTTTTTGTCATTGGCGGGAAGGGCTTTGGGCGACATTGGGCTGTAGGCCAATTCCTTGAGGAACAAGCAAAATCACAAAAACAGCCTGACGAATGGGTCTACGTCAACAATTTTACAATGGGTCGCGTCCCCAGAGCGTTGCGCCTGCCGCCCGGCACCGCCAAGCGCCTGCAAAAGGCAATGGCGTCTCTCATAGATGATCTTCAAACCGCAATACCGAGCCTGTTTGAAACGGACGACTATCGAAACCGAGCGCGAGCCATCAACGAGGAGGGCCGCAAACATCACGACGAGGACTTCGAGAAGCTCCGTAAGAAAGCTGAGACGCTCAATATCGCCATCGTTCGCTCACCAATGGGATTTGGTCTCGCACCTGTGAAGGATGGCAGCGTCATCAAACCAGAGGATTTCAAAAAACTTGATAAGTCAGAACAGGAGCGGATCGAGGCCACCATTGTAGAACTGCAGAAGGAATTAGAGATTGTTTTCCGCGATATTCCAACAATTGAAAAAACCGGCGCGACCGCACTCGCGCGTTAAATGCAGAGCTGGCATCCTCGGCGGTTGGAGCGTCCGTCGCGACTGTTGCATCTCAATTTGAAGGCATCCAGCCTGTGCTTGATCACTTTGCAGACGTCGAACGGGATCTCATCGAGAACGTCGGTCTATTCCTGCAGAACGAAGGCGAAGAAAAAGCTTCTGCTTTTCTCGATGTCAGCGAAACAGACTTGAGCCAGACAGAATTCCAACGCTACAGCGTCAACATAATCGTCGCGAATGGAACCAGGTCATCCGCACCGGTCATCTTCGAGGAACATCCAACTCTTGGGAATTTGTTGGGTCGCATCGAACACCTGTCCCAAATGGGAGCGCTCGTCACCAACTTTTCGTTGATTAAACCAGGCGCGCTTCACCAGGCCAACGGTGGCTACATCGTACTTGATGCACGCAAAGTTCTTTCGGAGCCATTCGCCTGGGACGCTTTGAAGCGCGCGCTTCGCGGTTCTGCTATCCGTATTGAATCCGCAGCCGACCAATTCGGCCTTGGAACAACTGTGACGCTTGATCCTGAACCCATTCCGCTTGATGTCAAAGTTGTGTTGATCGGCGAACGGCACCTCTATGATCTACTTTTCCAACTCGATCCAGATTTCAGCGAGCTGTTCAAAGTCGAGGCAGACTTCGAAGACAGATGGGAACGGTCAATACAAAACGAACAACACACAACACGGCTCTTTGCTTCAATTATCAAGAGTGAGAAACTACTTCCACTTGACGCCTCCGGAGCAGCCGCGATGGTCGAAGAAGCCGCTCGGCTGGCAGACGATGCTGAACGTCTATCCTTGCAGGTCGGCCAATTGAAAGATCTCCTGCAAGAGGCCGACTTCTGGGCAGAAGACGCGGGTCACACAGCGATTGGACACAATGATGTCGATCGCGCCATTCGCGAACGTATACGAAGGCACGACCAAGTGCGCAAACGCGTCTTTGAGGCCATTGAACGTGACACGCTTTTGATCTCAACAGATGGCACAACCGTCGGGCAAGTGAATGGACTAGCAGTGACAGGCCACGGCGGCTTTATATTCGGACGACCCTCTCGCATTACAGCGCGTGTTCGGATGGGCTCCGGCAAAGTCATCGATATTGAGCGCGAAGTCGAATTAGGCGGACCGCTTCATTCAAAAGGCGTGATGATCCTCGCGAGCTATTTGCACGCTAATTTTGCACTCGACTTACCGGTTTCGCTGTGGGCGAGTTTGGTTTTCGAGCAATCGTATGGTGGTGTTGATGGTGACAGCGCCTCATCCGCCGAACTCTACGCGTTGCTCTCCGCGCTTTCTGAAATACCGATCAAGCAGTCGCTTGCCGTAACCGGCTCAGTCAATCAGCTCGGCCACGTTCAGGCCATTGGCGGTGTCAACGAGAAGACCGAAGGCTTTTTCGACATCTGCCAGTCACGCGGTCTCACCGGCGAGCAAGGAGTGCTCATTCCTACCGCGAACGTGAAGAATCTGATGTTGCGCAAGGATGTTGTGGAAGCTGCTAAGATGGGAAACTTCCATATCTATCCGGTCAAAACGATTGACGAAGGCATCGAAATTCTCACCGACAAGGCCGCAGGCCAGCGCGGACCTACCGGGCGATACGAACCTGATACCATCAACAATCTGGTTGATCAAAAACTGCGAGCCTTTGCAGAGGCCAGACGTGCCTTCGCCAAAAACAATAAAGACGATGGTGAACCTGAGGCGCGGAGTAATCATGCAACAACCTAAACAAGGTTCGATAAACGGTCCGTCAGTGCCCATTCCCCGTCGTGTCCTGGTTGGCTTAGGCGCGAACACCGACGAAGCACATGCCATTGAGGCGGCACTGGCACTTGCACAAGCGTTGAAAACAGAAGTCTCCGGACACTTCGTTGAGGATAGCAATCTTCTAAATTTCGCCGAACTGCCGTTCACCACGATATTTCGGCCAAGCGACAGAACGATACTGCCGATCGAACGCTCGCAAATGCAGCAAGAGATCTCTAATGCTGCCTCTAATTGGCAACGAGTCCTGCGGGCCCGTGCAGAGCAATCAAGCGTCACCTTTTCATTCCACGAAAGCCAAGGCGAGTATTGCTCTGAGATTTCTAAGGTGGTCGCAACAACGGACATCGTGATCCTCAATCCGTCGAACATGCCAGACCGCTGGAGCACAGCCGTTGCAACGGCATTGGCGGCCACGCGGGAGGCTCTCGGCGCCGTGATTTTGCCGGAAAAACCGCACGTTGCATCAGGCCATCGACCGATTGTCCTGCTCTTCACAGACACAGTACCAGACGAAGAAGCTCTTCGACTAACCGGTCGCATCTCTGCGGTAATGAATGCGGGGCTTTCCGTGATCACGACGGCATCTCAACCGGCTGCGTTCGGCGAAGTCCTGGCTGCGATAAGACAAGCTTTTGGAACCGACGTATCAGTGCACAAATTAAGTGATCATGATCTGGCAGACGTTGCATTTGCCGTCAGCAAATTGGCACCGTCATTTGTTATCTGGCCCAGATCGAGACAATTCAACGAAAACTCTGAAGCGGCCACGATCATACAGGCGGCAAAGGCACCTGTGCTCCTGCTGCGTCAGTCACAATGACGGGATGGGAAAGCGCCCTCGATATTGTGTAATTGTCCAGCCCCAAAATCATGTTCCGATTTCTATTAGAGTTTCTGGCACTGAATGAACATCGGAATCGAGACTCAGAATGACCTTCAATGAGAACATTTGTTCTCATGTCAACGTTTTGAATTATCGAGGGAATTAATGGCGCGCCCGAAAGGATTCGAACCTCTGACCCCCAGATTCGTAGTCTGGTGCTCTATCCAGCTGAGCTACGGGCGCCCTGAAGTCTGCAAACCAGTTTCTAATTCAGCGCAGGCTTTGGGCCATTGCTCTCAGAGACGTTGAGACCTCGTTGACGGCGATGACGCCACCAAGAGCCGCTACTCCTAATAGGTGCCGCGCAAGAGCGCAAGAGGCCTTGAACACTGTCTTGGCAATGTTATCGCGAAACAAATCTTCTGAGACTAGTTGCACTGGTGATCAATGCGCGTTGCTGCCCCGTCGAGCAGTCAGAAAGTCAGCAATAACGGCGTATGGTTGGTCAACAGCATCAGTCATATTGCGGCACGATCCGGGACGGTGATCAAAAATGCCGCACCCTCGCTCGTATCCAGAAGTTCCACAGAACCGCCGTGGGCTAGCAGAAGCTCGTATGCAATCACCAAGCCTAGACCTGTACCACCCTGGCGAACCGAACCCTGAAAGGCCTCAAACAAGTGCTCGCGCGCCCGAGCTGGAACCCCAGGCCCATTGTCACGCACCTCGATAAAGGTCCGCTGATCCGTGCGCCATCCCTTAACAAGGATCTCGCCAGGCTCATCACGCCCTTCTAAAACTTGAGCGGAGTTGCGACATATGTTGTTGAGCACGCGGAACAGATGCTCGCGGTCGGCATCGATCTGCAAGCTGTCGTCCATATCAACAATCCAATCGACGTTACCAGGCTTGGGCAGTCCAAGTCCGTTGCCGACCTCTTCAACAATCTTTGCAAGTGGCAAGATATCGCGACGAGGCGCAGCCTCTTCAGCCTTACCAAAACGAAGCGAGTCGTTGCAAAAGTTGAT
>JAJDEA010000210.1 GCA_029260035.1 Phycisphaerae bacterium
TACCGCCACACCTAAATTGGAACCGCTCTAGCTCTTTCTGGCATTTGTCTGTTTGCGGACGCAATTCGCAACCGCCAGTGGCAAGCCCAACGTCATCATCGTCATGACGGACGATCAGGGTTATGGCGACCTTGGTTGTCATGGGAATCCGATTCTCAAGACGCCCAATCTCGATGAGCTGTATCGCGAATCAATTCGCTTCACTGATTTCCATGTGAGCCCGTTCTGCACACCGACGCGTGCGGCGCTCATGACGGGCAACCACCCGGGATTCACGGGGGCTTACCGAACCAGTTCGGGACGTACGATGATGCACCGTGATGAAAAGACCATCGCGAATCTCTTTGGTGACAACGGGTACGCCACCGGGATGGTTGGCAAGTGGCACCTCGGCGACAACGCTCCGCATCGACCGCAGGACCGGGGATTTCAGGATGTTGTCTGGCATCGTTGCGGTGGCGTCGGGCAGGCTTCGGACTACTGGGGCAACGACTACTTCGATGACACCTACGAACGGAACGGAAAGTTCGAAAAGTTCGAGGGCTACTGCACAGACGTCTGGTTTCGAGAGGGTATGCGATTCATCGAAGAGAACAAGGACAAACCGTTCTTTCTCTACCTTCCGACCAACGCACCGCACGGCCCCTACCTTGTGCCGCCGGAATGGACGAAGCCGTATGCAGGCAATCGCGACGTCCCAAATCCCAACTTCTATGGGATGATCGCCAACATCGATCACAATATGGGGATGCTGCGGGAACACCTGACGAAGCTTGGGCTGGCCGAGAACACGATCCTGATCTTCATGACCGACAATGGAACTGCGGGCGGTGGAAAATTCAGGGGTTTAGATTCAGAACCGCTGGTGGGGTTCAACGCGGGGATGCGTGGCAAGAAGTCGTCGGTCTACGACGGCGGACATCGCGTCCCGTTCTTCATCCACTGGCCGAAGGGCGACTTGAACGGCGGCAAGGATATCCGGGCGCTGGCGGCCCACATCGATGTCCTGCCGACGCTGGCGGATCTGTGCGACATCCCGTGCCGGATGATTACAAGCCGGACGGCGTCTCGCTGAAGCCGTTGCTTGATGAGTCCGATGGGCCGTGGGCACGAGATCATCACGTCATTCAGTATCACGGCGGCGCGGGAGCGAGGACGCTACCGTCTAAACCTTTCGAGTACACCGTCGTGTTGACCGAGCGCTGGCGGCTGGTCAATTCCGGCGGGCAAAGCTTGTATGACATTCAGGCCGATCCCGCTCAACGGCACAATGTCGCCGAGAAACATCCCGAAGTCGTGACCCGGTTACGTGCTCATTATCAGCCGTTCTGGGAAACCGTGTCACCACGACTGATCCCAGTTCGGATCGACGTCGGCAATCCTGCAGAAAATCCCACCGTCCTGTGCTCGCAGGATTGGTACATGCCAACTGGAAATCCGCCCTGGAATTTCGGTTCGATCCGACGACTGCCCAAGGTCACCGGGCCGTGGATGGTGCAGGTGAAGAAAGCCAGCCGTTACCGTATCACGCTTCGCCAGTTTCCCAAAGAAGCAGACAAACCCGTCGTTGCCGAGCGCGCGAAGATCGAGATCGCCGGTCACTCCGTGGAACAGCCAGTGGAAGCGGACAGCAAGGGCGTTGTCTTTGAAATTGATTTGCCGGCAGGTCCGACGGAACTAGTGACGTATCTCTACGACAAGAACGGCAAGGCTGGTGGAGCCTATTTCACGGAGGTCGAACTCTTGGAACGACAATGAACAGGAGTTTTATACTGCGATAGCCCAGAACTAGTGGACTCCCGCGGATGGGATTATCGGGCTAGTGCATTGTTACGTTTTGATTTTAGGGTAGACGGACTTTAGTTTCGGGCGAGCGTCGTTGATATTTATCTGCCATTCGACTCCCAGTTTATGCCGCGTGCCATTGACGGTGACGCACCAAAATCCACGCGCTTTCCAAAACCAGGGTCGGGGGAGACGAGCCATGACAAAAAACCTTTCAGCTTGGCATAAACGAAACACCTAGCCCGAAAGATTCATCCGTAGATTGATTTTCTTTTTTGGTGGGGTGATTTTTGTTGATCTTGGTTTTTGATCTTGAGTGCGCGTAAGGCCCCCATTCCCCAGTCTTTTGAAGCTTGCATTGCAGCTACATTTTCTCAGTTTCCAGTTTTCGTTGTGCGAGTATTCTGTGAGTCGAGACATGGCCGCCGCGAGTTGTCATTTTTCTTTTTGTCCTCCGCTGTTGCGGGCCGTAGGGGTTGGTTAGAAATCGGTTACACTTCACGCGGCGTCCTAACCAGAGAAGCTTTTTCGCCAATTGGCCAATTGTTTGGTTGTCAGAGAGGCGAACGTTTGCGTCCAATAGATATCCGGAATGGCGACCATCATCCCACTCCAGACCCCGGCAATTTCGTTCGCCAGATAGTAAAACGAAAACTTCTTCCGTTTTCCGGGACTCGTCTCTTGGCTGGCCGCCAACTCAACTTCTGGATGTGTCAATCGCAATGCCGCAATGACGGCACTTACAGCGTTGTACATCACCACCGCAATGCAGAAACCGAACAACGCTGCGTCCGGGTATCCCAAGGTGTTCAGTTCACAGCGCAGCACGGTCGTTAGTTTTGCGAAAGCGGTTTCGATATCCCAGCGGTTACGATAAGATTCCGCGATTTTCCCTGCGGCAACTTTCTGCGGCAAATTAACTTTCTGCGGCAAATTACTGAGCAATTGGATTTCCGTTTCTCCGCCGCGTGTTGGCTTGTCGAGCTGGACCGAAATGCGACGAATCGTGATCTGATCGCCAGCCGCGTCGGTGAGTTGCAACGATTGTTCGTAGACAACTCCGCTGTTGGTACGTCCCAGGCGCCGACGACGCCCCAGCAGCCGCCCTTTCAAAACGCCGTGTTGGCGAATGATAAAGTAAGCTTTCCGCCGTCTGATTCCAAACAGGAACGCTTGGGTACTGTAGTCACGGTCGGCAATCCAACATTGTCCCGGTTGGACTTTGTGCAGTAGCTGAACGTACAAAGGCTTTTGATTGGCGTGACCGTCTTGGCAAGCGATCAGGTCTTCGATCAATTCCACGTGAGGATTGAGGACGGCCACCGTGTGACCTGGAAGTGGCGCGTCCGCCAGCGATCGCAATTCCTTCAAGCGATGCTGAGTACCTGACAAATGGTTGCCATCCACGATCCGCACGTCATAACCCGGTAGCGGCCCGGGTCGTGTGGCACGCATTTCGACGATGACCTCGTTCAGATCCGCAGCCGTTTCGCGTACCAAGTTCTCGGAGACTGCCAATTCAATACCGGCCAACTTATTGTACACCGATTTGACCGCGACACCGATGCCATCCTGCTTGGCACGATAGGCGGCATGGACCGATGGCTGAATCTGCGTCACGACCAAGCTGAGCAAATCGGCACACGTCGAGAAGGCCAAATCACCAACACGTTGCTTTTCCACGGATTCTGCGAATAGTTTATCCAAACGATCTGATGCGAAAACTTTCTCCAGGGTGCCCCGAAACATCACACTGACCGGACTCTGATTAATAAACGAGTCGAAGACCTCTGCAAAAACCATGCTAAAACTCCTTTGATGAAAACAATCAATCAAAGGAAGTCTTTCACCCTTCGTGACACGATTGGTCGTGTTCAACATGCAAGAAATGGAAGCTTCAAAAAACTGGCAGTCGGACTCCCTTTCCAACAAAAGCAGCTCACTCAAAGATGCTGAATCAATTCCCAATCTGAATACTGTGAAACTACGCGGCGACGTTCGGCGGAGTCTCTTCAACGAACACCTTGGCAAGTCGTTTCTTGTTTCTCACGCACAATAAATTAATGGCATCGAATCCTCGCCGACGGCGTGTTCGATTGACACTTCGAACAATGCCGATGAGCTGTTTGTAAACCGGTTCGTAGGGTTGATACGGCAGTCGGGAGAACTCTCGTTCCAATCGACTCTTGTCCCGATACGAATTCCAAACCGCAATCGTCAATAGATGCTCACGGACCTTGCGATACGTCTCTTTGTCGAGCCGCACCGAGACCTTCCAGTCACGCTTGACCTCGAAGAACGCGAAGTGAATCGAGTAGCCAAACGCCTTCAAGGCTTCGCGTCGGATATCGCGTACATTGTCGCCGTGGTCGG
>JAJDEA010000022.1 GCA_029260035.1 Phycisphaerae bacterium
CGACGTCAAGTCATTTCGATAGCAATGCTCAATTTCAGCGATGTCGGTTCACGCAAAACCGCGCGGGAAGCGGAGCCGGGGCCGTAGTATCTAAGAGTAACGTTGAGTTTTTCAACTGTCTAATGGTTGGCAATAAGACTATCCCTGCCGGGTTTGGCGGTGCGGTACATGCATTCGAGGCCGATGTAGAATTCGTCCATAGCACTGTCGCCTACAATTCGGCACAAAAAGGTGGTGGCGTTTACAATGGCTTCAATAGCACAACGATCGCCGCCAATTCAATTTTTTGGAAAAACTCAGATGCAGCGGGAATCGGAAGTGGCAATGCCCAATTGCGCAATGTGGGAGGCACCGTAGTAGCCAATTTTTCTTGCGTGGAAGGGCTTGGTGATACCATTCCGGGGGTCGGCAACATAGAAGTCGACCCGTTATTTGTTCGGGCGATTGGCTTTGATGGAGTGCCGGGTACAGGCGATGACAATCTACACCTTAGTGCGGGCTCGCCTTGTATTGATGCGGGTGACAAATTCATCACGAAAACGTTCGCTACGGATCTTGATGGCCATTCGCGAGCCGTGAATGACCCAGGTTCCCGTAACGTGGTGTCAACCGAACAAGATTGCGAGGCCGTTGATTTCGGGGCCTACGAGTGGCAACCGGACGCCACAACAACGGATTGTGATGGTAACGGCATTCCTGATGACTGCGAATTGGCAGGTCGGGACTGCAATGCGAATGACCTTCTGGATGTTTGCGAACTTGCCGAGGGACTAGGCCAGGATTGCAATCAAAATGGAATGCTCGACGCATGTGTTCGACCCGCGACACTCTTTTCCGACCGTTTCCCCTCATTGGTATTGCATCCGGCCAAGTGGAGCCCGGCATCAACCGGTGTTGTCGAAAACAAGGGAATTAACAAACCCAGCGCCCCCTTTTCGCTTAGTTTGAAGAACAATACGGTTGCTGAGTTTGCGGAATCTCTCCCGTTAGACCTTGCGGAGGAATCTGCCGTACGACTGACTTACAGTCTGCAGGCTGCGGTGGGGGCCTATGGCAATTTGGTTCTCGAATACATCGATGCTTCCGGCGTCTGGATTCCGCTTGCAACACATACGAACAGCCAATCCATTCCGACCAAATATCGCTTGGCCGATGTGCTTCTTCCGCCGGAAGCGCTTCACGGGGCATTCGCTTTTCGGTTTCGAAACGATAGAACGTCATCCGGCTGGCTTATTGATGACGTTGTGATAAGTGCGGTGCGGGAAACGGACTGCAACAGCAACGGCTATCCCGATGATTGCGATCTCACAGCCGGTCGTAGCAGCGACATCAATTTCAACGGTATACCGGATGAATGCCAAGCGATTTTTGTAGATCAGGCCGCAGATGGGGATAATGACGGGACATCATGGTGCGATGCCTTTACAGACCTCCAGGATGCGCTGGCAATTGCTGAGCGCAGCGATGCCATCTATGTTGCGAAGGGAACATACAAGCCGTCCGGCCCGTTTGGAAGCCAAGTGACGTTATTTCAACTGCCCCTTGGTGTTGCACTCTACGGAGGTTACGCTGGTTGCCAAGGTGTTGACCCAAATGCGCGAGACTTTACGATCTACGAGACTATCCTGTCCGGTGATCGGAACGGCGATGATTTGCCTGATGGATCGAATCGATCTGACAACAGTTATGTACTGATAGGCGCAAGAGATGTGAATAGGTCGACAATTATAGAAGGTTTCACACTCAGTAGCGCTCGAAGGAGCGCCATATCGTTTGCTCCCGGAAGTCCAACTATTCGTAACTGCACATTCACATTGAATGGAGTTCACTTTGGGAGAGGGGCCGCTGTATTCCACGATGGCGGCTCACCGTTGATTGAAGACTGTCTCTTCGTTGACAACTCGTGCAACGATGGGGGGGCAATCTACAGCGAATCAGGAAGCCTTACGGTCATCGGCTCCACTTTTAAGCGGAATTCCGCAAACGATGGGGGTGCGATAAACCTCGGCGGAGGAGGGTACCGCGGCCAAATGACCATTACGGGATGTCACTTTGAGCATAACACCGCTACTTCCGAAGGAGGAGCAATTTCATCGAACGGTGCCTTGGATGTATCCAATAGCCTATTCATAGGTAATTCGGCCATTAGAGGGGGGGCAATTAAAGATGTTGGTTATAGAAGCACTACGACGGTTATCGGTTGTACGTTCACAAATAATAGCGCGCAGAGTGACGGCGGAGCGATAAGTGCTAATGGGAGTATGCTGGATGTCACAAATACATACATCATTGGAAACACAACAACGCAATCGGGAGCGGCGATTTCGTTAGTCAGCCCACAGGCTCGACTGACGAATTGTCTAGTCGCGGGAAACCGTGGAGTGGATGGCGGCGGGTTATCGATGTGCGCCAGCGCAGAAATTTCTAACTGCACAATTGCGGAAAACGTTGGCGTTGCGGGAGGCGGGATCCTGATCCATTGTGGCCAACTCGATGTCCGAAATTCCATCCTTTTCGGAAACATAGACGAAACAGGCCGGACGGAATCTTCGCAGATTCATCGCTCGTCCAGGCCCAATGCCGTCCCTCCCATTGTCGAGTATTCAATCATTGAAGGGCTGACCGGTTCGCTCGGCGGAACGGGTAATCTCGACGATGATCCTGGATTTGTCTCGTCCGGTTATTGGGACGATTCAGGATCCCCCGCCGATGTAACGGATGACGTTTGGTTCGCCGGAGACTATCAATTGCAATCGGTTTCTCCAGCGATTGACGCAGCATCGCAAACAGCTCTTGTTTCGGACTTAGCCATTGACATTGACGGTAACGATCGATTCGTCAATGCGCCATCGGTTCCAGACCAAGGCGAAGGATATTGTCAGATTCTTGACATGGGAGCCTATGAGTATCAACTTGCCGTCTCCACGATGGACTGTAATGGTAATGGCATCGAGGACGATTGCGAGCCGGATTGCAATGCCAACGGCGTTCCTGATGATTGCGACATTAATTCAGAGATGAGTGAAGACGAAAACGGTGATGGTATCCCGGACGAATGCAAACGTATATTCGTAGATGTCAACGCGAATGCGCCGATTTTTCTTGACGGTCGAACCTGGTGTAGTGCCTATCCATCGCTCTCGATGGCGCTGCAAGTGGCTCAAACGGGAGACACGATATTCGTAGCTGATGGCACTTATGCTCCTGAATCTATGGATCCATCGACAAATTCAGCAGCCACATTTTCGTTGAAAAACGGAGTTACTATCCTCGGAGGATTTGCAGGCTGCGAGGCGCCGGACCCGAATCGTCGACACTTTGAGCTTTACCCATCTGTGCTTAGCGACGAACGGATTATAAATGGAACGTCTCTGCAATATATCATCTCGGCAGAACGAATCGGCAATACGGCCGTTCTTGACGGGTTCACTATTACAAGCGGTATGGTAAGCAATGCGAGTAGTGCCATTCGATTTACAGACGCCAGCCCCACCATCCGTAACTGTCAGATCACTGGGTTCTCATCTCCTTCAGCACATGTCGCAATAGAAATACATGGTGGCTCTCCTACTTTTGAAAGTTGTGTTTTTGCCGACAACCTTGCCATTGGTGTTGTCAGCCGAAGTTCAAGTCCTCGGTTTGCGAATTGCCAGTTCAAGCAGAAGGACGAAATCGCCGCATTTATAGTTGATTCCAGCCAAGCCTCCTTTGAAAACTGCATGTTCTTAGATCACAGCTGGACTCCAGTGTTTGTACAGGATTTCAGCAACGCTACATTCGACAGTTGCACGTTTTCCGGGAATACAGGGGGTGCGGTTGATGCCGAGGAAAGTGTATTGAGTTTTAAGAATTGCCAGATTCACAATAACAATTCAACCTGGGATGGGGGGGGCGTTCTTGCACAGAATTGTACGCTGGCCTTCTACGGAACAACGCTACGAGGAAATCGTTCAAACCGTGCTGGCGGTGCAGTTTACGCTTATAGGGGTACGTTATCATTTGAAAGATGTGTCATTGACGGAAACATGGCATCATCCTACGGTGGCGGGGTCTACAGTACAGCAAATGGCGGTCTCCGGATGAGTAATACACAGATCACAGGCAACACAGCTGGTATTCATGGTGGCGGTTTGTTCAGCTCCGGACCGTTTCTTTCTGCCGCCAATGTCACCTTCGCTCAGAACCATGCCGGAGATCGTGGCGGCGGTTACTACGACAGCGATCTCTATTCCTTCGTCAGTAGCAGCATTTTTTGGCGCAACGAAGATTCGTCAGGCGTCACAGAATCGGCCCAGATTGATGTCGGTTCAGGACGAACGATGTCTTTGGACTATTCAATTCTGGAAGAACTAGCGACTTCCGGATCGGGTATAGGCAATTCACAAGCAGATCCCAATTTCCGCAAGCTGGGTTACTGGTTCGACGGCGGAACGCCCGGTGACACAACCGACGATGAGTGGGTCAGCGGTGACTACAGATTACAATCGTTTTCGCCTGCCGTGAACGCCGGTAACCCCAATGGTGCAGACGTTTTGACGTTAGAGGATGCTCTCGGACACGCTCGTATTTTCTGTGATCGCGTGGACATGGGAGCTTACGAACTCGGATCGGGCGACTCGGATTGCAGCAGGTCTGTCACCTTGACGGATTACGCAGTTTGGTCTACATGCGTAACCGGCCCCGAGATCGGGTCGACAGATCCAACGTGTGAACTGTATGATTTTGATGGCGACAATGATATTGACTTAGACGATTTAGCTGCGCTGTTGTTGGAAATTGAAACACCCTGACAAAACCCAAGTTGAGGTACCAGACTGTCTGCCGGGCTTTGTGCCACGACATTGTGCGTCCAGATAAGGCAAGCATGTTCGGCAGGAGCCAGTCCTGCCGGGAAAGGAACCAGATTCCCGTAGCTGGGATGGCGGCCGTAAGGGAAACCGAAACGGTTGAAGCCCATCGACAAAGCCGTTCTTGGAATGGTGAGCGAGCTACCGGGCCGCAACGCAAGTGAACGCAAGGTGACCTCGAAAGGCATGAGATCCGGAGGCCGAGCCTTCAATGTTGAGGCGAAGGCAGCATGGGTGATCGAACTCTGGTTGGTACGAGAGCTCACTCCGGCGGGGAAGTAGCGGTGGCACGGTAGCAAGGACATGCAAAGCAACTGGAGAAGCCCTCCTCGGCCCGAGTAGAAATGCTCGGAGGAGACCGAACCTATAACCGGCAACACCGGGAAGTGGCAAGGTGCTGAGAGGG
>JAJDEA010000211.1 GCA_029260035.1 Phycisphaerae bacterium
GGGCATAAACCATTGTGACGAGGGCACCCCAGGTGAGCATTAATGTGATGTAGTATTTCATCAGTTGGCCATCTCCATCTGCCAGGTCCGCTTCGGTCGCTCGGCCGGTTCATTGTTTGATTCCCGTATCATCGTCGACAACCCGAGCAAGACAAGCGCCGCTGCGAGAAACCACTGATACCGAGGGATGTGCCGTTCACGTTCTTCGGTGGTAAGATTCGCTTTCCACATGCTCGCCATTTCATTAACGAGCAAATGAAGTTCCGAGAGATTTGCGTATCGACCGCTACCGGCTTCGGCCATTTTCTGCAACGTATCAACATCTAGTTTTGAGAAAACGATTTGGCCGGAGTGCAGGAGCGGTGTGCGATCGCCCGATTTCCCCGTCGGGACTTCAGCGCCGGCTGATTTGGCCGGGTCTCCCACGCCTACCGTAAACACGCGGATGCCTTTTTCAACCTGAGCCAACTGCGCGGCAGCGACAGGGTCGCCTTCGTGGTCCTCGCCATCCGTGAATAGAAGGATAATCTTGGTTGCTGTTTCCGGCGAGCGATCGAAGAGATCGGTTGCAGCGGTAATCGCCGAGGCAATGGCCGTCCCCCCGCGAGTAATCGATCCGTAATGCACGGACTGCAACTGCGATTTGAACGCCAAGTGGTCTGTTGTAAGCGGTACGCGTAGAGAAGTCGTTCCTGCGAAGACCAGAAGGCCGAGGCGATTTGCTCGTTTGAATATTGCCCGGTCCACCAATTGGTGCTGGATTTGCAGCTTGGCTTGCTCAAGTCGGTTTGGCATGAGGTCTTTTGCGAGCATCGAGCGTGATAGGTCTAATGCCACCACTACGTCAATTCCGCGAACTTTTTGTTTTTCCATGAATGTACCCCAACGCGGGCCGAGAATCGCCGCGACGGTGGCGACCAGCGCAAGCACAAAAAATCCCGCGCGGATAGCCATTCGACTTGGACTGGTTCTTGTTGCCAGCAGAACTGCCAGTTGATCCTTGGCAAATCGACGTAGTGCCCTTTTTCGGCGTGCGGTGGCATACAAAAAGGCCAAGCTGGTTAAAGGTATAGCGCCGCCAACCCACCAAAGATCGCCATTGTCGAAAGGCATGTCGCCGAGATTAGTCAACGCTACCGATGCGACGCCGACCACAAGGGCTAAGCCTGGAAGCACGAGAACCCACCAAATCCAGGGCGTATATGGATGGAGTTGTTCCTGTTTCATGGCAACCTTCTGAATCGAGTATTTGTCAGAAACGCTTCGAACAGCAAAAGCCCGAACCCGACAAGCATCGCGATCCGGGACGCGACGACGTCATCTTGGTACGAGCGTTCGCCGGTCACCACACGTTCCAGCCGATCAATCTCATCGTAAACGGTGATAAGTGAATCTGTGTCCGTCGCGCGAAAATACTTGCCGCCCGTAACCTGTGCAACTTCCTTCAATGTTGGCTCATCGACTTGTGCGCGGCGGGTTGCGAAAAACCCTCGATTAACCGGGGCCGAACCAACCGCACCGATGGTGTAAATCTTGATCCCCATCTTGGATGCGACTTTGGCTGCTTCCACGGGGTTCGGTGAAGTATGCTTAAACTGTTCCGCTGGATTGTCCTGGCCGTCTGTCAAGAGGATCATTATTCGGCTTTTTGCCGGCTCCGCACCGGGAACGCCGACAGCGGCTAACTCGCCTGCCCGACGCAAGTCGTCAGCGCCTAGTGCAATGGCGTCGCCGAGTGCGGTGTAATCTGATTCTTCCTCTCGCCTTACCTGTCGCCCGTTTGTCCAGCCCGGAATCTCTGTGTCCCGTAGAAGGTCGATCAAGCTGCCGTGATCGAGCGTCAGGGGGCAGCGCGTGTCGCCATACATGGCAAACGTCGTCATGCCGATCAGGTCGTTTTCCCTGCCCCTAAGATCCTTGTCACCGAGGACGAAATCCTCGAACACAAGTTTCACGGCGTCGAGTCGTCTGGCCCTTCGACCTTCTATTATGAAGTCTTCCTCAGCCATACTACCTGATACATCCAGGACCATTTGTATGGCGATTCCCTCTTTGGATGCGTGGTATTCACCTCCCGCTTGAGGCCTGGCCAGCGCCGCGATCAGTGCGATGACGGCTAATGTTCGCAACAAGGGGATAGAGAACTGCATCTTTGATGCCCAGGTTCCGGCATAGGGCTTTACGAATCCAGCCGTACTAAACCGCAAAGCGCGCTTGGTCTCTTTTCTTCTCGCACGAATCCAAATGAAAGGGATCAGTACGGCGAACACGACACAGAGCCAACCGAAAAAGGGCCCGGGGGCGAATCGTTCTGCGAGCCAGTCCATCATGATCGCATTTCCTCCGATTCGCTGTGTGGAGCGGAAACCGAGGCATCTTCCGGGAATTCACGTCGCCGGGTTTTTTCCACGAGGCCTTCGGTTGTTCGAACCATCTCAGAGCCTTCTTCCTGCTTTGGCATGAAACGGGCAAATTTGACCATGTCGCACTCGCTCAGAAACCGCGAGAGTTCAGTAGTGATCGCTTCGCCGAACCGGCCATCCGATGCGGCTTCCTGCAGGAATTCTTCCGTTGTCATCTCCGGGGCGGAAACGTCGTATCGACGTTCGATATAGCCTCGGACGATGTCGCTGATGCGAAAATAGAACTGCTGCACTTGCCCTTTGGTGAGGAGGTCCTCCGAAATCAGAATAGCCAACTCTCGTTTCGCCCATTCATGCGCAGGAGTTGGCGGGGGCAAGGGTGCGTCATGAGAAGGAGAGAGCTTTTTGCGAAGCCAGGGAAACAGCCGACGCAATGGCGGCATAGCAAAACTTAAGAGGTAGATCAGAATTCCGAGAGCCGCCAATCCTGCCAGCAACAAAAGAGGGCCTTGCCAAATCCACTTGCGCCAAGGTGAGGGCAATTCGACCGGATCGAGCGTATGAATTTCCTTCAGTTGTTCATCGCTCAGCCCCGCCTCTTCCGGCGATGTGACGACAATTGGCAACGCATCCGTTTCTATCTGAACCGGTTCGCTTGACGCGGGCGAGGTCCCGCTCTCGACATCATCGGTGTTACCGGTAACAAATGAAACGCTTGCGGAGGGGAGTTCGTACTCATCGGCAAGCACAAACTCGATTTGGTATTGGTAAAGCCACTTCAATTTGCCGTCTGCAATAGGCTTGGCAGCTTCCTCAAAGGAGTCAATGACGCGAAAGTCAAAACGGTGATCACTCTTGCGAAGCGCCTCATCATACGACTCGACCGTAACCACGACGTCTTTTTCGGCGATGACTTCAAGTGTCAAGAGCACAGGCTTTGCCGTTTCCGGTGCGCTCGGAGTTGCACGCAGTGTCATCTGTACTGGACCTTCAGACGCTGACCGTTCGATCCCGGCATCAGCCGTTGTCGGTTGGTCGGATGAACAGCCTGAAAGGAATCCTGCCCACAAAAACCATGCCAGCGGTAAGACACATATCGCGTTCGCTCGAAAATCGAGTGCGACTTTGCGGGCAGTTTGTATTGGTCTATTGAGCCGTGACATGAGAATTAGTAAAACGATTTCTACCTTCGGACCTCGCGCTTTCGGAAGAACCGAACCAAGGGATCGACGTAGGGCTGGTCGGTTCGAACATCTATGGTTTCTGTATCCATCTTGCGAAACATGGCCGTACGTTGCTCCAAAACGCTTGCAACATGCTTCGCATATTTTCTGCGAAGTGATCGACTGGACGTATCGACCAAAACGGATTCCCCGGTTTCGGGGTCTTCCAATTCGATCAGCCCGACGTTTGGTAGTTCGTGCTCGCGCGGGTCGGTGACGACAATCGGAATCAGGTCGTGCCTTCTACTTGCGATACGCAATGCTAGTTCATAGTCGCTTGCGAGAAAATCGCTTACGAGAAAGCAAACGGATTTGCGCGTGGTTACCCGATTTAGGAACCGAAGCGCTTCCGCTATGTCCGTGCCTTGTCCGGTGGGGTTATGATAAAGAAGTTCGCGGATGATGCGCAACACATGCTTGGTTCCTTTTTTTGCAGGAACATAGTGCTCGACATGGTCGGAAAACAAAATGAGGCCGACCTTGTCGTTGCTGCGAATAGCACTAAATGCAAGAACGGCACAGATTTCCGTTGCGACATCGAGCTTAAACTGGCGGTCACTTCCGAACAAACCCGATGGGCTTGCGTCAACGACGAGCATGACGGTTAGCTCACGCTCTTCTCGGAATTTCTTTATGAATGGTTCGCCGTAGCGGGCAGAGACGTTCCAATCGATGAGTCGAACGTCATCCCCGAATTGATAGGGGGCGACCTCTTCAAACTCCATGCCTCGACCGCGAAACGCCGAATGGTATCTCCCAGCCAGCACATCGTTGACAGTGCGCGATGTGCGTATCTGAATCTGCCGAACCTTCTTGAGTAACTCTTTGGGAATCATGGCGTATCAGCGATCGGATGAAAAGCATAGCTACCCTTACGGAACCGGTACATGGTCCAAAATAGCCTGGACAACATGTTCCGAAGTTTTTTCTTCCGCCTCGGCTTCATAGGTAATGATGATACGATGCCGAAATACGTCCATTGCAATCGTCTTCACGTCTTGCGGCGTGACATAACCTCGACCGTCCAGAAACGCTGTTGATTTGGCACAAACGGTGAGCGCCAACGTCGCACGTGGCGATGCGCCATATTGAATCCAGTCTTCGATCGGCAAGTCAAAGCTTGCAGGTTCTCGCGTCGCAAAAGTCAGGTCTACGATGTAATCCTTGATTTTGTCGTCGATGTAAATGTCGTCGATGACCTGACGGGCTTCGCGAATGTCTCCAGGCGACATCACCGGGTCTATTTGCAAGTCCTGGGTTGTCGATGCCATTCGGTCCAAAATTTGCCGCTCCTCAGTCTTTGTCGGATAGCCGACGACGAGCTTCATCAGAAAGCGGTCCACCTGGGCTTCGGGGAGAGGGTAGGTTCCTTCTTGTTCGATGGGGTTTTGCGTCGCAAGAACCAGGAACGGCTCATCCAGTTTGAACGTTTCCTTTCCGATCGTCACTTGCCTTTCCTGCATCGCTTCGAGCAGTGCAGACTGTACCTTCGCGGGTGCGCGATTGATCTCATCGGCCAGAATGATGTTGGAAAAAATCGGCCCTTTTTGCACAACGAACTCGCCGTCGTTAGGCCTATATATCAACGTGCCGATGAGGTCTGCGGGAAGTAGATCGGGCGTGAATTGGATTCGTTGGAACTGGGTTGTGATTCCGCGCGCCAGGCACGATACGGCGGTTGTCTTCGCAAGCCCTGGAACGCCCTCGATAAGCATGTGTCCATTGGACAAAAGCCCGACGAACATTCGGTGAAGAAGCTCATCCTGCCCAACGATCACTCGATGCATTTGTTCGAGGAGTTTGCGAAACGGTTCGCTTTTCTCCTGAACCTGGGCTCCAATCTGCTTAACATCAATCTCTGTTGTTGTCATACGACTCCTACTCCATGAAATCACGGCCCTGAACCGAGTTCCGCAAATTTAGCAACGTGCGCAAACAGACGCAAGACAATCGTTCTGCCTGTCAAAATCGCTCGGCGGTTGGAGACGCAGCAAACTCGACGATTAGACCCTCTCCCAGAGTAGAGCCAATCGTTGCGAACGACAAAGTCCGACAATAACTCCCGCCGGTATCGTTAAGACGCATGCGAAAGCTGTTCGCTTATATTCGTCTTGCAAACGTGTGTATTCAAATCGCCAAGGCTGAAGAAATATAAGGCGGGGTGCTTGCCGTGGTTGTTACGTTATGGTTGCGCCGTAGGGGTCGTCCAAGCCATTGACTTGACAGGGTTTAGGAATGGCTATGTGGATTGAAGTGCCTTACGGACTTCCTCCAGCAGTTGATCGACCTTGAAGGGTTTTAGTAGCACGGCGGCTAGACCATTCTGTCGTGCGCGGACGATGGCATGGTTTGGGTCATAGCCGAATCCCGTCGTCAAAATGACGGGCGTCTTGGGGTTCTTTACCTTGGTAGCGGCAAAGACCTCGTACCCATCTTGGCGGGGCATTTTGATGTCGCTCAAAACCAAATCGAAAGTTTGTTCAGCGATAAGCGCTATGGCGGTTTCGCCATCCGGTGCCGCACTGACTTCGCACCCACGACCGGTTAGTACGTCGCGCACCGTCTCTCGGATGATATCTTCGTCGTCAGCTACGAGAATTCGCTTGCCATGCAAAATTGGATCCGTGCGTTTGGCTGAGGCAGCTTCCTCACGCACGATACCCCCATGGCCTTCCGTGATCGACTTAACGGAGTCACGAATCCTGATGACATTGTCGGATAGCGTTCGGAGCCTGTGTCGCAGGTCATCATGGCCGATGTAATCTTCTGTTAGCAGCTCGACCTCAGTGAGAATATCGTTGAGCGGGCCGGTCATGTCTGAGAGTAAATCACTGCCGACCTGGCCCGTCGTGGTCTTTCGTTCTGTAACGAGTAGTTTGAGTAGATGAAGCGCCAGGGCAATGTAACGACCGAATATCTCCGCGAATTGTCTGTCGTGTTCGTTGAAAGAGGCGAGTTTTACGCTTTCAAAATTAGCCACGCCGACCAATTCATCCTGTAAGGTCAACGGGACAGTGAGGGACGATTTTCCGTTTTCAATGCCCGTTCGGTAGCGTGGATCATTGGCGACATCCGGACAGATATAGCTTCGACCCACCGTTGCGACATAGCCACAAATACCATTGCCTTCACTTGTCGCGGAGAGGTTATGGCTAAGTCCTTCGACGGGGACGCCGTGAGAAAAGACGAGATCCAGTTTGTTGTTCGCCTTGTCGAGAACCCTGATTTGCAGATTATCAAAATTGAGCAGCTCTTTAACACAACGAACCGCCTTCCGCTCCAACAGTTCGAGACGATCTTGCATGTTGAGGCGTGCAATTTCTTCAGCATCGAGGCTGAGCAACTCGCGACCTGCCCGGTCGATAGCGTCGACCTTGGCTTGAAGCCGACGTGCATCGCTCATATCCCAAACAACGGCCGCCACCTGGGTGACACGATTGGGGAGATCGATGACCGGCGTAGCCGTCATTTCATAATGGCTTTCCGGATCCGAAGAGAAAGTGAACCTTCGGCCTCTTATGTCACGCGTTCCTGCTCGAACCTCGGCCATAGCCCAGCGGAATGTCTCGGCGCAGCGCTGGCAAACCTGATCGCGAACACCATCGGTGAGACTGAGAAGTTTGGGGTTGGCCCACTCCAATGAACCGCTTTCGTCAACAATTCCAACGCCGATGTTCACGCCGTCGAGAAGTGCCGTCGCGTCTTCAGAGACATGTACGCCGCGAAGAGTTATGAAGTCAGATGCACGACTGACGATGGTGTCGAACGGCTTTTCTTTCAGGGCTTCCAAGGCGGCTTCAAAGGTAGAGACGTGTTCAACACAGGCGTGAGATTCAATCCAGCCTTGGAAATCCGGATCGATGTCAGGATTCCCTAGGATCAATATGTTTGTCGATTTGACACGACCACTTGCCATCAGGTACGGCGCCTCAATCTTGTGTAATCGTCGCCCGCTTCTGTTCACCTATTCTATACAACCGACTGCCGGATTTCCTAGCATAAAGTGCAACCGTTCTTCGGGCGTCAAGCGGGAGAAGATACCCGGAATACAGCGCCAGTTACAAGAGATTATCAGCCCTTTTTACGAAATAAGTTTAGCCCAAAAAATAAAGTGGTCGGTGCCATCAGAACGGCTTGGCTGACGAACCGCGTGCGGGGTAGATAGGCAGGCACGAGTAACCATCGATGACGCAATATCATGGCGATATGAAGCGGGCGGTAACGCAATGGCTACTTGCGGGCGAGCAATTCCTCATAGACCTTGGCGAGTTCGCGGGTGTGCCTGGACATGCTTATTTGCTCCCACCTACTCTCGCATTTGGCGGACATGGACTCCCTGATCGAGCGAGTGCGGAGCGTATTGATATAGCCTGCGAGTTCATCCCGATTCACTGGTTCTTGAAGGAGAAAACCGCATTCGCCGTGCTCAATGGCCTCCCCAGCGCCATCCCATTTCGTCGTAATGACCGGCAATTCCGACATGATTGCTTCGAGTACGACTCGGCTGCAGGGGTCGTAGTAAGTTGGGTGGACCAACACATCACTGGCATGAAGAAAGTGCGTGACACGCTCGGAGGGTCCGGTAAATCGCAAGACGTCTCCGAGGTGGAGTCTCGCTGCTAGACGATGCCAGCGTGCGGAGTCGCCTTTGCCAACGACAAGCGATCGTATGTCACTTGCTCCATTCTGTACCATCTGGGCTAGTGTTTCCATCCATCTGTGTACACCCTTAAGCCGAAAATTGTGTGCAACCAGAAGTACCAGAAGCTGGTCGTCGCCGATTCCATAGTCGCTACGGATGGCTTGTCGCGCGCGCGCTCTGTCTTCGACAGGTGTTTGATCGGGGTTTACGCCGTTGAAAACCAGCCGAATTCTCCTGTCGGGCAGCTCGTAGTGTCGTTTGAGTTGATCTACGACGTAGTCGGAAATCGCAACGACGATCGGACCGGTTTCGGAGCCGAGCAGCTTACGTTCCATAGCAAGGTTGAATCGCTGCTTAAAATTGAAATGGTTGAGATATCTTTTGATAGAGCGAGTGGTTGCGTGATTCCTTAGTGCGATATTGCGTTCGATTGTTTCCGCAATGGTGCCGCCACGAGGCTGGTAGATGTCCGCGCTCAGGCAGGGCGATATCGCGTGAACAATGTCGAATGAGTTTTCTCGAATCATACGATCCACCCGATGAGCAAACGTCACGCTCTGACGCGTGCGGGACATCGACGCCCCTGAGACCGTATGAACGTGCATCTGGGGAGTAGGGGAGGGGCGGCTTCTGGTGAACACATGAAGTTCAACGCCCATGGCGAGCAGGTGATCCACGAACTGCGAGGTTGAGGTTTCCGCTCCACCGCGCCACCCATCGAGCCATTCTGACACCAAAGCTACTTTCATGCTGTGTGTTCTCTCAACCTTACCTGGCCAAACCAAGGCGGGCGTTGCGCTTTCGATCGTGTCTGGCGATTCGTTTCGTCTTACCCAGAACCCGATAGATGAGCTTTTTCGTTCGGCTGTCAATTTTGGTGACGGACAAGTACCGCTTCAACCATCGAAGCCTATCCGTGCCCGATATGAATGGAAAGGGTGTCGAATAGTTGAGCGAGGCGAGGTCTTTTACGATCCACCGCTCGCGAAAACAAGTTGGGCGAAACACTCTTTGCAGATCAATGAGATGTAATGGTTGCTCAACCTGCTTAGAAAAGTCGTAAAACAGATGCGAAAGGTACAAGTCTCGGTGGATATAGTCTTTTCCGTGCAGGTGCGCAATCAGCGTCGCGGTTTGCTCGATCAATGTACTCAATGTGGCTTGCGAAAACTCCGCACGCGGCGAAAGCGACTTTTCGAGCGACTCGCCGGGTACCGCCTCCACGAGTACTGCGCTTCGTTTTTCCCTTCTGTTTGCGAGTTCCTGCCCGAAAGCGATCGGTCGTGGGCATGGGATGCCATCCGCAGCGAGCTGGCGCATCCAATTCCATTCAATACCCGCAACGGATTGCGCGCCGCATCGAGCCGCTTCGCGCAGGGCTGACTTTGGCGGCGACGTAAATCGCTTAAGGAACAGTACAAGGGTTCGATCTTCGTGTGGGCAGGTCAATCGAATCCGCTCCCGCCATCCCGCGAGTCCGGGTTTGCCCAACACTTCGCCCTTTTTGCAAGCGAACAGCGCATCGAGCGAATCAAGACCCGCCTCGCAAAGCGCGGGTTCATAACCCTCCACGACCTGCAAATCATTCAAATTCACAATGTTGAATTGGCCTTGGGGCGTGGAAAGTTGTGACATGGAGTTACCGAACCTCCAAGGCGGGGCGTCCGTCGAGAAGCTCGCATGTCGCGCTGACCACAGCGTCTACCGTGACATCGGTCATGCACTTCAAGTGGCCCTCCGGGCAAACGCGCTGCTGACAAGGGCCGCAATCCACATCCACGCGAACGATGGTCTCCTGCTTGTATGACGTAGCGGTCCATTCCGGATGCGTTGGGCCGAAGATCGTCACAACCGAAGAGCCAAGCGCCTTGGCGAAATGTCGAGGCCCTGCATCGTTGCAAATAAGCAAGTCTGCCCGGCTAATGAGCGATTTCAACTCGCCAAGCGTCATAAGTGGATCGTCGAAAACAAATGCCGACTCCTTCATGGAAGCCTTGATCTTTCGAGCGATTGGCTCTTCGCCTGGGCCACAAGTCACAATGACGGCTGCGTTGCGCTCGAGAATCAGCCTGTCCGCCGTTTCCGCAAAACGCTCAGGTAGCCAACACTTCGCGGCTCCATATTTCGCGCCGGGGCTGAGAACGACAAGCGGATGACGTTTTTCGATGCCCAGCGATTGCAGGCGTAAGCGCACGGATTCTTCACAATCGGGCGTGGTAAAAAGCTCCAGGTTGTCATCCGGACGGTCGCAGTGCATCGCCTCAGCCAAATCCGCGTAGTATTCGACAATCGGCATGGGAACGTATTTCCCATCGACCACGTTGCGAACGGGAAGCCGATCGGTCAGGAAGAAGCCTCGCCCGTCCCGGTTGTATCCGATGCGTCGCTTGGCTCCGGCAAACCACGCAAGAAGCGCCGACCTCGCAGAATTCGGCAACAGCACCGCCCAGTCGAACTGCCTACTTCGCAAATCTGAGACGAGCTGGCGGTATTCGCGGTGCCAGGGTTTACGGCGCTGCTTGACAGGCCAGGAAACAACATCGTCCATCCAGGGGCTGCCCCGAACCAGCTCGCGAAGATTATCCTCCATGAGGAGTGTGATGCGGGCTTCGGGAAAGCGTGTGCGAATCGCGCGCAGGGTCGGCGTCGCCATCACACAATCGCCCACCCATGTGGGTAACACGACAAGGATGGTCCGGGGTTCTTGGTTAAAAGAAATCCGCGCCACGGCCATGTGCCTATTGTACCCGGCCTTGGCTCCGTAATGAAGTGATCGAACAGGCTGTGCTGAAGTGTCAATTCAGGACCGCATATTTCAAAGGGGTTTCAACGATTGAGGCCAGCATACCGCCAATGATCATTGCAACGAATGCGACCACCCAAGCGTGCTTCATCTTGAGATAACGATGGTAAGCAAAACCAAGGGATAGAAACGAAGTCAGGAATGCGACGCCATAAGCAATGCGTATGATTACGGCGAAGCCGATGTAAGGAACGCCCGTGGAAAACATAGCATTCATGACTTCGAGCGGGAAGAGTGCAAATGCTTCGAGTACTGGGCCAACTGCAATTGGCAGCATGGCATAAACAAACACGCGAAAAACGTGCGCGTTGCGGACTTTGCACTTGGCCATCGACTGACGCAAAAGAATGAGCGTGCCAAATACCCCCGCGCCATAAGTAGCGATGCAGACACCGGCGATAAATTTCGATGGCAGTAAGCGCCACCCCAACATCGGATCTACCCACGGCCCCCTATAAAACGGATACCAAAATCCTCCCTGCCCATTTCCCATTGATGCGGGGAGGTATCGCTCGGCAAGAAAATGTAGTCCCTCCAAGATTCCCAAGCCTGGATAGGCCAGCACGAATGGCGTCAATACATAGACACCCAAGGCGATGAGCAAGAGAAAGCGCAGAGTTTTCGTAGCTGGTGGATCGTGCAGGTCGATCTTTCGCCAGAGCTTCCAAGGCTGAAAGGCGAGCGCGAAGCTGGAAAAAAGCGAACGAATCGGCTCCTTGCGCCAGCGGTATTCAAACAATTTCTTCTTACGTCGATGGTAGTCGTCGAGCACGCCTTCCCAGGTAAAAGCCTCGCCACACTCCGGGCATCGAGGCGTGGTCAGGCCGAAGAGGTGGTAGTCGCATTTGCCGCAGGTCAGTTTTTCAATCGGGACCGCGTCCTCCCAATCAAACTCCAACGCGCACGCCGGGCACTTCGGCTCGGTCAAGTCTCGAAGGTCCTGCCCGCATCGAGCGCACCCGACGTCAAAGGGTACGACATTCCAATCGGGCGCTTTCGCATTTGTGCCGACGGTCGATGTTATTTCCTTTGTCATGGGAGGGTTCTCGATGACCTCATTGCCTACGCCCCGGTTCAAGCTAGACTATCACCTGCCTGGACCAGAAGGAATTACAGCTTGGTCCGCCGGGCGATGCATGGATTCAAGGCTCTGTGCTCGGATGCGTTTTCATCTCGCGCTATCCGATTGTCAAGCGGATGCCGGAGAATCACTCGTTCAGGAGCCGGTGTGTCCACGCCCGAAATTACGGGTGTGCCACTGCTCTTGAGCAGTGCAGAGGTTTGGTCTGGACTGCGGAAGGCACTGCTCAAGAGCAGTGGCACGCATTTTGATGTTGACCGTTTCCCGCGGATTGAAGCATGACGCTACACCGGGAAATTATGGCACTCATCGAACCGCGTCAGCGAAGTGATCATGAACGAGCAATCATTGCGACAACTTCTGGAAGCCGTGAAATCGGGTAGTCAGCCGATCGACGAAGCCTTAGCCCGCTTGCGCTCATTGCCCTTTGAGGACCTCGGCTTCGCCAAGGTCGATCATCACCGCTCCATTCGTTGTGGTTTTCCCGAGGTTATTTACTGCGAGGGAAAATCGCCGGATCAGGTCGCGGCTATTTTTGATCGCTGTGCAAGCCAAGGCGGAAACGTTCTGGCAACCCGCGCTTCGGAAGACGTCTTCGCCGCGGTGAAGCAGAAGTTTTCCGGTTCTGAATACCATACTCTGGCACGCGTCATCACATTGCGTCAGCGCGATCGCCAGAAAACGAAAGGGAAGATCGCTATTGTTTCAGCCGGTACGAGCGACATGTATGTGGCAGAGGAAGCGCGCATCACAGCCGACATCATGGATCAAAACACGGAGTCTTTTTATGATGTTGGTGTTGCAGGTATCCATCGGTTGTTTGCTCATTCGGAGGCGCTGCAGGAGGCGAGTGTTGCCGTTGTCGCTGCGGGCATGGAAGGAGCGCTAGCCAGCGTTGTTGGCGGGCTTGTCGATTTTCCAGTGGTCGCAGTCCCGACTAGTGTAGGCTATGGAGCTAGTTTCAATGGCCTGGCCGCACTCTTGGGCATGTTGAACAGTTGCGCTTCGGGGGTAACCGTTGTAAACATCGATAACGGCTTTGGAGCAGGCTACGCAGCTGCTCTCATCAACCGCCGCGCTGAAGATTCGCGTGATTGAAGGAACACATCATGACGAGCGATGCTATCGATACGAAGGAAGTTGCGCCCCTTCCGCAGAGGGCGGATGACGCACACAAGGGCGACGTAGGTCGATTGGTCATTCTCGGCGGCTGTGATGATGAAGTGATGATGGCTGGTGCCCCTGCACTGGTTGCGCAGGCTGCCCTCAGAAGCGGCGTGGGCCTGGTGCAAATGCTCGTTCCGGAAACCATTCGCGGACCAGCCATATCGATCGCGCCTTGTGCTACGGCTAGGACGCTTCCTATTGAAGCGCTCGCAATTGTCCAGGCATTGAGCGATTTTCGTGCGGATGTTGTCGCCATCGGCCCAGGGCTGGGGAACTCGATCGATGGAAAAACCATCGTGGAGGTCTTGCAGGAATTTAAGGGGCCTGTTGTTGTAGACGCGGATGGGCTTAATCGTATCGCGGAGACGCCGTCTTTCGATGTAGAAAATCCGAATCGAATCGTCCTGACGCCACACGCTGGCGAAGCAAAGAGATTACTGCAATCTCGAAACCGCACTTTGGATGATGACAAGATACCGGCTGGCCGTCGAGCCGGGGCGTTGGCGATGGTTGATGAGTTCAAGTGCAATGTCGTATTGAAAGGCCCGGGAACCGTCGTCACTGACGGCCGCCGGGTATACACAAACGGCACGGGCAATTCGGGAATGGCTACGGGCGGGGCGGGAGATGTGCTGACAGGCGTTATCGCGGCACTGATTGGCCAGAAGATGGAGCCGCTCGAAGCTGCGATCCTGGGCGTTTACATCCATGGCTTAGCAGCCGACATCGCCGCCGCGGAGGGCGGTCGAATGTCACTTACCGCGCTCGATTTGATCGATTATCTGCCTGAGGCGTTTATCGATTACGACCTCGCCGCAGAAGGGTGAGTTTCGCAGTCAGCGTATCTATCTACAACAAACCCCTACTTCCCTCGCAGTTTGCCGACCATACTTTGCGTTGCGGTCTTGATACCTTTCACTGAGGAAGCGAGCGCTTCGCGGTTGGGCGCAAAGTCCATCGCGGTATCGTAATGAACCTTCTCGCCTTCGATTAGTTCGCAAAGTGAAGTTGTGAAAGGTCTCATGCCTTCCTCTTCGCACTGCGCGATAATAGCTGGCATGTCTTCATCTTCCTCTCGGACGATCTTATCTTTGACGGTGGAGTTGTTCAGCAATACCTCGGTTGCTGGAAAGCGTGTTCCCTTCTCGATGCCGGGGAGCAGGCGCTGACACATGATCGCCTTCAGGCTGTTCGCAATTGAGGACCGGATAAATGAATGTTCCGAACGGGGAAAAAATTCCAATATGCGTGCAAAGGTTTGCGTTGCGTCGGCTACATGAAGCGAGCCTAGGACCAAATGGCCTGTTTCAGCCGCTTGTAATGCCGCTGACATGGTTTCCCGGTCGCGCATTTCTCCGATGAGAATGCAATCCGGGTCTTGCCTAACGACATAGCGCAGCGCGTCCGTATAGTTTGCAACGTCGATGCCGATCTCTCGCTGCGCGATGATTGATTTCTTCGGTTTGAACATATACTCAATGGGGTCTTCGATCGTAACCACATGCATGCTACGGTTCTGGTTGATGAACTCCAACATGGCAGCCAACGTGCTGCTCTTTCCACAGCCTGTAACGCCGCTAATAAGAATTAACCCTTCAGCACTCTTGGAAATGGTATCCCGATATACCGGGGGCAGGGTTAATTCATCAAATGATGGAATGGTGCTTTGTACCCGTCGAAGCGCCGCATGCATTTCACCTGCTGAACGGTAGACGTTTATTCGAAACCGATCACCCGTGTCCACCCGAGCGGAAAAATCGATGTCCGTGCTGCTTTGGAATTCGTCGCGGCGTTCTTCCGGGACCAGGTCTTGCAGCATCTGCTCCACATAATTTGTGTTTGGTATTGGCGGCATATCGACCTTGCGCAAATGGCCGGCGATACGATAATGCGGAGCATAGCCAACTTTGATGTGCAAATCCGATGCGCCAAGTTGCGGCATCGTGGCCAACAGCTTCTGCATCGTTTCATTAGGCGGATCAGTTTGGTCGCTCACAATTTCGGCTCCCCCTTTTTCGTCGGTGTCATCGGAACGGAAGGCGAACCAACCTTGCTGCGATGTCCGGCACCTTTACAATTGAATCGGTTGTACGATCAAGCTGCCAGCATCGAGCCCCCGGTTCCCCTTCGACCAGGCTCTATCTATACTTGGCGCGCAATTATTAGTTTTTCTTTACAAAAACTGCAATTCGCCGTTACGCTTGGTTGTTCACAACCCAAGGGCTGTACAGTTCTTTGCATCGTCCAAGTCGACCGTTGCTCTGCACGATTTGAAAACCGTGGTGCCTGCGATGTGGATTAAGTACTGGACGAAAATGCTACCCTATTCTATCTTGCGGCTAGCGGATCTTCAACGTTATAGCCATATGAATGTAGATTCGTTGCATATGACGTTGCTCGATGGCAACGTAAGAAATTGTAATCTATGAGAGTTAGCCATGTCACGCCGAGAGGCTATCGAAAAAATGCTGGTTGAAAGCGAGGATGACGTATTCCTCAACTTTGGCCTTGCCATGGAGATGGCTAAAGAAGAGGGAAGCAAGGCTGAGGCTCTTGCACAATTTGACCGTGTTCTCGAACTTGACCCGAACTACACTGGCGCCCATTACCACAAGGGTAACACGCTCATCGGCCTCGGTCGGCTCGACGAAGCTCGAACGGTACTTCTCGCCGGTTGCGAGAAGGCCGAAGCAAACCAGGATGCCCATACCCTAAGCGAGTTGCAGGACCTTCTGAGCAGTATCGATTAGAACTTACGAATTGGAAGTTAAGAAGCCGCTTCGCAGCCGTGACAGCGTCGCTACAAGCGATGTTGGCCAATCGCTTCGCCCTGTGGTAGCCTCAACAATCGAAATGAATAAGTAGGGAGTGCGATCGGTTTTGTGATTTTTGACTCCCTGTTTTCTGGCACTATGTCTTAAGGAGGATTGGTTATGCGCAAGGACACGAGAATAGCAGTAACCTTGGCTGTTGGGTTTGTAGGAATGTCGTTTGGCGGATGCGCTGCAGTGATTCCGACAATTCCTGTTCCGGTACCACCGCCAGCGGGTGCCACGCAATTTGATGTGCAGGCTGACACGCCTGCCCAAAAGAGCGGTGCGATCAATTTTGCGGATATTGGTATCGATATTGGGCGAGGTTCTTTTGAGGTCGATCTGGATGCGATCACAATTACCCGTTCCAACACTGGGGGGAGCAAAGGTACGGTTGCTCAGCAGGGTACGACGACGTTGGTCCTTTCGGGTGCGATCGGATCAGGCAGCCAGGTCGATACCGTTTGCGCGGATGGCGACATGTATGGCCCGTTCATGGTAACACTGGATGAGAATGACGTTCCGATCTCCGTTTCGCCGTCGACGATCGATCTTACTCAGAACACGATCGACAATCTCAATTCGGGCATGGTTTCCGTCTGCCTCGAGGTAGAGCTTCCTTTTGATGGTTCGGTCCAGATTAGCACGTTCACTTTGAATCTTGGTGTCTGATTTGATGGCACATGTGCAGCATCGTCGGAGGCGGTGCCGCACGAGTTGGGGGTTGAATGAACGCTTGCGCGTGTCGTTCGTATTAGTTTTAAGAGTTCGGTCGAGTAGATGTTTCGAGCATGTTTGAGGGAACCGGAGCAATGTGCTATACGACGTTGCAGGCGTTTGTTTTTCTTCAATTCCTTTTGCCGGTCTCGGTCGGCCAACTTCCGCCTTCCCCGGAACCGGGGGAACTCGAGAACCGGCCTGCGCCTCGCATATTCGTTGAGAAACGTATCCTCCCTCTCGGCGAGGTGATCGAGGGGGATGTGGTTCCCATTCAGTGGATATTGGAGAATCGCGGAGACGCCGATCTCCTGATTTCCAAGACGAAAGCGGGTTGCGGCTGTACGGTCGTCAAGCTGTCTGAAGAGGAGAAGCTTGTACCGGCTGGCGGGACGCTCGCGTTGCGTGCTGAGTTTGACAGCACTCGACGCAGGGGCAAGCAAGAGAAGACGGTGCTGATTTTTTCCAATGATCCGGTTGAGCCGAAACTGAAGTTGGAATTCACCGCAAAAGTTGAGAGGCTTTTCGAGACCAATCCATCGACGTTAATCAACCTACGCGTGCTGCAGCGTGGACAAGTTGCGTCGCAAACATTTGACGTAATCCCAAGCGAGAATCGTAAATCGGCGAAAATTGTTTCTTTTGATATGCCAGAGGGGTTTCCTATTTCCGCCTCCATTGAGCCTTTCTCTAATGCTGACGCGGAAGGGCAGCGTGTGCGCTTTACACCGGGGCGCGATGCACCGATGGGAATCATTCAGGATAAGGCGACAGTTCGATTCTCGATCGACGGGATCGAGCGCGAACGCGAGTATTTGATTCGTGGTGAGGTTGTTGGCGACATCATTTGGAAGCCCAAGGTGGTCGATACGACCAGGCAGGAAACAACGAGAGGCAAGAAGATATTGCCGGTTACGATCCGGTCGCCTAACAAAATGCCGTTCTCAATTACAGGTGCGACAGCCGAACCTCTATTTGACGTTGAGGTCGAGCAGCTCAAGAGCGGGAAGCCCAGGACTTCCTACAAAGTTCGATTGACACTGAGAAACGACGCACCGCCAGGCCCATTTGGGACAATGCTCAATGTACGCACGGATTCGTTGGATCAGCCGGTTGTCAAGGTTCCTGTTTTCGGCATTGTTGCGCACCGTATCAAGATCGACCCACCCATCTTGATTTTCCGAGGTGATGGCTCGGCATCCGGAACGACCCGGCGAATCAAACTCCTGGCTTCGACGAGCACGACTTTGGATATTGTTGATGTCTCATGTGATCTACCCTCCATAGATGCATCGATTGACGAAGACCACGAACGGCGTTATCGACATTTACGATTTATCACAGTTCGGTATACAGGCGGCTTGCCAAAAGGGAGGCACGAGACTTCGCTGGTCGTCCAAACCAGTGTCGGCGGAGCTGAGGAACTGCGAATTCCGGTAATTATCGATGCAGGTTAGCTTGTGCCCTCACGGTACGCTGGCAAGATACAACCCACATCATCCTGATTGACATTAGCCAAGCATTCTGCGATCGTGGACCGACGTGAATGGCTTTCATTGGACGGTAACGGGAATGTCTGACGAAAAAACTGAATCAAAAACGACCGATTTGCCTGAGTCGAGCGAACCCAAGAAATCTGGCGTCGATTGGACTGACCCGACTGTGCCGATAGGCAATGCTCCGCCGATGCCGAAATGGCCGGCCGCATTATCTGCCATCGCATGGGTTGGTTGGATTGCGTTCTTGGTTGCGATGCTTGTATCGTCCAGCGAGGGCGCCGCGACCTAAGACTCACGCTAAGCAGGTCTGGGAATTGTGCCAGCAATGCTGGACTCGGTGTAACGTCACGCCCTTTTTGTGGGTGACGGACAACGCCATGTCGTGTGCCACTGCTCTTGAGCAGTGCGTAAACCCGACTGAGGCTGCAGAGGCCACTGCTCAAGAGCAGTGGCACATCAGCGGAATTAGGCGTGGGCATGTACTAGCTAACGGGTTCATTTTTTGTGACAACCAATGGACGCCGTGGGTGCAACCATTCATGGAGGAATGCGGCGTTGGTTCCTGCGACTTCAGCCACATTTGATAGCAACCTCGCTGCACTCAGATGCGTCCAGCCGACCATTGCCGCAATTATTGAAGCCACGTCGATACCGGACAACATCTGTCCTGCCGTGGGTCGTGATGACTCTCCCACTTATTTAATCAAAGATCAGCAAGCTGGGCCTGCCTGGTTTGGCCAATCCTCGATGCCGCGAATAAGCAGCGAGGCTATGCTCGGCGTATACCAGGCGACAGGCTCCAGCGTTGTACTTCCGGGCGTCCTTACGGGCTACGAGATTGGCGTGCTGGCGAGTCGAATTCCATCGTTCTGTGCCATTTACGTCATCGAAGAAGATATTGTCAATCTGCGATTGGCATTGGAACTTCACGATTATGTCGAATTGTTGGCACAAAACAGGCTCCTTTTTTTCCTGCGCGACGATCTGCCCAAGGCATTGGGGAGGTTTGTCAAAGAGAATCCGGGCTATGAAGTTCCTTCGCAATTGTTTCCCGCTCCCCAGCTGTCATCTGCCGAGATGGCGGCATTGGAAGGCTCGCTGCAGGATGCAGCGGCGGTGGCCAGGGAGATTCAAGTTCACATTCTCGGAGTGTTGCGGCAGTCTTTGCGAAATAGGGCATCGAATCTGCGCTCGGAGTCGCCACGCGTCGCTGTCATAAGCAACGAAGCAAGTCAATGGACGTTTGATCATGCTCAGAGGGTGGCGAATGCACTGGATTTCCTCGGTTGGAGCTACGAAGTATGTGTCCCAAATACGCCGGCATTATGTCACACTGTCGCCAGGTTGGACGCGGTAAACCGAGCTTCTGCGGATTTCGTCTTGTTCCTGAATTGTCGTTCCGACGAATTGGAATCGGCACTTCCAACGGCGATGCCTAGAACAAGCTGGTATCTGCCCGGTTCAGTGATCCATGATGAAGGCGATAGCGGAGAGGAGGCTTGTAGTATTACGTTTGCATCATCCCTTGGTCAGATTCGTTCAAATCAAACGGCTAATGACCGCGATTCCTCCTTTCGCGTTTGCCCGGTTGGAGCCAGCGAAGCCGTTTGTGATCGGTTCGATAAACGTGACCCGGACGTTGAAAAATCATTCGATATAGCGGTGTTTGCCGAAGTGCCCTCGGCGACTCCCGCCTCCTGTGGGGTGTCGCTCGAAAGTCATATCAGGCTTTGGGAAGAAATGAACGAGCTAGTCTCCAATTCCATCGATCGTTATTCCAATGCGATTGCATACGATCTTCTCGAAGATGCGCAGCGTCGAAGTGGGGTGAAGCTCGAAGACCCTTCAATAAGGGAGCATTTTGTCGCATTGCTGAGGTTTGTGATTGCACCGACTGTTTTGGCTCGCTCAACCGATCGCGCTCTGGTGAAGCAGGATGTTCGATATGCAGTTTGGGGATCCAATTGGCCTGATGCTGACTCGGAACGGACCGTACTCAAGGGGCCAATTCCCGAGGGGACGGCGCTCGCGGATATTCTCGCATCAGTGAGTGTCGTACTGCTGTCGGTTCCATCTGAGTTTGGCTTACAGCTTGCCTTGGATTCGCTCGCTGTTGGCGTTCCGGTCTTGCAGCGTAAGCCTTTTGGTGTTATGGAAAGTGCATTTCCCCAATTGGGTGAACTCGAACCGTTCCTGCCAGTGTATTCGACCATGGCGGAAATGTGCCAACAACTTCATGAAATTCTTTGTGGCAACGAGAAGGCGAGTGAGTATGAGGAGAATAGTCGAGAGGCACGCAAACTGGTCCGATCGCGTCACATGACCGCCAATCGTATTCAGTACATGTTCGATACGCTCTTGAAGACGCGCGTTGCGAAAAATCCTGAGTTGCAGCTGGCCAAGCCGTGACTTGCAGTTTTTCTTGTCTGCGGTTGTGCCGCGCATTCGGTTGATGAGGAGTCCAGGTTTTGTGGACGGTTTTTAACGGTACGATTGTCAATTCGGCTACGGTTGTGATCGGCAGCGTCATAGGCGTAGCCGTTTCGTCGAAGTTGCCGGATCGGTATCGCGATATTGTCCTCACGTCTTTAGGCCTTGTGACCATTACGCTTGGTATAGATTCCGGCGTATTGAAATTTGCCGAAACGGTGAAGGAGTTTGCGCCGCAGGTGCGAGATGGAAACACCTATGGCGCTCGTATCGCGATTGTCGTGATCGGCTCGTTGATATTGGGTTCGATTCTCGGAACAGCCTTGCGCTTGCATGAACGAATCGAGTCGGCTGGTGGCTGGATACACCGTCTATTTTCCAAACATGACAGCCTAACGTTTGCAGAGGGCTTTCTCACTGCGAGTGTCATATTTTGCGTCGGCCCTTTGACATTGCTCGGCTGTCTCCGCAACGGCGCCTACCAGAATCCCGATTTCCTCTACGTCAAGTCTGTGCTAGACGGCTTTTGTTCGATAGCGCTTGCGTCATCGCTGGGTTGGGGAGTGCTGGCTAGTGTCGCGACAATAATCTTGTTTCAAGGAGGGCTGTCCTATCTAGCTTTTTCGGTAGCGGACCCGCTTGATGATCTTTCGTTAGCGCTCATGACCGTTGTCGGTGGAATTGTCCTATTGGCCACAGCCTTAATGATCCTGGATATTAAGAAAGTTCCGGTGGCGAATATGCTGCCGGGCGTTTTCCTACCCCCGCTGTTCGTGTGGATTTCGAAGCTCTACTTTCCCGGATTATTGTTGCCAGCTGGTTAGTGCGCCCCCTACAATGGGTGGCTGAAATGAACGAATCGTCCAGCGATCAACCTATCACATCTCCGTCTTCGGGCTTCGATTCCCTTCGCAACACTTTGCCCGAGACGAAATGTCCCTATCTACCGGACCTCATGGCTCGAAACGAGGCCTACAAGGTCGGTCATTTAGAGGAGGGTGTTTACGCAAAACTCCTCGCGCAGAACTTTCGGCGAAGTGGTCGGATTATTTATCGACCGCGGTGTCGAGGCTGCCAGGAATGCCGACAGTTGCGTGTTCCCGTGGAGCAGTTTTCGTGCTCCCGATCGATGCGTCGTGTCGAACGCCAAAACTCGGACCTCCAGGTTCAATGTGGCCCGGCGGAGCCTTCGGATGAAAAATACGACTTGTTTGTCCGCTATTTAGATTCCCAGCACGATAGCAATATGTCGCGTACTTATGATTGCTTTGAGGATTTTCTTTACGATACTCCGATGAAGACGAGCGAGTTTCGCTATTCTCTAGGCAACCAACTCATTGCCGTTAGCATCGTGGATCATTGTGCTGATGGGCTGAGTAGTGTTTACGTCTACTTCGACCCGGCTTATGCTTGCCGAAGTCTCGGCACTTATTCTGCGATTTGGGAAATCAACTTCTGCCGATTGGAGCGATTGAAGTATTACTACTTGGGTTATTACGTTGCCGGAAGTAAGACCATGGACTATAAGTCGCGCTTTCGTCCAAACGAGATACTCGTGGCGGGCAATCGTTGGATTTCCCTACGGGAGTAGCGCTTGACGTGGGCACGGCATATCTTGAACAATCTCTGCAGCAGAACGATTTTCAGCGGATACTGCTAATCAAGCCCAGCTCTCTGGGTGACATCATCCATGCACTTCCTGTGCTGCATGGGTTGCGAACTCGCTTTCCCAATGCGACAATTGATTGGCTGGTTGCGAAATCCTTTGCGCCAGTTCTGGAAGGGAATCCGGGAATCAACAATCTCCTGTTGTTCGACCGCAAGCGGTTTTCCAAAGTAGGTCGGAGCTTTCGTGTGATGCGAGAGTTTATCCACTATGTGCGCGACCTTCGAGCCAGGCGGTACGAATTAGTGATCGACTTGCAAGGACTGTTTCGATCCGGCTTCTTGGCTCGTGCTTCGGGCGCAGCCGTTCGGATTGGGTTCTCGGATGCGCGCGAATGGGCGCCGATGTTTTATTCTCACAAAATTCGTGCTCAGCAGTGCGATATGCACGCGGTTGATCGAAATTTCCTGGTTGCAGAGCCGCTGGGTTTTGCCGAGGAACCGATTCGTTTCCCGATGGGTGTATCAGACGGGGATCGCGCGGCGATACTCGAACTGTTGCAGGAGCAAAGCCTGCAAGGCGGGCAGGCGTTTATTGCCATTTTGCCAGGCGCTCGTTGGGATACGAAAATCTGGCCTGCTGAAAGATATGCAGCGTTGATTGATTCTTTAAGTGAAAATGATATGGCACCGTGTGTTCTTTTAGGAGCACCGGATGAGGTGGATCGTTGCACTGAGGTCGCGTCGCTGTGCAGGATGAAGCCGATCAACATTGCCGGTCGTACATCGATCCCACAATTGAGTGCGGCGATCGACTTGGCTGGTGTTGTGGTTTGTCACGATTCAGCTCCACTGCACATTGCAGCGGCACTGGGTAAGCCTTTGGTTTGCATTGTCGGACCCACGAACCCAACGAGGACCGGCCCTTATGGCAGGCCTGATGACGTCGTGCAGCTTAATCTGGACTGCGCGCCGTGTTATTTGAGGCGCGTGTCTCAGTGCCCGCACGATCACCGCTGCATGACGGAATTGCCTGTGGAATCTGTAATCGCGGCTGTTCGAAAGGCGATGGAGGGTTCAGCCAAACAAGCGGTTATTCTCAAAGAGGAATCTTAACTGCACGCCCAACGCTCAAACACATCGGGCAACTTCAATCCTTCATCGGCAGAATGAACTAACTGTGGGCTATTTTCGGGGCAGACGGCGTGCGGCGATGTCGATACACTGATTCGCTATTGATATTTGACTTGTAGCACCAAATAAAGGGCGGAGATGCTCGGATGTGGGTGAATATCCGATAAGACGGGTGCTGACTAAGATTCGCAATTCACAAAACGATTTCGTCGGACGTGGCGCATGGCTAGATTAGTTCTTCGGGTTCGCAGGTTTTTGATTCACAATATCCTGCATGCAGACGATACGCCTCATCGTATCGCGCTGGGTGTTGCGATCGCCATGTTTGTCGCATTTCTCCCGATCGTTGGCATTCAAACCGCGGTGGCGATCGGTTTGGCTGCGCTTCTTCGTGCTAACAAGACAGTATGTGTTCCGATTGTATGGATTACCAATCCCGCGACGATTGCCCCGATCTACGGCGGATGCATTATGTTGGGTCGGGCACTGACGGCTGCTCCGGCGGGCGGCGATGCGGAAGAAGTTCTGACGGCCCTGGAAAAAAACCTCCCGGAATCCCACTTTTGGCAGGCGGCATTCTGGCAGGAACTTTTCGATTACCTTCTTAGTGTTTCGGCTGATCTTTGGGTCGGGTGCGCTGTGGTTGGGATAGTCTTCGCAGTCTCGTCATACTTCC
>JAJDEA010000212.1 GCA_029260035.1 Phycisphaerae bacterium
CCTTTAGCCTTCAAATTCCTCCCACACTCCGGACACACGCCCGACACATTGCCGGTCAAGTTGTAGCCGCATTCGCAATGACCTTCGGGTGGTTTTCTGTTTCCCCACCAGAGAAGAAATGACGGAATTAAGATCAGCAGCGGGGGGATCCATAGAGGCAGCAACAAACGCGCCCAATAATAAGATCGCTGAAATTTGGGCCACGAAAAGGAAACCTGAAATTGACTGAAAGTTTTTGAACCGCTGTAGAAACTCCAAGTACCCTTGAATTCCCAAACGTAAGGGATATACACTTCAAGATTACCCGCACTAAAAGTCATTACTAACTGATGAGTTTGTAAGTCAATTTGGCGAAGCAAATTTGCCCATAGCAAGAATCTTGTGCTCACAAGAAACATGACCACAAGCATCCCCGCCACGATCATGCCCGCAATTCCCAATCGTCGTTTCGTGGCTCGTTTCATGTTGACGAATCCTCGTCCTGTGCAGCATCATCTTCTATCAACGTCTGAGCGTCGGCTTCAGATTTGACCGGCGGTCGTAGTTTCATCCCGCATTCGGGACACACGCCCGACACATTGCCGGTGAGGTTGTAGTTGCAGTTTCCGCATCGGCCTTTTAATCTTCGGTACAGTCTGCGGAGACGGTTGCTGTTCAAAGCGAAAAGTGGATAGGCTGCAAAAAGAACGCTCCAACTCCAAAATGGAAGCCAACAGATCGCGGATACTTCGATTGGCATCACGACTTTCGTGCCAAGCGGCGCGAGGAACAGTCCCGGCTGGTGAGGCGTAAACAAACGGAAATGAAATCGGCCGAAGAGAAAGGTGTTGCCCGAATAATTTGCGTAATCCCGGTTGTCCGTCATCCAACGCTGTCGAAGCGCGGCGACATTCACCTTGCGTTTCCAAATGTCGAAACGAAATCTCAAGTCAAATGTTCCTTCGTAAAATCCAAAGGCTACACCTTTATGCCGGACGATGCGGTCCATCCCCCAATTGCCTCGAACATAATAGGATGTGATGCCGAGAAGAAGCGTCGAAGCAGAGAGGAAGGTGAGTAGGAGGCGTAAGGCGCGACGCATGAAGCAACTCCAACCGGCTAGAGCAAGCTCAATTCTACGGTAGCGTTCGGATGCATTTTGTCCTCTCGTAATAGAGCGATTCGCACGAGAGGTGCGTCCGGGACGCACCCTACCTCCTATAGCGGAATCAAGTCTCCGGGAGCGTACATAGAGAGACGCGTCCGGGACGCACCCTACAAGCGGGCAATTATTCAATTATACCAGCGCCAGCCTTGAAGTCATTCTTGAGTCACTCGCATCCGGGCAGGTGGGGGGGGATTTGCTATCCGTTATGCGCCCACGACATCGCGCATGGAATATAAGCCAGCGGGCTTGCCGACAATCCACGCCGCGGCTCTAAGTGCGCCAGCTGCGAAAGTTTCTCGCGAATGGGCTTTATGGTGAATGGTGAGTGTTTCGCCCGGGCCACTGAAATGGACTTCGTGCTCGCCTACGATTTCACCGAGTCTGACCGAGTGAACGCCGATTTCTCTCATGTCTTTTTCGCCGGTGTTGCCCGCTCGTCCTTGAACAACGTCGCTGGCGGATCTTCCGGTAGCGCGGATGAGTTCGTTGGTGATCGCGATCGCTGTTCCGCTCGGAGCGTCTTTCTTGTGCCGATGGTGGGTGTCTACGATTTCAATGTCGTACTCATGGCCTAGAGATTTGGCAAGTTGACCCACTAAGCTGAGCAAAACATTGACGCCAGTGCTGCAATTTGGCGCGAGGACGATAGGAATCTGTTTCGACGCCTTCGTGATGCGATCGAGTTGCTCGTCGTCATGGCCTGTTGCGCCTATGATCATGGGGATTTGGTTCGTAGTGCATACGTCCAGCCAATGGTCGGTGCCCGATGCAATGGTAAAATCAATCAAAACATCCGCCGGCACCGAAAGCGTCTCGGTAAACGTGCCATCGCCGTGCATGTCTCGCGTCGCCGAACCTACTTTGGGATCACTTGGCTCCACGAGGCTCGCAGCTATGACAAAACGCGCATCACGATTCGCGATGTCAGTTAAGCATTGGCCCATGCGTCCGCCCGCGCCCGCGATGGCGATTTTCGTCATGAGTTTGCCTCATATCGTGTTGTCTTCCAAAGCCTACGCGAAGACCTGAGGCATTCCCAGGTCTCGCCGCAAGATGTCGAGCAGCCTGGGAGCCACCACTTGGGATCTTAGCCTTGCAGGTCGAGGGCGATGATTGATTCGTGGTCCCTAATGATCAGGCTGCTGCCAACAATGGAGGGTGCGGTCCAGGCGATTCGCTTGCACACTTCAGTCTTCGATATCACTTTCAGCGTCTTGGGCGTAAGGTGGAGGAGGCCGAGTTTGCCGTCTTCATCGAGTGCGATGAACTCGTCGTTGACTTTGATCAATGTCGCCTTGCTGAACCCGCGCTTTCGCCACGCAAGCTTCCCGGTCTTGACGTTGATTGCGGCCATAAAAGCGGGCCCGAAATCACCGACGGAGCAATAGACATGATCTCCGACAGCTATGGCGTTGGCGTGGTGGATTTTGACTTTCTTGTTGTACCAAAGTTCTTCCGCCGTTGTCTTGCCGTCTTGGCGCGCCAGTTTGATGCCGCGCGCGCCCATACCGTATGCCGAGGATATAAAGAGGATATTGTCGTCACACCAAACCGGCGTCGAGATGTTGGCACCGTACTGTGTTTCCTGTGGGTGGCTCCAAATAAGCTCGCCGCTTTCGGGATTCAAACCCATGACCGCTTTGGGGGCGAAGGTGATTAGCTGATCCTCGCCGTCCAGGTCAATAATGAACGGAGAAGAATAGGTTTGGCCGAAACTCTGATTCTTCCACGCGACATTTCCTGTCTTGGCATTCAACGCGACGATACTCTGCGCTTCGCCGCCGACTGGCATAATTATCAGATTCTTGTAGAGCAGCGGACTCGCTCCGTAGCCGTAATCCGGCGGCTTGACATCATATTCCGCAGCCATGTTCTTGGACCAAACAACTTTTCCATTTTTTGCATCGAGACAATTCACGTCCAGCATAAATCCAACCGTGTAAAGCTTGTCCCCAATCAGCAGGGGGGTCGAGCGAGGTCCGGGCCCATAGTTCGTCAGCAATCCCTTAGCGATCGTTACGTCATAGCGATGTTCCCACAGCGTTTTGCCCGTCTTGGCGTCGAGAGCGATAATGACTTCCTCGCCGTTGGCTTCCCAAGTGCCGTCTTTGTTTTTGTCGCGCACGCCGTATGTCGTATAGAGCGTGCTGCCATCGGACACGACGGTCGAATAGCCTCGCCCCAGTTTTCTGGACCAGAGCTTTTTCGGGCCTTCTTCGGGCCAGGAAGTGGCGAGTTTCTTCACCGTCGTTTTGAAATCACGATTCGCCCCGCCCCATTGTGTCCATGCGTCGCCAGCTTCGACGCTGCCGACCATCGCACCGAGGAACAGACCAACCGTGCAAATTTTCGCCCAATTCGTAAACAACCGACTGAAGTTTGAAGCCTTCATGATCTCCCCTTTTCTTTTTAGCCCGTGACCCGAAAAAATGTTCGTACACTTCGTTTATGGTTTGTCCTGCAAATTGCTGAGTTCAAGATTGCAACTCGCGGCACGTCACATCGACGCGATTATTCTTCTTTGGAAGCAGCTGCTTCGCGAGCCGCTTCATCCGCCTTCCGTTTCGCTGCCTTCTTCTTCGCTGCGACCTTTTGCGCATCTCTTTCAGCGGGCGTCATAAATACCTGAGAGGTTTTCACATCAACTTTGACTTGCATCCGCTTCGTGCCATCACCGCCCATTTCCGCTCCTATCGGTGCATCAATATTCTGTTCAATGGTGCTCGTCCGACCCAGGACAACACCAGTCGTGGCATCAAATGTCGCGTGCCCAACGGTCTTCCCTTCGAGTGTCGGCTTGGGCGCATCGCCTTCTGCCTTCGCATCTTCCAAAGATAAGGCCCCGGCAAATGATACGATGACAACAGTATGGCCATCGCGTTTTTCTATACTGTCAACTTTGAATTCATAATCTGTTTTGATCTTGCCAATGCGAGGTTCGTCTTCGACTGATGAAGCCTTCCATGAATCGCCGCGACGTACTTTCTTGTTTGGAAAAAGAAGCCATGGAACTTTGATCCACTTTCTTGATTCAGCATCGTCGTTCATGCTCTCCTTGAAATGCATCCAAAGCGGATTGGCCACGGCTCGCGCATCAATCTTCTCCCGAATGGCATCCACACCTTTGAATGATATGAGTTCGCCCGACGAACCGAATTCCGCCTTCATCGCCATACCCAACATTGGCTCGGCAATCTGTTGGAATATCGGTGCTGCTTCTTCGTTGTCCGGATCATCCGTATCAAATTCGAGCGTGCCCATCATCGGATTCACCATGCGGTGTTTCGCACGATCGTATGTTAAGACCAGTTCTGTTTTTTCCGGCGAGGTGCTTTTCACCTCCTCCCAGGTGCCGAGCAACTGACTGAACTCAACGACTATCGTTCCCATAGGCAAGCCGGTAATCGTTTGCTTGACCTCCGTTTCGGTTTCCATGTACCGTTTGGCGTTTGGTGTGTACTTGCGTTGCACCAGGACTTTCTCTGCGCGAACTGCCAAAGGTGTGGCTAACAACAGAACAACGATAAGGCCGAAATGTCGAGTAGTTGTATTCATAACATTCATCTTATCCTGATTCGATTGATTTCTGAACACTCGAACTTGTCTTATATTGTGAAGCAATGTGACTTCCCGCTCGAAGACGCCCACCGCTGCTATAAGGTCGATGAACCACAATTATGGGTGATTCAAGCTATATTGCACATAACAGCCGCATTTTACAAGCCGATATTGCCGATCGAGTGCACTTACTGCGCACTCAAGCTTGGTCGCCGACCAGTCGATTATTCGCCAGCTACAATTCAGGAAATTCCATAACTACTTGTATTTCATAAGGTTACAGCGTTTTACATGGCGTCGTAGCCGAGCCATTCAGCGATTCCTGCCGCACTTGGCACGCCGGTTGATATAGGGGTATCTGAACAGGGTTTGGATGTACGTCTGCATTCGTAGAGGAAACTGCTATGCGCTTGTCACCAACATTAAAAGGCGTTGATCGAAATGCCGGAGTATTGTCTCTCGACTGGGAGTCGTTGGGGCAACTCGTTCAGGAGCAAACGCTCGATGCCGTCGCATTGCATTTCCGCGAAATGGGAAATGAAGTGCAGGCTGGTTGCGGAAGCGGCGAACCCGATCTGGCCGAAGCAAAAGGAAGTCGAGCATGAGCAGCTACGGTTTTTGGCTATCTGCGGCAGGAATGAAAGTGCAACAGCACCGTCAGTCCATCCTTGCCAACAACCTCGCCAATGCCTCTACGACAGGATTCAAACGCGACCTCGCGGTTGTCCTTTCGAGACAGGTCGAGAGTCAGGAATCTCCTTCGGGTTTCAAGTTCGCTCACCCCGTTTTGCAGGGGCTAGGAGGTGGCGTGGACGTCAGACCTACTTATCAAGACCACGCTCAAGGCAATATTGAAGCGACGAATCAGCCATTGGATGTCGCGATCAAAGGCGAAGGCTATTTCCAGGTAAGTGATGGCACTGAAACACGGTACACGCGTGACGGTGAATTTGTCCTGAACGCCAATGGCGAACTCGCATTGGCTGCGGGAGACGGGAAATGGAAAGTGTTGTCTGACGGAGGCGCACCAATCGCTATCGGCGACGAAGGCGGAGAGGTCGGGATTTCCAAAGATGGTTCTATCCTGCAAGGTGACACTGTTCTGGCGAAAATCGGCATTGTCACGACCGATGACAAACAGGCGCTGCGAAAGGTTGGAGAAAACCTCTTCAAGGTTGTCGGCGTGGAAATGGAACCTGTGAATTCGGAACTAGCTACCAAATCGCGGGAAACATCAAATTATGACGTAATGATCGGGCTTGCCCGAATGATCGAAGCATCGAGAGCATACCAGCTCAATGCAACAATGATTCAGCTTCAGGATCAGGTTACGGGACAGGCCGCCAACACCGTTGGACGGGTCGCATAGGAGTCATCGTAGATGGCAGTTACAGCACTAAATGCCGCCGCTTCAGGGATGCGGGCGCTCGACGAAAAACTCAACGTCGTCGCCAACAATCTCGCGAACATCAATACGGAAGGCTTCAAGCGCTCGCGCGTCAATTTCGAAGACCTTCTGTATCAGGTTAAGCGCGAGCCGGGATTACGCAACGTTGAACAAGAACCCATACCGCACGGCTTACTTGTCGGAACAGGTGTCAAGGTATCGGGAACGCAATTGAATTTCTCACCAGGCTCCGTCGACCCAACCGATCGGCCACTCGATTGGATGATCGAGGGCGAAGGTTTCTTTCAAGTGAGCACTGTCCAGGATGGCGACCAGACCATTGCCTATTCGAGAGCAGGTAATTTCGCGCGGAACTCCGAAGGCAACATCGTACTGGGCAGCAGTGACGGACCGATCCTCGAACCACCAATCACTCTCCCAAACGACACTATCGAAACAGTGATCGGGGCCAACGGTGAAGTGAGTGTGCGGCAGCAAGGTGCTCAGACGCTCAACATCGTCGGGCAGATTGAACTCGCTCGATTCGTCAACCCCGAAGGCTTGAAGCAAATCGGGCGAAACCTCTACCTGGAAACAGACGCATCGGGAGTACCGGTAACCGGAGTTCCACAAACGGATGGGATGGGTTCGATTCGGCAAGGCCAATTGGAAAAAAGCAACGTCGATCCGGTTCGAGAATTGATCGACCTGATTACAACGCAGAGGGCGTTTGAATTGAATAGTCAATCGATCCAAAGCGCGGACGAAACGCTACAGATCGTATCTAACTTGAGAAGATTCTAACGAAACTCTTGAGGTGACCTAGAGATTGAACGAGCAAAGATTGCAGTGACACAACGCAGTATCGATTGATGCAGGACGCTATGATGACACGCAAGGATTGCAACAACATGATTCAGCAAGAGCAGGCTTTTCGAAAAAAAGCGAAGAGTTCGCTCGGCCTTCTCGCGACAGTAGTCGCGTCCGCACTTGGACTATCTCCACAGTTTGCGCAGGCAGGCTCTATACGAATCTGGCCAGAAGCCGTCATCGTTGATGACATGATTACGCTGGGCGACCTGTGTGAATTTCACGGCTTCGATGAGAAAACCGAACGCAGGCTGGCGGCTATTACTATCGCCAATGCACCCGACGCTGGCAGCAATCGCATCTTGCATCTCGACATGATTCGCACCGTTCTCGCCGAGAGTGGGACAAACCTCGCGACCATAACTTTCCACGGCGCCACTCGCTGCACCGCAGCACGCCCCATGTCGGCGGAAAACCCGTCGATAGAGAATCCCCCAGCCAATTCGAAAGCCAGCTTTGTAGCAAGAAATACAGTGCCGCGCGATCCATCGCTGACGAGAAAGAGTCTTGCGCATGGCAGCCATGAAGAACATTCAGCTTCGACGCTTCGAAAAGCGGTGATCCATTACTTTGAAGCCGAACTTGCGCGTTACAACGGGCGAGTTGAAGTCATCTTTGACCATACATCAAAAGGGGTGCTTAATCTGGCTGGCCCTACTTATACCTTTCGGGTTCGCCATCGCAAAGGTCAACTCCTGGGCCTTTCGCAGCTCGACGTAGCCGTCGTCGCGGAAGGACAAGTTGTTCAAACTGTGCCGCTTGTCGTTCAAGTGAACTTTCGACGGAACGCGCTTTCAGCAAGAAGAAGCATTAGCCAAGGCGCGATTATCAGGCCGGAAGATGTTGCGATGGTAGACGTTGTCGCGACACGGTTGGACCGAGATTGGTTGGCCAGCGATGCATTGGTCATTGGTCAGCGCGCAAAGCGTTATTTGCCAGCCGGTACGTTAATGCGAAGTAACATGCTCGAGTCGGTGCCTTTGGTCAAGCGAGGTGAAATTGTCACGCTAACGTCGCGAGTTGGAGGAATTGAAGTGGTGACGACCGGGCGAGCTTCCGATGAGGGGCACATTGGTGACACCATCCGAATACGGTCTACAGGCAAGAAGCGAGTTGAATTCGATGCAACCGTAACGGGGTTGGGTCGCGCGACGGTTACTCCTGTTGACAGCCGGGTAGCGCGTACGGATAAGCCGGAAGGGGGTTTGACTCGATGAAATCCCTGATAGTGATTGCTTTGTTTATCTTCTTAGTGCCAAGCGAGGTCGCAAACGCGCAGACTTCGTCGCTTGGAGCAAGGAAACGCGAAGCTCAGGCTGGTCAGCCCGAAGCCAAACCGATTCGAGAAAAGCCGGTTCGAGAACGAAATCTCGTCTACGAAAAATACGCATGGACTGCCACGAAGGCCAGGCCGCCCAAAGTGTATAGGCCTCAGGATTTGATAACGATCATTGTTCGTCACACGCGTCGTTTCAAAGCTGAGGCAGACCTTGAAACGAAAAAAGAATGGGACCTGTCGAGCGAAATCAGTGCATTTATCAAAGGAACAGCGGGCGGGCTTGGGTCGGCTGATTTTCGTCGCGGCAGACCCAATATTGATTACAAGTTTCAAAACGAACTCTCCAGCGATGGAGACACGCAACGACGAGATAGCTTAACCACTCGCGTCACGGCGAGAGTCATTGACGTGAAGCCGAACGGGGAACTCGTATTGCAGGCCAGAGCCGTCATGCAGCATGATGACGAACTGAGCACGATAACGGTGACTGGGATCTGTCGCAAAGAAGACATCACGGCTGCCAATACTATTCTGAGTACACAAATTGCAGATTTGGACATTCGTGTACAAAACGAAGGCGCTCTGCGAGCCTCATCGTCGCGGGGATGGATTCCCAGGTTGATTGATATGCTTAAGCCGTTTTAATTTTATGAACCGAACACTACTTATCATTTTGACGTTTACCAGCCTGTTGATTGCAAACCCCTGCTTCGCTCAGATTCCGACGGCGCGAGTTGGCGATGTCACCCATCTGCAAGGACAAGGCACTAATGTCATTATTGGCATCGGGTTGGTGACAGGACTCAACGGAACCGGCGACGGAGGAAAATACCGTCCCGCGCTGGAACAAATGCGGGTATATCTCGAACGATTCGGCACATCAGTTGACTCCCTGGACGAGTTGGCTGCCGCGAAAAATGTCGCCATTGTGTCGGTTGAAGTCACTATTCCGGAGCATGGTGCACGCGAAGGCGAAATGTTGAATGTCAACGTGACTGCGCATGGTGCGAAAAGTTTGGAAGGGGGCCGGCTTCTGCCTACTCCGCTGGTTTACCATGATCGCAATGTTGATGACCTGTTCGGTTTTGCTTCGGGTGCATTGGAGGTGCGCGTTGAGAAGCCAACGTCGGCTACCATCCGGGCTGGAGCTCGCATCGAGAAGAACATCACGATGACCGTGCTCGCATCCGGATCAGAACTCACGGAAGCGGGGTTTAGTAATCCCTGGATCCAGGCACATGAAACTTACATAACGCTTGTTCTGGATGAAACGCACGCTGGCTGGTCTATGGCCGCGGCGGTCGCGCAGGCTGTTGACAAGGAGCTCGGCACTTCGGCAAATGCCGGCCGTGTTGCGCTTGCCCTTGATAGTAAGAATGTGGTTGTCAATATCCCTGCTCATCAGCGTGGCGACCCGGCGTCATGGATACGCGACGTCGAGCGGACGCCGATTTTGATGGAGTCCAATGAAGCGCGCGTAACGATCAACCGAAACACCGGAACCATCGTTGTTACTGGCGACACGCGCCTCTCGCCGGTGATTGTGTCACAACGTGGCATGACGATTACGATCGCAAATCCTCAGGCCGATACGCCGGCAAGACAACCAGCGTTTGAGAGGCAGGATTTCGTCGCTCTCGATGTGGCAAAAAAGCGGTCCTCAAACCTGACGGACTTACTCGAAGCTCTAAACCGCCTGAAGATTCCGATCGACGATCGCATCGCCATTTTGGAAGAGATTCATCGAGCAGGAAAACTTCACGCGAAGTTGATATACGAGGGATAGAGATGGAAGTGAATAGTCTGACAACTACAGCGAGCACCAGCGATCGCACGACGAAGGCGCTGCAAGAGTTGAAAGATACTGCCGGGCAGGTCGTCGGATCGCTTTTCTACGGAACGCTTCTCCAGCAAATGCGAGAGTCGAATCTGAAAGGAGATTATGGCCATGGCGGGCGAGGCGAAGAGGCTTTTGCAGGACAGCTGCATGGCATGTTGGCAGAGAAAATTGGAAAGTCGGACAACAATCCGCTTGGTCAGGCGATTTACGAATCGATGAAACGACAGCAAACTAACATCAATCGAGGACAGGCTGTTGAGAAAGATAGTTGAGATCATGGCACACACAGCAACAAAAAAATTGATCGACGATTTGGTGTCACTGCTGGAGCGACTTGAATCGCTGCATAAGGACATGACCGCTTTGTACAAGGAAAAGCTAAGCGCGATCGGAAAAGCTGACATCGAACGCGTAGCGGAAATCGTAAAGCAGGAAAACCGAATCGCCTGTGAAATTCAGGAAAGAGACGGTTTGCGGCGGCAAATCATGGACAAGATTGGCCAGGAGCTGGGAATGGCTCAGCATGATGGACGTGCTCTTTCACTTTCTCAGCTAGCCGGAAAGGTTTCGAAGTCTCAGGGTGCTGTGCTGCTCGCCATGCGTGAGCGTCTACGCTCGGTCACTCTTCAAGTGTCTCGTGTCAACCGTATTGCGCAAAAGGTTTCCCGAACGTTACTGGGGCACCTCGGCTGGGTTTTTGAAGCAGTTCGGCCAAGGGCTTGCGAATCCGCTTGCTATACAGGGCAAGGTGCCGTCGCAACAAGAACTGAAACATGCATCGTCGATGCTGTTGGATGAATCGCTAATGGGACTCTTTAATTCAGCATTGCAAATCGGACGAAGCGCTATTGTCAGTTATCAAGGCGCGCTACAGGTTGTTGGTAACAATATCAGCAACGCTGCGAGTCCGGACTATACTCGGCTGTCCCCTGGCTTGACCTCGTTGCAAGGCCAGCAAACCAATTCCAACCTTCGGCCTGGCGCGGGTGTCGCACTAGACAGCATACAGCGTAACATCGACGAAGCGCTCGAAGGAAGGATTCGGCTGGCTATCGGTGCTGAGGAATCAGCATTCACCGAGCAATCCGCCCTCGCGAGAGTCGAGGCGTTTTTCAACCAACTTGGCGGCACGGACATCTCGACTCGATTGACCGAGTTCTTTCAAAGTTTTGATGATCTTCAGAATACGCCTGAAAACTCCGCAACGAGAGACCTTGCCGTAACGAGTGCCGTTCAGTTGGCGGAGTCATTGCAATCTTCGCGTCGAGAATTGGCACAACTTGGTGCGGACTTCGACGGACAGATAGCTTCATTGGTTGAAAGTGCTAACGATATTGCTCAAAAGATCGGCCGACTTAATGGAGAAATCACGCGACTTGAAGCGGGGAGTAACGGCCAGTCGACCGCGTTGCGCGATCAGCGAGACAGCTTGCTTCGCGAATTAAGTCGAACTTTTGATGTATCGACCCGCGAAGAGCCGGACGGTGGCATCAATGTTTACATTGGCAGTGAGGCGCTCATCCAGGGTTCTTTCGTCAGATCGCTCGCTACGGATACAACTGCGGACGGCTCGTTCGTTCGGACGGCATTGCGATTTGAAGATACGAACGGTGAAGTTCAAATCAATGGTGGGCAAGTGGCGGGGCTATTAGCCAGCCGAGACGAACACGCCTATGGAAGGATCGCTGCGATCGACGAATTGGCGGCTGCTTTGATTGCAGATGCCAACGCACTTAGCGCAGACGGGCAAGGGCTGACAGGTTTTCGACAATTGACAGGAGCGGTAGACCTCACCGCCACCGCCGTTGCGTTGAACGATCCTGCTGTGGGGCTGGCGCAGTCGCCACAAAGTGGAAGTTTTTACATCAGCGTTCTCGATGACGCAACTCAGACACCGGTCGCGCATCGGATCGATGTGCAATTGGACGGTAATGCAACTGACACAACTTTGGAATCTCTGGTCGCGGACATCAACAGCGAAGTCTCCGGTGTTACGGCATCCATTACCGCAGACCAGCGACTGGCACTTGTTGCGGATGATGGGCTTTCGTTTGTGTTTGGTTTCGACGGCCAACAAGCGCGTACGGATACGTCTAACGTTTTGGCATCGCTCGGGGTAAACACGCTGTTTACGGGTAATAGCGCGGCGAACATTCAGGTCAACCAAACGGTGCGAGAGGATTCGCAACTTCTCGCCTCAGCGGACACGTTTACGCCTGGAAGTGGGACAATCGCAGGAAAATTGGCCAGTCTGGATGTGACAACTAGCAGGTATTTGGGCGAGAAATCGTTGATGGGTGCCTACAACGCAATTAGTAACGATATCGCCGTCGCTTCTGGTGCAGCCACAGAAACTGCTGAAGCGGTTTCCACAATCATGATCTCGCTGCAAGCACAACGAGAAAATATCAGCGGTGTAAGTCTCGATGAAGAGGCTATTTCGCTCTTGAAATATGAGCGAGCGTTCCAGGGCGCATCGCGATTTGTATCCGTCGTGGACCAACTCTTAGGAGAGCTGGTCTCGTTGATTCGGTAATGGCGCAGGAACCGTTTCACGTTAATCCGTGAAACATATGAAGCAGGATTATCAGGTACTAGCTATGGCAGTCGGTCCTATCAACGCGAGCAGGTTAACGCACAATATGCGTTCCAACGCTGTGATCGAGTCGCTTCGACAAAACCAGCTGGAAGTATTCCGTGAGCAAACACGGATAGCGACAGGCCGGAGGTTTTCGTCAGCGAGCGAAGATCCCATCGGAGCCGCGCAGGTGGTTGATCTCAGCCAGGCACTCTCAAGGCAGGAACGATTTGTATCCAATCTTCGGCATGCGGATAACACACTTGCCGCTGCGGACAATTCGCTCACTGAAATCAACAGCCTGATTATCGAAGCGATGAACATAGCGAGTGAAAACGTCAGCAATCTGACAAGCGCTGACGAGAGACAGGCTGTTGCTGAGGTTGTACGCAGTATCCGTGGTCAGTTGCAAGCTGTTGGCAACAGAGAATTCAACGGAAGATATTTGTTCGCCGGGCATG
>JAJDEA010000213.1 GCA_029260035.1 Phycisphaerae bacterium
GTTGGAATACTGGGATGTTAGCGGGCTTGTCGCGATTGCAGCCAACGATAGGGCTCAACTTGATGCGGTGCTCCTAGCACTGCGTTCGCTCCAACTGGAACCGCAGTACTTCGTGAGCGTAAGAGATCTGCTATGTCTAGAGCTGAACGAGGCGTTCGAAAAGCAGGAGCCGCCCGCCGACGCGCCCCAACATCGAGGAGCACGTGGTTTGCTCGCGGTCCTCCGAATGATTGGCCAGAACGTCGAACTCAAACCAAACGTGTTCGGTATAGGCGTAGACTTGAACAAGCTCATCGAGAGCTTTCTCGGATCCGATTCGGAGTAATACGGGAATGGGTTAGTTAAATTTAGCGGGCGGCTCTACGACAGCCCGTCTGCTGCTGGCAAAGCCGCCCTGAACCGCAAGGCAAGCGGTTGGACATTCTGGCGGATATGTATGGGCCGTTAGCTTGTTACATTTAGCGACCTCAGGAATTAGGTGAAACGAGGAATTGAGCGGACATAAAACCAAGCGGTTTGGCGGACGGCACTTCCCAACGGATGGCGGAAAAGGGACGAACCAGCACCATGCGAACAACTTCGTTTACCGAGGTCATCGACTCCGCAACGCCCCATAATGGCGATTAAGTTGCGTACATAAGTTATGTACGTGCTACAAGATGGTAATCTCACGTCACTCGGGGCATGGTAGCCGAATCGAAAAGCGTGTACCCTGACCGAGTTCGCTTTGTAGATTGATCTCGGCGTTCATAGCCGTTGCAGCATGACGGACAATGGATAGGCCCAGTCCGGTCCCGCGATTGGAACCTGATCGCGATTGTTCTACCTGGTAGAAACGCTCAAACACCCGGTTTTGCTCTTCGGGAGCAATCCCACACCCGGTATCAGCCACTTCGAACACAACTATTTCGCCACCTCTTTTGGCAGAGATCTCGATGTTGCCGTCGATGTCGGTAAAACGAATAGCGTTGTCGATAAGATTCCGCAAAACCATGCGGAGTAGCTCAGAGTTGGCCATTAATATAACGTCATCTCCAAGCACCGAGACTTTCCAGTGAAGATTCTTTGCGGATATGGCGTCCTGGAAGGATTGCTGAATATCTTCTAATAGCTTCTTAGCCGAAATCGGCGTCACCTCAAAACGGTCTGCCCTCGATTCCAGGCGGGAGAGTTCAAGCAAGTCGCCGATCATGTCCTCCATACGACCGCTATGTCGATCGACAATATCAACAAATCGGGAAGCCGCGTTGGCGTCGCTCGACCAATCGACCGCACGGAGCGTCTCGACGGCTGCTCGAATAGCCGATAACGGTGTACGAAGTTCGTGAGATGCGTTCGAAGCGAGATCGGCCTTGACCTGCATAACTCTTGTAAGTTCTGTGACATCAGTTAGTACAAGCGTACGACCAAGACAATCGCTGGCGTCAGGTGACGACTCGTCACCATTGCCATCAGGCAGTCGAATATCAAAAGCCCGTGCGAGTACCGAACGGACACTCTTGTCCGTAGTGAGCTGTAGTTCTATTTCTTGGCTCGTTGTTTCGTCCGTACTCCCCCTCCCACCAATGGATCGACCAAGAGATGCATTGTCGCGAGGGATTGCGATGTTTGTGGTCAGGCGTAGTAATTCTTGAAGCTTGTGCTGTGGCACACATTGTTCGATCGATTGACCGACAAACAACCGTCCTGTCTCATCCGAGGATAATTGCAATAACTCTACGGCTTCCGTGTTAATAAGAACGATGCGTCCATCGCCGTCTGCGACGATGACGCCTTCGCGCAGCTGCGATACAAGGGAGTCAAGCGTGCGACGTTGTCGATCAATCGTGCCGACTTGGGTTGAGAGCTTTTCACGCATTTCATTTAGGGATCGACCAAGATGTGCGACCTCGTCCTTGCCAGCCACCGCAACGCGTGCGGACATATCTCCCTCTGATATGCTGCGGGCCGCCTCGGTAATTCTTTGGATACGGCGACTCCAAAGTAGGGCGATCGTTAATGCAAGTAGCATCGCCGCGAGAATCGATACGAGCGCGATTGCGGTCGCCAATCGCCTGGCGGGTTGGGCTCGGGCTGCGATGCTCTGAACCGCCATGGATAATCGGACTACACCGAGAGGGTTGTCGGCTGTTCCTACTCTAACCGCGACATACTTCATATCCTTGGCAACAGTGTGAGACCAGCGGATGCTTTCTCCGAAACCAGACGTCAAGGCTTGCAGGATTTCTGGTCGGTCGGAATGCGATTCCATTTCGTTTGCACTAGCTTCTGAATCGCCTAGAACCTTACCGTCAGCGAGTACAAATGTTACACGAACTCCTTCGAGTTCAGTCGAACCAACTTGCTGAGCTAAAGCGTTTAGCTCTTCAGCCCGTTCGGTATCGAACTGCTCTCGTACCGCAACTTCCAACGCTGACGCCTGCGCCAAGAGGTGGTTAGAGAGTTCTTCTTGTCGAAACTGATCCAGTTGCGAAACAATCACCCAAACGCAGCCAGCCACTACGACGGCCATCACGAAGGCATTTGCCAGGAAAAGCTTCCAAAAGTACCGTCCGAGGCGTAGTGCCATGACAACTACTCATCACCTTGATCTGGCATTCGCCAAATGTAGCCCGCGCCTCGCACTGTCTGTACCCATGCGGCAGCTGAACCGAGTTTCTTGCGAAGAGCTGCGATATGAACATCAATCGTGCGATCTACGACTGCCACATCAACGCCGATTGCGGCATCGATCAATTGCTCCCGCGAGCGAAGACGCCCCTCGGCAGACATGATCGCCCTTAGTAGTCGAAATTCCGTTATCGTTAGAGTGATCGCTTTACCTTCGACGCTAACTTGGTGTCTTTCGGCGTCCAAAGCGACCGGACCAGCAGATAAAACGCGTCCTTTGTCGTTGAACACGCCTTCTTGTGAACGACGAAGCAATGCCGCCACACGGGCGACTACAGCCTTCATCGAAAACGGCTTTGTGACGTAGTCGTCAGCACCCATTGCGAATCCGACCAATTCGTCTGACTCGTCAGCCTTCGCGGTGAGCATCAACACGGGAATTGTTGCAGTCAGTTGGTCTCGCCTGACGTTTGAAAGAACTTCATCGCCAGAGGTGTTCGGAAGCATTCGATCCAGAATAATCAAGTCAGGACGCGATCGACTGATCTCCGCGAGTGCCTCATCACCATCAGAGCATAGGCGACACACGTAACCTTCACGCTCCAAATTGAAGCTTATCAATTCTCGAAGATCTTTTTCGTCTTCAACGATCAGGATTTGTTTTTGAGTTGCCATATGACTCTACGCTAATCGTCGTTGCTCCAATCAGCAAGCAGAACGCCTTGATAAGTGTCATCCCCCGGCGAGATGTGAGACATTGTCTGTGTGGCGTACGATTTCACCAGTGGAAAGGAAGATTACATCTTCAGCGATGTTTGTCGCGTGATCCGCAATGCGCTCCAGATTCTTGGCAACCGAAAGTACATCAAGACGGGCGGCCATCCCCTCGGAGGACGTTGCGCCTTCGGCTACGATTTTCTTTATCGTCTGCTCGTAGAGGGCATCGATTCGCTCATCCTCGGAAAATGCTTTACGAGCCAATCCAATATCCTCAATCGCGAATGACTGTACGGCGTTTCTCAACATACTTCCGACGAACTTTCCCATATCTGTAATCGTATCGCGGTGGCAGGATAGTGCGTCCTTTTCCAAGTGTCGGGCTCGTTCAGCCACGTTCACGGCGCAGTCGGCGATGCGTTCAAGGTCATTATTGATTTTCAAGATCGCGCAAAGCAAACGCAAGTCCGACCCGACTGGCTGATATAATGCCATCAGGCGGATGACCTCTGATTCAATCGCTACTTCTTCTGAATCGACTTCGTTATCACGCCGAATTACGCGGTCAGCCAAAGCATCATTCGTATCAATAACGGACTCGCAAGCTTCTTGAAACATATCCTCAACGAGGCTTGCCATCCGGGCAGATCGACGACGAAGTTCCTCTAGCAAATTGACAAAGTGTGTAGTCATGTCGTTACCCGAATCGTCCTGTGATGTAGTCCTGGGTTCGCTGCTGGTTGGGCTTGGTAAAGATCGTGTCAGTTTCGTCGAACTCGACCAATTCGCCCATGTACATGAATGCAGTAAGGTCCGAAACTCGCGCCGCCTGCTGCATGTTATGAGTTACCAAGACGACGGTATAGTGAGCCTTCAGGTCATCAATTAGGTCTTCGATCTTGGCTGTGGCGATAGGGTCAAGTGCTGAGCAAGGCTCGTCCATCAACAAAACGTCCGGTTGCAATGCAATCGCTCTTGCGATGCAGAGTCGCTGCTGCTGTCCGCCAGATAGAGCGAACGCACTCTGGTCGAGTTTGTCCTTAACTTCGCCCCAGAGTGCGGCCTGCTTCAAAGCGTTCTCCACAAGTTCATTCAGGTCGCCGCGATATCCGTTAATCGATGCCCCCCAGGCAACATTCTTGAAAATGGTCTTCGGGAATGGATTGGGCTTTTGAAACACCATCCCGATCCTTCGACGTAGGTCAACGGCATCGCTTTTTGGACTGTAGATATTTTCTCCGCGATAGTTCAAAGAACCGCTGATCGACATGGCTGGAATAAAGTCGTTCATGCGGTTTATCGCTCGCAAGAACGTGCTCTTGCCACAGCCGGACGGACCAATGATGGCCGTGACCTGGTGGCCTGGAATATCGAGCGTCACCTTCTTGACTGCTTCAAAATCGCCATATCGAATGGTGACGCAATCTGCTTGGATAACGATTCTCGAATCGTTTTCTTGGTGTAAAGTCGCCTGCCGACTAACTCTGGGTGTGATACGAGCCGCGTTTATTGCACTCTTTCTTTCCAGTCTCGTTTCGGACATCGTTACCACGCCTTTCTCCGTTGATTCAAAGCACGGATGCCGACTGCTACCGCGTTCATGGGCAGAAGCAACCCAAGGAGGACGAGGATGCCCGCGCCAGCCAACTCCTGAAAGATCGCGTCGGGTTCGTCACACCAGTTATAAATCTGGATCGGCATCGCGGTAAAAGCATCCATCGGACCATCAGGAACAAACGCAATGAAGGTCAACGCGCCGATCATAATGAGCGGCGCCGCCTCACCGATCGCCCGGGACAACGCCAGAATCACACCTGTCATCATACCCGGCAACGCCGCTGGCAACACGTGCGATCGAATTGTTTGCCATCGAGTCGCGCCAAGTCCAAAGGCAGCTTGGCGAATCGAGTCTGGAACTGCGGCAAGCGCCTCACGGCTAGCGATAATAACTACGGGAAGAATGAGCAGGCTGAGCGTTAGAGACCCTGCAATCACGCTGCGACCAAGGTCGAGCAGTCGAATGAAGACGGCAAGCCCAAGGATGCCGTAAACGATAGAAGGAACACCGGCGAGGTTCGCTATGTTCAATTCGATAAAACGTGTCAACCGATTGTTTTTCGCGAATTCGTGCAGGTAAATCGCAGCTGCCATTCCAATTGGCACTGAAAACGCTGCCGTCAATCCAATCAACCAAAGCGTGCCAAATAGCGCACTCTTTACGCCCGCCTTTTCCGGTGTGAGGCGTGATGGGAAGTTGTTCAGAAATTCAAGAGATAACCATTGCCATCCTTGTTGAGCGAGACTCAGCAGCAAGACCCCCAAGACGACGACCGCCAAAATGACCATGCCGCCACACGCAATTGCAAAGAGAGCGCCCACGCGACGGCGGTGAGCAAGTCGGGGCACGTACATTCCACTTGCAGGGGTCATTCGTATACCTCCCGGTAGCGAGTGAGGACACGTTGTGCGATGATGTTGAAGGTCAGCGTGATTAGAAATAGGAGCATGCCGACCGCAAAGATCGTTTGATACTCGATCGTTCCGTGGGGCGTGTCTCCTAAGCTCACTTGCACAATGTAACTTGTCATGGTCTGCACGCTTTCGAGCGGGTTGATTGTCAGTCGGGCCATGGCACCCGCCGCAAGCGTGACCGCCATCGTTTCGCCGATCGCCCGTGCGAAGGCAAGAATTACCGCTGCCACCACCCCTGACATAGCAGCCGGGAACACTACCCGCGTTGAAACTTCTAGTCGCGTTGCCGAAAGTGCATAAGCACCTTCTCGAAGCGATCGGGGTACTGCCCGAAATGCATCGTCGCTAAGTGAGGCGATCGTTGGAATAATCATAATCCCCACAACAATCGCGGCGCTAGCAGCGTTAAAGATATCTGTGTTGGGTGCAAGTGGTTGGATGATTTTGGGCGTGACGAAGACAATAGCGAAGTACCCATAAACAACGGTGGGTATACCAGCCAATACTTCGAGGATAGGCTTAACAATCGAGCGGACTCTTGTTGGCGCATACTCACTAAGAAAGATGCCAGAGCCAAGCCCAATTGGAACCGCAACCAGTAACGCTCCGCCGGCCACCAGAAAAGTACCACAAACCAGCGGAAGTACGCCAAAGCTCTTTGGCTCAAGTAGAGGTGCCCAGCGACCACCGAAGAGAAAATCAACCGGAGATATCTCAGCGAAAAATCGCAAAGATTCCACAGTCAGTACCCAGATGATCCCTGCCGTCGTGGCCACAGACACAAGAGCGCACAGAAGAAGCCCACCGTGAATGGCGTGCTCCTTCCCGCGACTGAATCTGCTCAATCCGGACAACATGTTTCGATTAGTGTTTATTGAATATGTCCTTTAGAGTTCCCCCGTCTTCACCCGCCAAGGTCATCGCTGATCCACATTTCGCAGAATCCAGCCTTTTCCGAGCCATTTGATACAGGTCATCGCTGAGTGCAACATAGTTGACCCGAGGATGTTCTACGATAGTGCGGGCGTTATCAAAAAAGAATCCAAGGAATGCTTTGACTTCGGGGCGCTGGTAGGCTGCCTTGTTGACATAGAGAAACATCGGACGCGACAAAGGCTTGTATGTTCCGCCGCGAATGATATCGAGACTGGGCGTGACTGGCGTGCCATTGTTGTTGTCAATCGCAACTAGTTTAAGCTTATTCTTGTTGGCGACGTAGTAAGAATATCCAAAGTAGCCCAGCGAACCCTTGGCTCCAGAGATTCCTCGCACCAGGACATTGTCGCTTTCGCTGGCGGTGTAATCGCTGCGGGATGCTTTTTCTGTTCCGCAGATTGCCTTCGTAAAGTAATCAAAAGTGCCGCTGTCTGCACCCGGCCCGTAAAGCTTCAGCGGCAGGTTAGGGAATCCCTTGCGAACTTGATTCCAGTTGGTAATCGCGCTGCCAGGCTCCCAGATCATCTTCAATTCTGAAACGGTCAAGGATTCTGCAAATTTGTTTGACGGATGAACCATGACGGCGATCCCGTCGATTCCAATTGGAATCTCGACAAAATCAATACCAAGCTTGGTAGCCCGAGATAGTTCCGTAGCTTTGATCGGACGCGAGGCATCGTTAATGTCGGTACGAAGGGCAGGGTTTGTGTCTAGAAACTTCTTAAATCCACCGCCCGTCCCGGAGATACCGACAGTGACACGAACGCGAGACTGATCCCCCATGAACATCTCAGCTGCCGCAATCGTGATCGGTGCAACCGTGCTAGAACCATCGAGCTTGACTGTCCCCGAAAGTTTTTCGTTCCCAATCGCTGAACCCGCCGCGGAGTTCACCGCCACCATGGCGATCGTCAAAATCATTTGGTTTTTCATTTTTCTCATCTCCGTGTTTCTCTATTCGTGATTATTCGTTTCAGTCGGCAAGAGACCCGATTCGTCTCACGCCGAGACAGTACCGACCCAACGTTGAGCCGAAGTAAAACATTTGTGAAGATTGCGTTAAGATTTCAGCTCAGAAGAAGATGCTTCGTCGTTCACATGTGAAATCGGGGTTGGCAATTCGCCTTGTCAGTTCAGCATGAGCAAGCGCTTGCTCACCGCCAGCTTTCGGGCGGAAGTATTACGAGCGAACGTTAAGACAGAAAGAAGAGTGGATAGTTTTCAGATGAAAACTTAAGCGAGATCGCCAAACAAAAGGGTTAGCCTGAGAGACCGACCTGTTGAAAACGTTTGCACGGATAGACTAAAGACGAAGTTCGGATGCGATTCCGAATAAAAGGCCAGATTTGCGCCAGGTCGCATTTGCTAAGTGTTGGCCGGGAAAGGAGTTACAAGCAACACGTTTAGATGCTGGCATTCTAGCGCTGAATCACGCCTGCGTCAGCGAGAATTGCTATTCAAACTTTCAATTCTCCTTCCAAACCGAAGCACTGAATCTATGGAAACGCTACCAGAATATCGGCAATGGGTCTTCCATTACCTGCTTTATAGTCAATCCATGAAACGATCATGACAGCACAAACTTCCCAGCGTTAGCATTTCTCTTTCGAGCAATCATTGTCCTTCTAAACAAGCAGCATTCAGCTTTGTTCAAAATCTTTCCGTGACGTTGGCACAAGGCAGTTCAGAACGGAAAGGTCGTCGCCTATTCGTGTAAGAACGCTCAGCGGAAAGCCGAACGGCTACGCCTGTTTCGTCAAGTGCCGCCCGTACTTTAGATTAACTCCAGTCAATAGTAACAGTGCCATCACAATCAAACCCCACTCCGAAGTTGTTGGAATTGTTTCGGTACAGTCCGGGGCGAAGATCGCATCATCAACACCTGGACACTCGTCGATGCAATCAAGTACCCCGTCACCGTCGGCATCGAGGCTTTCGACGTGGCCGCAACCACAAATGCCAGGTTCAATTTTGTTTCCGTCATTGGGGCATTCATCACATTCATTCCGGAGACCATCGCCGTCTGTGTCAGGTGTGTCGCACACGGTGTCAAGACCGAAGAACAATCCAGCGGCATCTAGACAAACAGCTTCCGTAATAATGCTGCAAGTCGTACCAAGACAACAAGCACCAGATTCAAAAAGGCAGTCTTCGTCGCAACCATCGTTCGGTATCGTATTACCGTCGTCGCATTCCTCTACTCCAATGTTAATGAATCCATCTCCGCATACATTAAGCAAACAGTCGTTTAAACAGGAATCTTGCTGGATACTGTTGCCATCGTCACACTCCTCGGTTCCTAGCACGCAACCATCGCCACATTCGCTTTCGTCGCACTCATCGGGTACACCGTTACCATTACAGTCTTCGCTGAGCCCGCAGCCGGGCATGTCGCAGGCTCCGCCAGTGACTCCGCAATCGATGTCGCACTCATCAGGAATGCCGTTGACATTACACCCTCCTTGTTGGTTCAGAAGCACATAAGCATTGCGAGCGGCACCCACGGCCAAGTCGGGAAGCTGGTCACCGTCCAAATCGCCGATTGCTACTGACCCAGGAATGTCACCTGCAATGAAATGCACAGCGGCGCCGAATGTCCCATCGCCAACCCCTGTTAGGACCGAAACGTTTAAGTTGCCAGCCACAGCTAAGTCAGGTATTTGATCCCCAGTAAGGTCGCCGATCGCTACGGAACGAGGCGAGTCGTGGGCGACCCAATGCACAGCTGCACGAAACGTCCCGTCACCGTTACCAATTAGGACTGATACGTTTCTACTATTTAGGTTCGCCAATGTCAGATCTGGTACTTCGTCGCCATTTAAGTCGCCAATCGCTATAGATGTGGGTTCAGAGTCTGTGACGTAGTGCACCGCTTCTGCAAATGTTCCGTCCCCGACGCCCAGAAGCACCGAGACATTTTCGCTAACAAAATTAGCTACGGCCAGGTCTGGAACTTGGTCGCCGTTTAGGTCCCCGATGGCCACCGACCACGGAAAGCGTCCAACGGCAAAATTTTCCGCGACAGCAAACGTACCGTCGCCATTGCCAACCAATACGGAAACATTGTCGTCATCCTTGTTCGTGACTGCTAGGTCGGGCAACTGGTCACCGTTTAGGTCGCTGATCGCTACGGAGAGTGGAGTGCCCCCGACAGGGAAATTCACCGCATTGCTAAACAGCCCGCCGCCAACACCGAGCAGCACCGAGACATTGTCGCTGCCAGGATTTGCCATGACCAGGTCAGGCAATTGATCGTCGTTAAGTTGGCCGATAGCGACTGAGCGAGGTTGATTGCCAACTGGATAGTTGACCGCAGCAGCGAACTCTCCGCCTCCGATGCCAAGGACCACCGAGACATTGTTGCTTCGTGAATCCGCCACTGCAAGGTCGGGCACTTGGTCATTGTTCAGGTCGCTGATTGCCACAGATGCAGTGCCTTGGCCGATAACGTGACGCGCTGGTGCAACAAGCGTCCCGTCACCGACACCTAGAAGGATCGTTACGTTATGGCCGTAGTAATTTGCAGTGACAACGTCGAGTGCTTTGTCATCGTTTAAGTCTCCGATGGTTACTGAACCTGGCCGCTTGCCGGGGGAGAAGTAAATAACCGGGGCGGCAAAAGTCCCGTCGCCAATCCCCAGAAACAAAAGAAGGGCACCACCTGTCCAATCCTCCGCCACGGCAAGATCGAGCACTTGGTCACCATTCAAGTCACAGATTGTAACGGAGCCAGGTCGGCTACCAGCAGCATAGTTGACTGCCGGTGCAAAAGTCCCGTCACCAATCCCAGTGAATATCGAGAGATTATCGCTACCCCAATTCGCAACAGCCAGGTCGAGGATTTGGTCGCCGTCTAAATCACCGATTGCTATAGACTGGGGTTTGTCGCTCGTGACATAATTAACAGATTCGGCAAACGTTCCGTCACCAACCCCAATAAGGACTGAAATACTGTCTCTTACGTAGTTCGCCACAGCCAAGTCGGGTGTTTGGTCGCCATTCATGTCATCAATCACGATCGACCCAGAGCCAAGGTCAGTAGCATAATCTAAAGCAGTGGCGAAAGTGCCATCACCAATACCCAGGAGGATCGATACGGTTCCGCTAGCGTAGTTCGCCACAGCCAAATCGGGCACCTGGTCCCCGTTTAGATCACTGATGGCCACAGACGCTGCGCCATCACCAGCGGCAAACAGAATAGCGCCACCGAACGTGCCGTCACCAACGCCGAGCAGCACAGAAACGTTACCGCGGAATATATTTGCCGTAACAATGTCGGGTACTTGGTCCCCGTTAAGATCGGCTATTGCAACAGATACGGGACTGACACTATTACCTACCGGGTAGTCCACTGCGGCAGCAAACGTACCGTCACCTACACCTAGCAAGACCGAAACGTTACTGCCGCCGAAGTCATTTGCTGTAACAAGGTCGGGTACGTGGTCCCCATTCAAGTCGTGGATCGCCACCGAAGAAGGAAAAATGCCAGTGTCGTATTGTGCACCGGGAAAGAGGGGGCCATCGGCAAGCGCAACGTTCGCTGAAATGGACGCAAACGCCAGAAACATGGCAATACTAATTTGCATTCGGCGCTTGATCGCAATTATCTCGAAATCTAGTCTCATGATTCCCCCATCCTCCTCCCGGACGTGCCCAATATGCATCGTAAGAGCCACCAGTTAGTCGATTGAGGCCCACCTCGCCTTTAGGCCGCGCTGGCAAGACAAATGACCGCACAAAACCATCAAACCTCTGGTATCGCAGCCAAACTGCCCAACTTCAAAACGGTGGGCCGATTTCGAGAGACAAATTAAATGGGACAATTGGAATGTGGCTTGAACTCAGCCTCGTTTCCCCTTCCCCTGAATCTGACCTGTCAAATCTCAAGATCCCATCGTACCAAGGCGGAGGGCTCGATTCAAGCGAGAACCTACCATTTCTGTCTCGAATCTCTCTAATTGGTCGTTGTCGTCCGAAGCTATTGTTAGGACCGGGAAATTGAAACTTTCTGCAAATTTGTCACTTATCTTTATTTTCAGACAAACAAACGTACAAGAACAAGAAGGACAAAGCTAGCCAACTAGCCAATGGGTGCCCAATTGATGGCAGAAATGGCACCAAGACTTCAGGCCATAGGATGGCGTCCTCCTATGGGGGCATCTGTCCTATTCCGTTTTCGCCCAAACTGAAGTTTGTCCATTCTCTGCAATCTCCACATGGATTATATTTGGACGACAGCAGACAAGACAATCTTCTACATACTCCTGATCGGCTCCAGCTGAAAAATCGATGGGAATTATGATCTCTTCACCACACGCATCGCAAGTATAGCTTTCTTCCTCGTTCATCGAAGCAATTCTATCATGTGCGCCTGACTGTGGCATCTTGATAGATGCCTGCTTCTGAATTTGTCCAGATTTCAAATCGTATGTAGGAATTCATGCGCAAGATTTCCTCTTTTTCATCCCGTCATGAGATTTGATTCCTTTTCCTCAGAGTTTCAAATTCTATTGATTCGGCTTCGTTTCAAGATAGACCGGAATGATCTTCCAAATTGTAGCAAGGTAATGTTGTTTCAGGATCTAGTCGAAATCAATGCTTTCGATCTGACACTTCTTCTCTTATGAGACGCGGTTGTGGAATCGTTCTCATTCTAGTTTTGTTATTGGTCTCTTGTCTGAAATCAGCGATGTAGACGGCTATCATCTTGCGAGAAATGTACAACCTTGAGGAGGAAGTGGGCATGGCAAAATCGAAACTATTCAGCAATCCGGAAAATAATAGAGCGTTCAGTTGGCTTACCACCCCTGATTCCATGCAGGCCGCTCAACTCGAACATGCCATGAGGAATTACGAACATCCGGTGTATGATCCTGCCGATGTGGGTCAGCATTTATTGAAAGCTCTTTCAATGCCGATGGCCGGTTATACCGGCGATGCGTCCAAGGTCGATTCACTTCCTTTGGCGATCGCAGTGATCTCTCATTCAAGCGCCATGGGTTGGGATGTTGTAGAGGAAATTGGACGGACTTGATAATAACCTGAGTCACCAGCGAGGGAATTTTCACCTTTCTTATAGCGTCAAGTGTTCGTCGCCATAGATAAATTAGTCAGCACCAATCTCTATATTATTATTGATACATGAATATTTTTCTTCAAGCGGCAGCAAGAAGATCGCAATCTTCAGTGACAAGCATTACGTCATTGATCATTTAATTAAATCTATGTGTTGTTTATTTTCCTCTATGTTTTATTGATCTCGCGCTGAAGCTACACCTCCGGTGTCATCATTGCCTTTGCCCTAAGGACTTTCTTGGCGAAAGACTCGGTTAAGTCACCTGGATCGTGCCAACATTGCCAATACTTGTCTCTTTCGGGGTCATCATGAATTCTCAGCTCGGGAGTCTGTGTCCCTATATTAGTAGAAAGAATGTCCTTTGTTTGGCATTCTTTCTTGCTCATTCTATTATTCTTGTTACGCGTCTTACAGCGAGATAGAAGAGCAGCACAGACACTCCAACGACTACAAATATGTCTTGCATGATCGTGCGTGTCTCTTCCCTCATATTTGTCCGTGAAGATTTCATAGTCTTTTAGAATTCGGATAATAATATCCCGTCTCCTTCGAGAACCATGTATTGTTGGAAAATCAAGCCAACATACGGAATCAGCAAAAGCATATTCAGTTCTCTTCTTACTGGCTTTGCTGGCAATTCTACCGTTAAATCGACAAATGTTACTTATAACAAATGGAATCGTCTCAATGGCGTCTCTATATAAAGCCCGTCCATACTTGGTTCGTATTGCAGATCGATGAAGCTTCAGCGTCTTTTGGCATTTCAAGATCACATCTCGTTTATCTTTGATAAAAAAATCAATCAGAGCAGTACGATCCTCTAATTCCTGCTGTGGCTCATGCTTGAGTTTGGTTTCATCATAGCGAGCCCCATACCATTTCATCATGCTGTTGACGTGACTGGCTCTAAATGACGGATTCTCTTTCTTCGAATCAGGTGTTCGCATGAGTTGACGATTCTTGATCACCTCTTCGGCCGCTAAATATGTATCTCCGCGATATTTTCTCAAAACTGCGGGATAATAAGAATTGGAAAACAAAAACCCGTCACTCTCATCGATGCAGTCGTTTACTGAGTAGAAGTCATATCTAATGCGACCAACTGTGCATCCAATAGAGTGATTCAAACCAGGGATGTCAGCCTTAACGAGTTTCCGGCGCAGGCGCACTGGCTTATCTAACACTGTCGGCACAATCGGCTCTTCAATCGACTTGACTTCATCAGCTTCAACATGCAAGACATCTTCAAGATGGACCCGTTTGTATCGATACCAGTCCGCGTAGTATTCCTTCGTTGCGGCATGAGATATGCAAATTGGTTCGTCTGGGTTTCCCGGATGACAGGGTAGATTCGTTTGGCCTTGTCCAGGTAATGTTACGCTCTTGAGCCCTGTCACATTGGTTTCTATTTTCCCGAGAAGTCCGTGGGACTTGAGCCACTCATATACTACTGAACCGGCATCATTAAACGAGAATTCATGTATGATTAGATGAATATGCCAACGACCTGGAGTATTGCTTGGACACCAAATTCCGTGATCCCTTAGCGGAGTTTTCATCAAGAGTGGAACTACCGCAGGATCATCTACATCGAAGACTAGATTTCGGATGGATTTTGGTTTCTTAGGGCAGATCGCGCCAAAAAGATATGGTCCCTTGTAGGCCCAACCAAAGGGATGTCCGTCTAGGTCGTCGTTTTTCGCTGAATCTATGGCTGCCGCTTCAAAGAGGTTGGGCGTCCATTCTCCGGGTTTTTTCGTAATTATGTCACCCGCTCCGTTTCGGCGAATGTAGGTATACTCATCGCTGGTTGGAAACAGACTGCGAAATATGTCCTCTGTATTTGGCGTATAGAGCCCAATATCATCAATTAAGTTGTCGGTCGTCATCGACATAAAAAAAAGCCCCTGTCGGGATCGAACCTACAAGGGCTTAACCGCTTTCGCGGCGAGCGAACATGATTTTTTCCGATCCCTTTGTCTCGCTCTCCTACACTATTCCGCTTTATTCGTCGCGATCCCTTTATTTTGCGAAAATTGTTTCGATAAATTTTGCCCTTGATTAGTAACTGAACAAACCGTCTTATGCTTGACTTACGACACACCCTTGCATCTTGGGCATACATTATTGCACTCAATTGGCTGATCCATTCGGGGGGCATCTTCATCCATCCAAAGAGTCCAACCAATCTCCCGAAGTTTTGTTGCGTCCCGCTCATCCGGGCAATAAAAGCAATCGCAACAGAGCACGTCGAACCCGTAGCATTGCCCGTTGTTATCGATACCCATTGGCATCACGGATATTTCTGTCATTACCATTTCTTTCCATTCCCTTCCACGAACAAAAAAAGCCCCTGTCATTTTGGTCATTACTTTCAGGGAAAAGAGCTTTGACGCGACAAGGGCTTGATTGATTAACTTGTTTGCAAAGCTCTCTTCCCTATATATCTATACAAGTTTTTTGGTTGAATTCTTTCTTTTTTGAAAGATTTTTTTTACCCCTACAAAACAAGGGGAAAACGAGCCAAATTAAGAGACGATCAAATCCGAAGAAATCAATGAACATGGATGAACAAGCTCTTGGACCAAGAGGCTTTAGCGCGTGAGAGTGAGTCCTTGTCCTTGCTCACCCTCACCACCAGCGGGATCACTGGGTTTATCTACTTGTTGTACCCCTCTTAGACGCAACCGAGTCCCGCTTTCACTTTCATTCGGTCCATCTCTTCATAGAGCTTTTCTTCGCCGTTTTCGTCAAGTTTCTCGTCCGCCAGGGACTCAATACGTTCGCAGTAGTCACGGGCTAACTCAGCCGTCGCATGGAAGCAACTTTGGAACCACTCTCGCGTGTACGGAGCAGTCTCCACCTCATCAACCCAGTCGCAGATCTCGGGAAACAGGTCCTCGGTGACACTCATCTTCGGGGTCGTCGCTGTAACGTCGTTCATGGAATACCTCACTTTCGTTATCTAAGAGAAAAGCCCTGGCGAGACCGCGACAGGGCTTAAGCCCACGCGAACGTGGGTGAAGATGGCAAGTTGGTTTGCGGTCTCGCAGAAATCCATCTTCCTCTACATTATACCTATTACGTCTTATCTTCATGAGATTCCTGCAAATTTTTGGCATCTAATCTGGGTTCTTATCCACTCTTGGATCTGTCGCATCGTTGGCCGTTGAATCGCTCAATCGCAGACCGTTTATTTCGAACCAAACATGCGACGGTGCATCCGGATCGAAAAGTATTTCTTCCGAATTCAGCGGAGGAAGAAGGACCTGTTCCAAAGCCTCCTTGAATTCTGCAAGAGCGGTCGCGTTTGCTGGCGAACGTATCCCCGTGCACGGTGGATAATGTGAGCAGCCAAAGAAGGGCCCAAACCTGCTATGTCTGAGCTTCATAGGATTTAAGCACTTCGGACAACAGACCTTCAGATATCGAAGATAGTGTGGTACCGGCTTCTTGTTTTTCTTTTTCATTCTCTACTTACGTTTCTTTTTTGATTGGCTTGCCATACATCCCCCTCTTTCACAAACCAGAACTGCCGCATTTGCGGCATTTTCCGACGTAGTCACGATCTACTAAGAAAGTAAGATTGGTTGAGACAAGGCGCAAATAGAAAATTCTGGAATTCTTGATTTGGGGCTACTGATCTGGCAATCCAGCGTGAGCAGTCGTTTTTCGTTTTAGCATTGACCAAAGGACGGCATCCTAAGGTCTTGCTCAATCCTGCGTTGTTACCGGGAAATTGGTAGCCGGAACTGACCTACCGTAAATCGATATATTGCTCCGAATTGGTGACGGGCGCCAAGAATTACGCAGTTCTGATTCGATCCACATTCCGGACAAGTGATCTTCTTGGATAGACCGCCATCTTTACCATGACTCGGCTCAAATGCCTCGATAGCTTCGACATCGGTCCTCAACGTAAGAATGGTAAACTCCAGCGAGCAGTTTTGGCACTTGATCCAGAGTTGGTGGTGTCCTGATAATTCGCTTCTCTCGAATCGTTCATGGGTTTCCCTCTTCGACCAAGGTTGAAGAGGGCATTCTTGTATCTTCACGTTTTCAAGAAGCTCTTTCACCGACATAGTTCTTTGGACAAATTCTCCACCTTTAGATTTGCTGATTTTTTCATTCTTCATAGTTTTTCTCCCTTATGTGCACCTTCAGTTTTCGCATTACGCACGAATGGGTATTGTTCCCACGTTCGTCCGTCCAACTCTCGTCCAGTCTTTTTCTTGTTTGTTCCACCCCATTGTTTGAAGAAAAACGGTATGGAACACTCCACGCAACGGTCTCGAATCTCCCGAACCCAATCGGCTTTCATTGCGCGAGCGCCAGGTCCGCTCTCACCCCCGACGACAACCCAATCAATGCCTGTAAGATCCAGGTTTGATAAAGACCCCAACAACGGTTCCACGGAAAGCCATTTGATTCTTGCTTTCGAAGCTCGCAAGTCGGAAACCCGCGATGCTACAGCCTCGTTTTCTACACTTACTCCCATCCAAATGTGATCCGACCATTCCAGTTCTTCCGAAAGCTCCAACAATCGGACTGATCGTTTCGTCAAGACTTGATACGTGTGGTGATTCTCGCGATTCATCACCTCGAAGACCCGTTGGATGAATGCTGTTGGCACATCCTTGTGAAACAAATCACTCATTGAGTTGACAAAAATCAGGCGGGGCTTCTTCCATTTCATTGGAAGTTCCAAGCTGTGTTCAACCAGTCTGATCCTGCCATTGAAATGTCTTTCACCTTTTCGATTAAGGCTCGTCAAACCTGCATAATTGGGTTGTCCCATATTCTCTAGACGAAACGCCATTCGTGCCGCGTAGCAGTGGTCGCAGCCTAGACTCATACGTGTGCAGCCTGTCACTGGATTCCACGTCGCCTCTGTCCATTCAATCGTGCTACCATCGCCCATCGTTTTTTCCTCCAAATACTGAATCCATCGCGTGGTAAAAATATCTCCACCAACCAATTTTTGCGGAAGACAAGAAACAATTCATTCGAATAAATTCCAAGAACAAGTCGTTCTTCTGTTCCATTCAATATTCAATAAGAGTCAACATTCTGACGCTCATTAATAGGTCAAAGTGCGAATCAAAGTTCCGTCTACCAATCGGTTTACATTCCGCCCAACCCTGCTTGCCAGTAGCTCCTTCCACGCGTGCAGATCAACCGCATGTGCTTGAATCCGACAATGTTTCCGATTGCAAATCGCGCATAATTGGCATATCGATAGTCATAGCATTCCATGAAAGTCTCCATAAGGGCCATTGGATCTATCTCGCTATCAGCGATGTGATGATTTTTCAAAGAACTGAGAACCCTCTTGGGGTCGTATGCGGCGTATGTGAGCTTGTCCCACAACCCCTCTGGATCTCCCGCGTAAACACGCACCATCGCATCGACCGCATCTTCAAATATTTCGTCGTCGTTGGCGGATAATTCGGCGTCCATAAATGCCCGGTACGCCTCTTCATCAAGGGGACTCTGACCTTGCTCGTCTTTTGATCCGGAGGGAAGTTCGTTCGCCTGATCGTTATCGTTTCCTGAACGTCCATCCACTGACGATTGATTGTCTCGTTTCCTAGCGTCCTCAAAATTCTCCCAACTGATCCGCTTCATGGATTCTCCTCATCCTTTCTGGGCCGCTAATGAATTGGCTTTCTGGGTAGCCGGTAGCAGCGCGTTTCTCGAATTCGACGGGAATACAGGATCGACTGTCCGAATGTCCGGCAATGGAGCCGCGAAGTCTGTTCCGGCATCAGTCCGGACATTCGGACAAGCGTCCTGGGTTTCTCTACAATCAATAATTTGGGAAGCCAGTAGTTTGTGCCTGCGATAAGTGCGCTCGGTCAACCCGGTTTCCTTAACATATCGTTGGCACCAATCTCGTTCTGGATAGTGTGTCATGGTTCGAATTAGCGAGTGCACGGCATCTGGTAGATTGCATTCCGACAAAAGTTCTTCCACAACATCGAGGTGCTTTGACGACTGCCATTGACGAGCCTTGATAAGGGTTCTGAGGCTGGGCAAAATCGCAAATTTTTCGAGAAGGTCGATCAACTCTGCGTCCTTTGGGAACGCATTACGCATGCGGGCAATAATCTCTTTCTTCGTAGGACTAAAGCAAACGGCATCGCAACGATCCAGTATCGCCATCACGTCGGCACGATTTTTCGGAAATGCATTCATGACGATTAGAACTCTTGATGTGCAGCGGAAAGAATTGGCACGTCCCTCCAGTTTTTCGGTGCATGTACCCCATCTAATTGTTTTCTTCCTTTTGGTCTCGCAAAGACTCTTGAGCAGATCCAGGAAGTTGTCGTCGCGCAATAACGCAGAAATGTCATCGAAGACGACCGGCCAGTCCGGGTTGTCGTACAATTCGTTGTAGACCTTGATCGGCGTTCGCCTTGCCCTGAATAGATGGTAATTCATATTCCGAAGCGCCTGTTCGTATGCGTACGATTTTCCGTTACCAGGCGGCCCTGCAATGAGGAGGGCATCGATCTCGCCCGCAACGTGGGCTGCTATGTGGCGATCAAACCGGCTGTAAGTCGAAATTGTTCGCATTATTCGTTTCCCTCGGTGCCCGGGAGGTATTCCACCTCACGGCCAAGTAATTCCGTGATCGACATGTGATTGAGGCGATAATTGGCGATCAACAATTCGGTGCCGTGTGAAGGACCCTCCGTTGACGTCAGATACGACCAGGAAATTGATATCATGTTCCAGCCCGCGTAGAGCTTTCGCACTTCGGGCACATCGTCGTACGAGACTAGGACATTCGAACCACAGGCATGCAGGTGGGCCGCAAGAGCAACATGATCCAGCTTGCTCATCTTATGCGCGTACATGTCCTCTGACGGTGCGTAATATGGAGGATCTGCGTAAATCAGAGTTTTGGGTGTGGCATACAGTCGAAGGGCATCTCGGAAATCGAGACAATCGATGTTTGCGCCTCTAATCCGTTCGTGTTGTGGCTTCAGATTGATGTGGTAGTTCAATGCAATGAGTTTTTTTCGCGAAATCGTTGAACCTGACCGGCGAAGATGCGACGAGACGCAGGTCTTGAGAAGATACCAATGCCGCCACGCTCTTTCGAACGGATCGAGGCTGTGCCAATTAGCACGATCAATATAGGATCTGAGATAATCTTTCGCACTAATTGCAGATCGTGCCATACCATTGACTCTAGTCTGGAAGTCACGGTAATTTTCAATGAATTGCGTGTAGATATTGGCAATGTCCTCGTCCGCGTCGTTCAGCGTTTCGACCTTGGATTTCGGTATTGCGAAAAACAGGCTGGCTCCACCAGCAAAAAGCTCAAGGAATTCCTCGAACGGCACCAAACAACGCATCAAAACTGCCACCATCCGGTGTTTTCCGCCAGGGTAAGGAAATAATTTATTCGTTTTCATAGGACTTCAATACCCCGTTCTGCTGCGAAAGCAGCGGTAGTCGGATCGCTGGATAGGGCGGCACGGCATTCCGTCAGTTGCCGTTGTGCCAACTGAAAGATTTCCGGGACAATCTCGGCGGCCACAATGCGACGTCCAAGCTTGAGTGCCGCTGATACGCAAGCTCCGCTACCTGCAAATGAATCAACCACTAGGTCACCTGGCATCGTTGTCGCTTCAATGAGCTTCTCGAAAAGGGCAACAGGCTTAGCACTGGGATTCGGTGAATTCGGGTCCGACATTTCGTCATGCGAAATGTGAAGGCAGTCAGGCAAATGAACATGCGGCACTGGCAATGATCGATCCTTTGGCCATAGCATATAGATCAACTCATGGCACAGCCCGATGTTTTTACCTTCATTCGCGAGCCCGGTCCTTGATTTGATCCAAACGAGTTGCCGCAGACAGAACCACTCAGCCAGAATAGGCTTGAGGTCGTCGGTGCCATCGATCAGAAATCCGGGCCGAAACCAGAAAACAAAACCGTTGTCAGTCAGCTTGCGGGGAATAATCGGTACGATCTCGATCAGCAAATCACGTGTTTCCTCAGGAGTGTTGTTTGCCATTTGCAGCCCACGCGTATCCGCATGAGTGCCATACGGCGCGTCAAGTACAAACATCGAAACGGAATGGTTGTCCTGTTTTTCGAGTAGTTCCACACCATCGGCCAGACGAAGCGGATCGCCAGAGATCCGTGGAGGCGGAAAAAGCCGGGCGTGTTCGGAATGCACGAGTTTTCTTAGATTATCTTTGGCTTTTTGTCCGAAATCGCGAGTTGTCGTGAGATTCTCGTCTGCAACAACGCCGTCGATCACGCCGGGGAGCTTATCCTTTACGGCAGCTGTCAGCTTTTCCAGCGCCTTGTCGTCAGTGACCATTCGTTGGATACGTTTGATTTCCGAACGGATTGCTATGAAGATTTTCTGCCAATCGGAGAACCGCCTGCGGGCTAAGTCTGTGCGATTCGCAAATTCTCTTTGTGTCCCCGCAAAAAGCTTGATTGTTGACACCGGCGAATTAAACGCGCTGGCAATTTCTTCGTAGGTGAGGCCCTGCTTACCCCAGCGACTATGCAAATCCACCACTATCTGGGCCTGCTGCCAACGTGAAGAGTCCTCATCGTAATGAGCCTTCCGTTCATCACTCCGAGCTGTTTCTGCACGCGATTGCAGATCTTGCCATACCTTTGCACTCTCGCAAAGCTCATGATTAAAATCTCGGATCTCCTCAGTTTCCGCTACCTGGGTAGCGGAACCCAACGCGGCAATCGCGCAGGAACTGTCTTGACTAACATGTTCGTGATGCTGTTGTGTCATCTTTAAGCCGGGCTCACCGTTGTTTTGGTTGACTCCTGCGGAATCAATTCTGGTTTCCATCGATATCTCTTTTTTTTAAATTCATTTACATGCAAATGCGGCAGGTTACGCAATCAGCGGGTGGAGTGACCGCCCCCGATTGATGGGGGCATACTTGTGTCTTCCCCATGATCTTCAACGGCAAGTAACGTCTATTGGGCGGTCTGTCTGACGTTCGTTCCACGGTTGCTCTGAATGCGATATGCGCTTTGACAGGAGGATGATCCGAATCATCACAGGCCATCCATGCTAGTCGCGTTCCGGGTATGGCCGGTGGTACGCCGGTCTGACGGTCAAAAGACAAGAAGAGCTTCATGTTGGGTAGCGCCGCCAGTTCCCATAGATCAGGAACGAGCCGGTCGTCACGCCAGCTACGGGTATAGCTAAGGAAGGTGACGTGCGAGCATTCGCGAATAATCTGTCCGCATTTATCGATGTACTCAGACGAGTAATAGTCTCCCGTAACATGGAACTTGAAGTCTGCTACACCGGCGCCTTTGATCTGTTGGACCATCCGATCCACAAAGTCTGGCAATTGCGATTCGGTAAAGTTTTTCATCGCAAACGTGTGAACTCGTGGTCGATCCGCACTCATTTTCGGTGCATAACACACGGCACGGCAACAATCCGTTGCGATTCGGTTTCCCGACGCGCAACAGGTTTTTTCTAGAGGCAAATTAAATGCTCTCACTTTTTTTGCGGGACCTATCTTGCTGGCTGTTGAAAGTAGATTCATCTGTCAAACTCCTGACTCTTTTCGATTTTCTAATAACAAGTTCTTGTTCCGAATTGGCATTTACGTATTACTTCCGTCGCAATAAATCACATTTTCCGTACTCGCACCGAAGCGGCTTCTCTCTGTTGCATGAACATCAACAAGGACTCGCCGATGATGCGAACATCCCGTTGCCCGATCCGGCGAGATAAGTGACCTATCAATCATGGCCCTAGTATGGCACACAAATACGTTTATTAGGTTGCGGAAAGGTTGACGAGCGGACGCAGCGTCGGAATCGGTGACGCGATGGGTGTTCGAGATAAGGGGCTTATCGATCATGGCTCCAGTATGCCATGCGAATACGTTTATTAGGTTGCGGAAAAGTTGGCGCGGCTAAACATTATCGGGAAGGGGAAAGGCGGTATCCCAAACCACGGACGTTGGTTATATCGCATGAGCAATTCACGGCCTTGAGTGACGCTCGCAGGTGGGATATACAAGATTTTAGTTCTGGAGGTGCAATAAATTGAAAGATGCTCTCTCCGACGCCCTCGGGGCGCAGAACTTTCGTAAGCTTAGTGTATGTGACGACTTCGCCTGACGCCGAGTGCAGCAACTGAAGACAATCAAAATCGGTTGGACGGTCAAACCGGATAAGACTGTCGCGCCAAGACGCCTCTCGGCGCTCGTCATAGAACGCAAATACTTCGTTTGGATAGACTGGACGTTTAAACCCGTCCCAGAATTCGGAGTATTCTGTCGGTGACAGCATTTCGAATATTCTGAAAATTCGCTGCTCGATATGCGCGTACTTCGAACTGAAACCTAGTAGAAGCCTCGCCGCCGAATCGCGGAAGACTTCAGGAGGGATGGTGATAATCAATTCGTTCTTACGCCACTTTGCCCAACCTTGGCCAATGTGAATGGAGTGCTCAACGTTCACAAGATCAGGGCCAGGGTGGCCCGAGTCATTGTCCGGTTCTTCCGGATCATCTTCGGGTTCGTCCGTCGGGCCGAAATACGATTGAATATCTACGGGTACAAGCAGAGACGATCCAGGACCGAATGCCTTAAACCACTCACGGGCATCCTCGTTTTTCGAAGGATAGTAATGAGCCAGGAGTAATTCGTGTCCCTGTGTTGCTCCCGTGAATTCAATGTGCCACTCGCCAACTGGGGGATAATCAGTTCGTCTCCGACATCCATTGTCCCATGCCATGTCTGGGCCCATCAGTATATAATCCCAGTCCACATACGGTGTCGTTGTTTCTTCGTTCATGGGCGTGGCATTCTTCCTTCGTGGATTTAATCTGCTCCGCCAGTTTCATGCTGACACGGAGCGGCGTCAACCGAGTAACGTCGTCGATACAAAGGACATCCCGGTCTCAGAAAGCGACCCGAATGTTGTGGTAACCTCTACCCATCTCCAAAACGACTGCCACATGTGGTGTTGGAGACAATGAATTGATCCAAAATCGGATCAATTGGACTACCTAACACAAGCCGTACATAGAATGTATTACTGGAGTGAATTACCTGTACATTTAGGGATTATTTCCTGTACCACCTTTCTTTTTATATTAACAGAAGCCAAAGATGGGCGGATTGCAAATCCGTTACCGTGGGTTCGAATCCCACCGCCGCCTATCAAAAAATGGAGTTTTTGGTCAGTTTTCATGCCACGGTCGCAAGATGGTCGCAAGATTCAGCCTGCCGTTGAAATACTGAGTCTATCAACAGCCTTTCTCAAGTCTTCTCGTGTTACTTTGACGTAGTACTGCATGGTCGTCGACAAGCTCTTATGTCCTGCCATTTCCTTGACTAGCACAGGCGGCATCCCATCGACCAGCGCCCGCGTAATACCAGTCCGTCTCATGTCGTGACGTGTAATGTGCTCAAGCTCAGCATCTTTGAGAATGCAACGCCATTGCTTATCAATCACAGACGTTCTAGCCATCGACCTGAACGGACCACCGTCTTTCAAAGTCATTGCCTGTAATCGCCTCATTTCGCCCACAAGCGATGAACGGCCACCGATAGGTACGAATCTATCCTCGTGCGACTTCGTACTCCTGAAGTACACACAGGCATCTTCAAAGCGTACGTCTTCCCATAGCAGCTTTGTCGCTTCGCTATGGCGTGCCCACGTTTCGAGAAGGAACTTTGCGAACGTTACCATTTGAAAGCCGTACAGCTTTTCGCATGACGCCAGTAGCTTGATCTCTTCGTTTGCCGACAGTATTCGAAGCTCCCGCTTCGGTTCCTTTTGCCAGCTCCATCGGTCCAGTGGATTCACGGAAGCGTAGTCCAGTTGAATTGCTTGGTTGAATGCCAGCCGCAAGTAGCGGAGTTTCTTGTTAATCGTCGCTATTGCGTTGCCCTTCTCTTTGCAGTGCTCAACGTAGGCACGAATCATAGAAGGTCGAACATCACGAGCCGACAGAGGGTTACAGACTTCACCGAATTCCTTGAGCGATCGCTTCGACTCAACTTCATGGCTACCTGCAATGTAACTCGTAACCTCATCCGAGAATTGGGTCCACGGAATACGCTTAACTTCTCGATACGTTCCCTTTTCTAACTCTTGCTCCAGCTTCATTGCTTCGCGATCGGCACGTTTCTTGTCCGTGCCAGCGACCTTCGATCGCATTTTTCCTGTCGATGGATCGTACCATCGCAAGTGATACGATGTTTTACGTTTGCACTTTCGCGAGGAAAGCCAAACCCTTGCCGTGTCATTCATGGGATGCACTCCGTTCACAAGTCCGGTGCGAGCATGTCAAGCGCACATGAAGGCGCCAACACGGATCACTCGCGTGCAGATACTCGCACCGGATGTTTGTGTACTGAATTTTGAAAAGCGTTTCATGATTCTTTGACGCTTCCATACTGACGTAGCTGGCTTGAGAATTCAAGACAATTCTCCAGGCACAATCGACTCGATGTACCGCTCAACATCTTCGAGACGCCATCGATTGTGCTTGCCTATCTTGACAGCACGAAGCACGCCGACTCGATGCAAGTATTTGACCGTTCCGACATCCACCTGAAGCATTTCACCGACGCCTTCG
>JAJDEA010000214.1 GCA_029260035.1 Phycisphaerae bacterium
GCCTAATGTGATCATCAGGACCAACATAAGAACAATCGGGAGACACTGATGACGACAATTATTGACAGTTCGTCCTGAGTTTGTTTTCTTCATGTCTTGCGTCTGTTTCAAAAGGCGTATCCGGGTTCTTGATGCGAAAATCGTGATCGCTGTATGTATGGGTAGCGTAACAAAGCGTCAATGCCCTTCAAGTTGACGCGATCACACTCCCTTGTCGAAAGCCGTCTGGCGTCAAGAACAGGCGCGTATTTGATTTTTGGGCTGCAGTGCCTACGATTTGATGGAAGTTCCGTGGGTGCGGATTCTCTAACCATTGAGTGATTATCACCATGCATAAAGACTTTGTGCTCGCGATCCCCGTTTACAATGAAGAAAAGTATCTGAAGAGCGTCTTGGCGGAAGCGAGGGCATATTGTCAGAACATTCTTGTTGTTGACGACGGTTCGACAGACCGAACGCCGGACCTTTTGCGATGCGAAGCGGGTATTTCGGTTATTACCCATGCGGAGAACCGAGGTTATGGAAAAAGTCTCGCGGATGCGTTCGATTTTGCTCGGCGTGAACAATACGACTGGCTAATTACCATGGACTGCGACGAGCAGCACGAGGCGGCGTTTTTGCCGAAGTTCATGGCTGCTGCGAAGCGCAACAACGCTGACATTATTAGCGGAACGCGATATCCGAAAGGGCATGACATCGATCTGGAAAGCTCGGTGCCCGCTGATCGGCGAGCGATTAACCGGCAGATAACTCGGCTCATCAACGAGAGGCTAGGCCTGGAGTTGACCGACGCCTTCTGCGGATTCAAGGCTTATCGCGTTTCTGCGTTACGACACTTTTCTGTCACCGTTCCCGGATATGCCATGCCGATGCAGTGGTGGGTGCAGGTCGCTCGGGCGGGGCTTATGGTTGAGGAACTGCCCGTACGGCTCATCTACAACGATCCGACTCGTCACTTTGGCGGCTTGCTGGATGATCCTAAGGAACGTCTGGCGCACTACCTGCATGTATTCGAGACGGAGATTTCGCGTACGAGTCTTCCTGCGAAAAGCCCGCGAACTGGATGCCTTCCGTGTTGCTAGTGCAGCGTCACACCTTAGTTTTGGGGTGTGCCACTGCTCTTGAGCAGTGCAATCGTGTTTCTGGGCGACTGGAGGTCACTGCTCGAGAGCAGTGGCACACGTTCAAACTTACATTGATAGAGCACAGGTGCAATTTCTATTTGCCTGCCGCTGCTTTCATCCGGGTCTTGTTCTTGAAGTCGTCTCGAATCAGCGAAATGCAAGAAACGTGAACACCTTAACCTGTCTCGAAATGCTGGATTATTCTCAACTAAAAACACCCGCAAATCACGGCGATGTTCTTGTAGCGCCAAGCGCTACCAGCTGGGTGCCCGCGCTGCGACAGAACGCAGCATCGCTGTCGAATGTTGAGACGGTGCTTTGCGGGGTGACGCTTGGCGAATGGCGCAGGCAGGCGCGCGAGAAAATTGTCGGCGATGCAGAGACGCCAGTTATTGTGACCGGGCATCAGCCCGAGTTCATTCATGCGGGGGTGTGGGCCAAGCATGTACTCGCGATGCGCGCCGCCGAGGCTATAGACGGTGCTGCGGTTAATCTCGTTGTCGATTGCGATGCGGTCAAAGATACCGCGCTTGCCGTGCCGTCTATGCAGGCGAATGGAATAGAGCTGCGCCGAGTTCGGTTTGCCGCCGAGCCAGCTGGTTTTGCGTTTGAACAGCTGCGCCCTTTGGATCGCGACGCGATCGGTCACTTTGAAAATAGCGTTAAAGCTGCGATGGGCGATCGCTTCGGGGCGTCGCAGATGCCTGTTTACTTCGACGCGATGCGGGTTGTATCCAGCCCCAAGTCCTGGGTCGATCAGGCAGTGACAGCGAGGCGCGCGATCGAGCAAAATTTCGGGGTTCAGGTATTGGACCGACGAATCAGCGAGGATTGGTGCAACCCCATTGTCGTTGACATGCTTTTGAATGCGTGCCGATTTGCTGAAAGTTACAATCGGGCACTTTCCAAATATCGGCGGGATCACAGAGTTCGAGGCGCTCAGCGTCCGATCCCCGATCTGCAAACAACGCCGGACAAATGCGAAGTCGCGCTATGGGCGTTTCACCCCGGCGGAGTTCGACATAGGTTGTTCGTTGAGCGCAAGGATGACTGGGTTCGGTTATTTTCCGACAAGGAACAGTTTGCGGAAATCGCCTGCGCGGAAATGGATTGTTGTGAGGGGCTAGCTCTGGCGCTGAACGGCTGGCAGCTCAGGCCTCGCGCGCTGACGCTGACGATTTGGGCGAGATTGCTCCTTGCGGATTTGTTCATCCACGGGATTGGCGGGGCGAAATACGATCGAATAAGCGACGCGATCATTCAAGACTATTATGGCGTGTCGCCTCCGTCGATAGCGTGTGTTTCTGCGACGATGCATCTCGACTTGCCTCGCTCTGGTATCGTTGCGACGGATCTGCAATCGTTAAGCCGGTCGCTGCGCGATATCCGATACAATCCACAGAGACACTTGTCGATCACCGATGCAACTCGGGAATTGTTCGAACGAAGGGCTGCGTTGGTGAAAGAGGCGGCGCTGTTGTCAGCCGAAGATTCTCGAAATAAGCCTGCTCGGCGTGACGCATTCCAGGCGATTCGCTCGGTAAATGCGCGGTTGTTCGATATTGGCGCTTCCTCGCATCAGTCGTTGGAGGACAGGTTTAGGGCTGCCAACCAAGCGTTAAAACAAGATGGCCTTGCCTGCGGCCGTGAGTATTTCTTCGGCTTGATGGATCGAGGTCGTATGGAACATCTCCTCGACGCCCTTCCCGCGAAGGATGATTTCGTTGTATAGTAGCTCGGCGCCTGCCTTTTTCTGGCGCATAAGAAGCCGCGTTCTCGCTTCGTAGCGGGCTTGGGTAATTTGGTGAATTGTGTTTGGGAGGCAGTAATGAGCGACGATTCAACGGGCAAGCTTCACATTGACGGAGATTGGAAAGAAGAAGCAGCGCTCGAGAAGAAACGGCTCGCCGAGCAGGAGGAGAAAGCCAGCCAAGCTCGCGGGCCGGCGGGCGGACCTGAGGGTTCGGCTGGTTTCCCCGATCTATTGAATATGCTTGCGATGCAGGCTGTCGTTGGGTTGGGTGGAATGCAAGGGCCTGATGGAGAGCAAATGCCGCCGAATCCGCAGATTGCAAAGCATTACATCGACCTGCTCGATGTCCTGGAGCGAAAAACGAAGGGCAATCTTAGCGACGAGGAAAAGGAGACGCTCGACGCCGTTCTGTATGAACTGAGGATGCGTTATGTTCAGACGGTTAGTGGTGATCCGGGGGTGGCTGGACCACCGGCTCCAGGTGTGTCGGGTTTGTGACGCTTTCCCTTGTGGCGAGTTGTGGTTTCTGGGTTGAATAGCTCAGAATGTTTTGCGTATATGCGAAGACGGATTCCTAAGTATTGGCGGGTGGCATGGTCCACGCTTGCGTGGCCATGGCAGTACACGAATTGAGAAAACACGCTCATGCTAACATGAGCATGGCCCCAATCTGATTGCTGTTCTACGCCTCAAACGAGATGTAACAGAGCCTGGAAGTTGCTTAAGCAATGATCATTCCCATCCGAACCGCTGTCGAATCGCGTCGAACGCCGATGGCCAATTATGTTTTGATTGGCTTGAACGTAATGGCATTTTTCATATTTGGTGGCGGTGTTCTTGGGGATTCGCTTGCGAGCTTTCGCTCGACCTATCTCGAGTTTCAATCGACAGAGCCAGGCATATGGCAGTTTTTCGGCTATCAATTTGTCCATGGCGACAAATGGCACTTGATTGGCAATATGTGGTTTCTCTGGCTTTTCGGAAACGCAGTGAACAGCAAGATGGGCGATATCGCCTATTCGTTCTTCTATCTGGCTGGCGGCGTGTTTTCGGCATGGGGATACGCGACGGCTAATCCGGAGCCTTTCGTGTTGGTGGGGGCGTCGGGTTCGATTGCGGCTGTGACGACTGCCTATCTCGTGCTTTTCCCGAGAAGCCGAGTAACGGTGTTATTCTGGTTTTTCTTTATTCATCTGTTTGAGCTACCCGCGTTGGCATTGATCGGCCTTAAGATCATTATCTGGGATAACTTTGTGGCACCTGGATTTGGTGGGGCGAGTCAGGTTGCTTATGGCGCTCACATTGCGGGGTATTTCTTCGGCTTTGTCGGGGCGATGTTTATGCTCTTGATCCGTGCGCTTCCCCGCGATCAGTTTGATTTGCTCTCGCTATGGAAGCGGTGGAATCAACGGCGAGAGTTCGCTTCTGCGATGGAGAATCCCGAGGCCCAAGCGAAAGCTCGCTACGGTTCAGCGGGTCGCGCTCCTCGTATCGATCCGGAAAAGCTGGCAGCCGAGGAACGTCAGCTCGATAAAGTTTCGGAACTGCGCAGTGAGATCAATGAAGCCATGGAAAACCGAGACCTTTCGAAGGCGGTTTCACTTTACGAATCGTTGGTTGTGATTGATCCCAAGCAGTGTATGGCGGAAATGCAGCAGCTTGACATCGGACGTGAGTTCTATCGCACCAGCCGATCTCCCCAGGCGGTTGCCGCCTTTGAGCGATTCGTTGCGTGTTATCCTCATTCCCGCGAGAAGATCGACATTCGATTGTTGCTCGGGATTATCTATGCCAGAGACTTGAAGCAGTTCGAGACTGCTGACACACATTTGACGCAAACGATGGATTTTATTACGGATGAGGGGCGGAAGAAGCAATGTTTGGATTGGCTGCGCAATGTTCGG
>JAJDEA010000215.1 GCA_029260035.1 Phycisphaerae bacterium
AAATGGATTGACGTTATGATAAGTCGAATGGTGACGAACCGTTGGCTCATTTGTGATAGGCCAGATGCCCAGCGTTTCCGTTTCGGGATCATCGTCGTTGAAGAATTCGCGAGCGCTCTCCACTTCAGACTTGGAATCCAAAGATTCACTTCTGATTAACACGTCCTCGATTGCGAAAGCTGGCGTGCTTGCAAGCAGAGCCGAACCGAATACAAAATTGGCTGCAAGAAGAAGCCCGATCGGAGAAGTTCGCATATATTCCGCTCGTCCAGTCAATCGCAAGGCCATTACCTTAAACTCAATTACACGCACTGAAATTGTCACCTTACATCACTACCAAGCTCGCCCGTCATAAGCATCTTCTGAACAACTTCCGCATCGGTTATGGCAGCGAACCGTCTTAAGGCACGAGCAAAAAAGTGCATCGGAACGCTACAGTCGATTGGAGCTTGCTCTAGTCAATGTACTATCGACAGAAACCAGAAGAATGAATTATAGGCTTGCGGCCGCCGGGAAGAGTCCGATCTTTGGCGACACCTCAATCGATATGAATCGCTAAGAACTAACCTGAACAGTGCTTGGCTTGTGAAAAATCCATTTGGGGTAGTACGACGATAGGATTTAATAAGCGCATAGCTTTGGCCACGGAAGGCCAAACGCCGCGGCGAATTGCAAACCTAGACAACAAGCAACATACGAACAAACAAAAAGTCCCATCAAATCAAACACTCAAGACCGAAACGTTTCTTTCGCGAATCAGGATGGAGCCGAAAACCAATACCAGCAGTGCGATCACTGCGACGCCCCATTCAGAAACAGCGGGGACCGGGCACGCCTGGTCACGAATTCCGCTAAGACCAGCACACGCCAACGCATCGGTGCAGAGGGAGATGTCCAGCGCATCAATGTCGTCGCCTGCATTCTGCAAACCAAGGCTCGCGGCGGACGCAAACAAAGTAGGCTGTGTACCGGAGCGAGCGATGAATACGTCAGCGGCCGGGTTGACCGCATTAGCACCGACGATTGTGCCAAGCGATGGAGAGGTTGGCGTTAACGAGAACAAAACTATGTCAGACGCATCGAATACACCCGGCACTCCGTCATCAATAACAACCAGGCCATCGATGTCATCAACATTGGTCAAACCAAGGTCCGTTGCTGTGGCAAATAGATTGGGCGTCGCCACGCCGTCACGAACATCCGGCTCGAAAATAATGTCAGCCCCCCCCGGTAAATTAACTCCGGGAAACAAGCCGAGCGAGGGCGACAACTCACTAGCTGAAATGAACACACCTAGCGGACCGGTCGGCGCCCCCGGGTCGAACATGGCATTCACATTGTCTTCCGGCACCGCTACAAAGTTGGTAGCCGCAGCACCGATCGGCGGGTCCGCTCCGAATCCAGTGCCACCTTCGTTGTATTGATTACGCGACAGCGTGTTATTGTCGAGCGTTCCTCGTTGCCCATTCGGCCCGGCAGACGTAAACAGTTTTAGTGACATATATTGGTCACCTGCAGCCTGCCCTTTGCCCGCTTGATCCGCAACATTGTAAGGAACATTGGCAGCACCTAGTGCGGCGTTCACTACAGCGCCGCCAGTCGTACTTCGGCTCACCGAAAACAAAATCACAAACGACGTCCCCGTCTGAATCAGGCTGTTCGTTGCCAATGCGTCAATGTCATCAGCAGGGTCGTTCAAGCCTATTTGGTTTCCCGGGATATCAATAGTCGCATCCGGATCGACCAGGATAAGAAGTGCGCTCGCAGTAACCTGGTCCGTTATATCCAGGACCGACGGCGAATTGACGTCAAAGGAATACAATGGCGCTGGCAAAGGCTGACAAGGTCTTGCAGCAAGGGCAAATTGTGGACACACTAAAAAACCAGCCGTACCCAGTACAACACCTAGCCTGAACGCGATGTTTCGAAACGGTACTGTCTTCCAACGAGACATGATTCTCTCCCAATCTCCGGATCCCAATTCAGCGTATTCCGGCCTAGTTTCCCTCCACAGAAGACCCTTCTCCCAAACGCCCCTGCCAGTCAATCCATGGCGGCCATTCCGGATCCAAACGCATCTTTTGAAGGATCAGCTTACCAATAAAAGTATAGCGAGTTTCCTTGTCAAACGAACGAAAAGCGTCAGCAAAATGTTGCATTGCTTGAGAACGTGTCCCATAAACAAACGACCGTGCGCCCAAATGAAAAGCCGACTCCCCCATAGACTTGGCTTTTTGCTTCAATTTATCCGCTATCACTGCTATTTCGTCTGGCCCGATTTCGCCGGAAGCCAATTCATAAATCCCCTCCGCCCACTCCGGAGACTGTAATTCATCGAGTGAGACAGCGTAATCGACCAAAGGCTGTCGTTCAGCTAACAGCTCCTTTGCTCTTTCGCCCTCCCCAAGCAGTCGAAGGCAAGCAGCCGCACGCAAAACATCCTGGGCGTTGTTAGGTGCAGCGTCAACCTCTGCCATCGCCTCTGTTAGAGCCGTATCCATGTCGCCCATTTCAGCAGCAATGAGAGCGGGAAAGAAGTGGCGATAAAAACGGACGCGTTCTTCAGTCTCGCCCTCATCTTCCCCCTCCTGTTCGCCATGTTCTCGCACGTCGGCCAGCGCCTCAGGCAAGTTCCCGAGCCAGAAGTTCAGCCGCCAACGGTAATGAAGATTCTCGAGCGTCGGAGGCTTGCCAGCCGCCAATTCAATAGCCTGCGTTCGCGCATCGATCGCATCCGCAAAGTCGGCCAATGCATATTCCCGCTCGCCATGAAAACCGCGACTCTCCAGACTCATTGCTTCAGTAGTCGGCAGTTGTGGGTCCATCGGGTACGCTTCTCGTCCTTCTCGTGCCGTCGCAATGGCATCGGCAAACCGCACAAGACTCAAATTGTATGCACTATCGCGATCCTCAACGCCCGAGTCGCCTCGTTCGGCCTTGCTCGCTAGAATTTCAGCGCAAACGCGATGTGCAATGGCGAGAAGGTAGTATGACCTTCCGCCGAAGTATTTCTGCTCGATTAGGAATTCGAGCGACTTCTTGGCAGCATCGAACGAATCGAGCTCACGATGGCGATACATTTTCTGATTGTTCGCCCGCACGATGTGATAGCTCGCCAACGGGTAATGGGCATCATCCTGTAGTCGGCGCATATCGCGTGCGTTCTCGTAACACTGGATGGCATCGTCCGGATCCACATAATGCACAGCCAATCCGCGAAAATACCATTGCTCCGCCGTCTCAGCGCCGCCATCATCATCAGCACGCCTCACAGTCGCGCCGGAACCCACACGATCACCAAGTTCCGCCTGGAACCACGCATACGCATACGCGCCCTCACGGTATGACGGATTCTCGTCAACCGTTTGCTTCATCAGCGCAACAGCTTGCTCTCGCGATTGAGGTAGACGTGCCAGAGCGCTGACCAAGCCGAGGCTGGGAGCATCAGCCCCCAATGCCGTAGCTTGTTCGATATCCGAATTGACAACTTCCGGATCAAAATAATTTATATGCACAAGCCGGTCGTAGGCTTTATCGAGAAATCTCTGAGCCTTAGCCCTGCGTTCACTCCGAACATTCAAGACCAACCAACCGGACAAGACAACGGCTAGAACACACGCCGCGACCGCGATACTGCCAACCTTATGTCTTTTGATCCACTTGCCGGCTTTTTCAACTGCTGTTGCTCGCCTGCTCAGGATCGGTCGGCCTTCCGCAAATCGCCTTAAATCCTCCGCCACTTCCGCTGCCGTCTGGTGGCGCTGTCGAGGGTCCTTCTGGATCATTCGCAAGCAAATCGTATCGAGGTCCAGCGGGATGCGCGGGTCAACCAGCCTTGGGGGCTTCGGTTCGACCGTACATATCTGATGAAGAATCTGGTCGCGCGTATCCGCTTCAAAGGGGCGATTCCCGGTAATCAACTCATACAATGTCACCCCAAGTCCGTAGATATCCGTCCGACCGTCCATGGCCCGAATGTCGCCGCGAACTTGCTCGGGTGCGAGATAAGACGGCGTCCCCAGCACTTCACCAGTGACCGTAAAGTGAGGAGATTCGACAAGATGTGCCAAGCCAAAGTCGGCAATTTTCAGCCGGTGATCCTGACCGAGCAACAAATTGTGAGGTTTGATGTCACGATGAATAACACCCTGCTCGTGCGCATGCGCAAGCCCTTCCGCTGCACCTTCAATCAAGAGCGCTAAATATCGATAGTCCTCGAATGTCCGACGCGGGCGCGTCGAGTCGCCTGACAGTTCGGTCACAGTGGATTCAGGTTTAGCCAAGGGTGGTTGGGGAGCAATCTCACCCGCAACCGGAGCACTTCGCAGATGGCTGCTTCCCCCAAATGTTCGCAGCGATGTTGCACTCAATAAATCAGGGCGACTTCGAATCGCAATGTCCAGGCTCACGCCTTCGACCAGCTTCATCGCATAGAACAGCTCCCCATCCTCGGAACCCTGTGCGTAAATCGGTACGACGTTTGCATGGTGAAGTCTCGCGGCGGCTTGTGCTTCGATCCTGAACCGGTGTGCGGCTGACGGACCGTGTCGTTTGACCGCGTGCAGAACCTTTAGCGCTACTTCCCGATCCAACGACCGTTGCCGTGCCCGGTAAACGACCCCCATACCGCCGTGCCCGATTTCACCGATTATTTCAAAGTCGCCCAGAATACTCCCCGGGCCGAGGTATGCTGAATCGCCGTGACGGTCACGAGAAACTGGCGACTCGGCGATTGTCGTCATTTGCGTAGATTTGCTGATGGCCGACACATCAGTACCGATGGCTTCTCGCAAGTCGCCAACAAACAGATCGTCGTCCGCGTAACGATCCGCCTCGCTATCGGTCACTGACGCAACCAGTGATTCACCACACGAAGAACAACAAACCCCAGACGTCCCATCCACAGGGTCAGCCTTCGACGAGCATTTTGGACAAACTAGTAATCCCATTTCAATACTACCAGCAATACCCAATGAGGCAGGAAGCACTCGCGACCGCAATTATACCTTTATTCATAGACGTCATGTTACGCAAGTTGACATTCGCAGCTACACGGCATGCAGAAGCCAAAACATGCCACATGTGGGGATTCCCCTTACCGCGAAAAGGTAACTTCAAACATTATAGGTCGTTGATGTGCTTTGGGGGGAACATATTTGCGCTGGGCGGCCTATTGGATGCCGAACCTGTGATTAAAAATCACCGTGGAAACACTTGGGTCTGTATTGCATGCGAGAATGTGGTTTCCCGCAACTCCAAAACGCCTCGTCGAACAACGAAGTCAGGATTCAGCCCGCGGACATCGCGAGATTCTCAAGATACCACCCGGCTCAAAGATTTGCGGGCACCTTTCCCGCCGTGGGTCTAATGGGGATGTGTTTTTCCAGTTCCTTCAGCAACGCCTCAAAATCAAGCGGTTTGGAAAAGTACCGGATAGCACCAAGAGTTGCCAACTCCCGCTCCAAGGCGAAGTCCCTGTCTCCCTTCAATCTTCCGCCGCTGAGGATAATAACTGGTATCTCTTTGGTTAGCGGATGTGAGTTCAGGCGGCCAAGCAGCATATTGCCTTGCCCTTCCGGCATTCGATAGTCCGTAATGATGACATCAGGTATTTCACGCAGAGCCGTCCAATACCCTTGCATTCCGTTGTACGCTCGCAGCACTTCGACGCCATGAGCTGCCAGACGAACGCTCAATGCTTTCGAGATTAGCGGGTCGTCGTCAACTGCAAGAACGGTCGGCTTCCGATCGGGGTCTTCCGAAGCATTTTCGGCTGGCTCGTCAGGAAGGGGCACGTCAACTTCCTCGTTCGACAGCCCCAACAAAGAATGAACGATGGGCCACAAGTGGTCCCAAGCGTCTACGCCCTTTAGGACATAGTGAGCGCCCAAAGATTCGCAGCGTCGTATGGTCTCCGGGTCTGATCGCCCTGACAACATAATAACAGGGATTGGCTCCAGGTCGTCACCATCAGCCAGCATCTGACAAACGCTCAATCCCCCACCCGCGGGCATCGTCACATCCAAAATAACAAGGTCGGGAGGTCTTTCATGGATTCGTGCGATCGCCTCAATACCGGTCGAAACCGCTTCCACTTCCAGCCCGAGACCTTCGCACCGCATACGGAGTGCCGTCCTCAGGGCTTCGTCGTCGTCAGCAACAAGCACACGTTTAGCTTGCATCAGATGTCTCTCCAATTGAGGCGTCAGTGTTTAACAGGGAACGTAAAGTCAGAAGCAGCACATTCGCGTCATAAGGCTTCTGCATAAACTGCGAAGCGCCTAACTCCAAAGATCGTTGGTGATCGACCAGACTTGCGGACACCATGATCGTCGGAATACCCCGCGTAATTTCATTGGATTGCAGCCTTTCGAGGACGGTCAATCCGCTCATACCAGGCATGCGGACGTCAAGTATCACCGCGTCGGGTAACTTAGTTTCGGCAGCATGCAGACCGCACTCACCTGTGCGCTCGGTAATAACGTCGAAGCCAGCATGCTTCAGACGTGCGCTCATCCCGCGCGCGATGTCGCGGTCATCATCGATAATCAGGATGCAGTGCCGACTACCCATGCACCACCTCCTGACGCTGTGTGAGCGACAGAATTCGACGTCGAAACTCATCGCACTGGTCCGGTATTCGCCAGGTTCCGACCGGAGCCATCGAAACGTCAGGAAGGGCTTCAATCCGTACACCCCCGCACAGTTCGTGCCAATCCCTTTGAATCGTCGCAAGGATGTCTGCCAAAGACGCCTCATGTCTGCCGATCGCCAATACCCAATCAGCTTCCGAGCCGTCAAGTACAAGATCAGGATGTCGCAACAAACTGCGCAGCGCCTCACCGACGGTGTATCGCAAATCGGAAGACGCTGGCACATCCATACGCACTTGGATCAACGACACGTTTGGGGCTCCTTGCTGCTGGCGCTCAAGCCAGTCCGTATATCGCCCGGCGATCTCCTCTATGTCAGTGGTGGGGATTGTAAAACTGAAGGTACTACCCTGCTCGAGTTCGCTTTCGACATGAAGCGTTCCAAGGTTCAGGTCAACAAGGTCGCGAACAATGTTCAACCCAAGCCCAAAGCCTTTGGAATCTGAACGAACACCGGCACCTAATTGCTTGAACCGCTCAAAGAGCACCGCAAGTCCCGCTTCATCAATACCGGGCCCACTATCGGTAACCCCAACAGTGACGCAGCCATCGCCCGCCCGCGCCCAAATTGTTACGGGTGACTCCTCTGGTGAAAACTTGATCGCGTTCACCGCAAGGTTGAGGATCACTCGTCCCGCTTTTTCTATGTCGCAATAGACGTTAGGAAGCCCAGACTCGATGACCATCTCCAGCGGGATTCCGTTCGCAGCTGCCTTCCGTTGAAGTCCAGGGTTGATCGCCTCGACGATTTCGTCGATCGTGCATTCTTTGCGGCGCATGCCGAGCAGGCCGGCTTCGAGCTTGCTGACATCCAACATGTCATCGACCATCAACGCGAGGTCGTCTACGCGGGCGATGACCGTGCCGAGGTACTCGCACTGATCCTCGGTGACAGGTCCAGCGATTCCGTCTCGGATAATGGACGAAAACTCCTTGATAACCGTGAGCGGCGTGCGGAATTCGTGAGACACATTATCGACGAATTGGAACGCGGTGTCGTGCAGTTCCTGAAGGTGAATGTTCATGCGTCTTATGGTGTCATAAGCGGACTTGGCAGCGGCAGCGGCCCGAACCCGAGCCATGAGCACTTCAGCGACGTAAGGCTTGGTGACATAATCGTGCGCACCGGCGTTAAGTGCCTGAATGACGTCAGCATCTCCATCCCGAGCGGAGAGCATGATAATCGGGATCATGCGTGATTCCGGTTGTTCCTTCAACTTCGCACACGCCTCAATGCCGTCCATTCTAGGCATGTTTATGTCCATCAGAACAACATCAGGCAACCACTCCGCGACCACGCGCAAGGAGTCCACGCCATCAATCGCCTGCGCCACCTCATACCCTTCATCCTCAAGGTCATGGGTAAGTAGGCAACGGTTATCCTCATTATCATCGACGATCAAAACCTTTGTCATGGCACTTCCTTCGTAATCGGCCTATTCACAGTGAGTGTTCGTCCCATCATCTTAAGTCTCACATGACTTCAACGACTGAGCAGCTTCTTGCGGATGAGCCTGTTGGGCAACTGAAACCCGATCTCTGCCCGCGTGTTTGGATTCGTAAAGAGCTTCATCCGCCAGCCGCAACATCTCGGCGGGCAATTCGATATCCGGTGTCCGTTCTGACACTCCAAGACTTACGGTAACGCTCAGATTCAAGCCGTTGTGCAACACGGTCTGATCTGCAATTAGCGTTCGAATCCGTTCCGCGCCAAGAGCCGCCTGCTGCGCAGTCGCGGAGGGGCACAATATCAGGAACTCTTCCCCGCCAATGCGGTAAGCACGTTCGCCGGATCGCCGCGACTCGTTCACCGTCTCAGCGACGCTACGCAAAACCGCATCACCGGCGTCATGCCCGTATGTGTCATTGACTTTCTTGAAGTGGTCAATGTCAAAGGCGATGCAGGCGAAAGGCTGATCGTGTCGGCAGGAAGTCGCCCATTGTTCATTCATATGCCGAATCGCCTCACGACGATTCCACAATCCAGTCAGCTCGTCAGTCGTAGCCATAACCTGGAGTTGATCGTTCAGCACGGCCATCTGCGCATTGGCCTTGTGTAGCGAACGTCGTTCAGCCTCGAGGTCTTCCTCCAAACGTATGATCCGAACGCCTGCACCAAGTCGTGCTTTCAACTCGGCTTCCTGAATAGGCTTGGAAAGATAATCATCCACGCCAGCCTCGAAAGCTTCGACCAAGCGGTCTTGGTCAGTGTGCGCTGTGATCATGATAACGTAAACAAACCCAATTCCTTCCAAGGTACGCATGCGCTTGCACAACTCGATGCCGTCCATTTCCGGCATCATCCAATCCGTCAGAACAATCGGTGGCCCTTCGTCACGCATGATCCGCAACGCCTCGTTCCCATTGGTAGCTGTCAACACCTCGTAACCTGCATCCTCCAGGTCTAACGCCAGAAGTTTGACATTGTCCGGCATGTCGTCGACAACGAGTACCTTAGGAAGCATGGCAAAGTTCTCCATTCAGCGCCTGCTTTATCACGTCCACAAGTGCGGTTTCGTCGATCGGTTTGGTTACGAGCGCGTTCACCCCGGATGTGAGAATTTTCTCGCGTTCGTCCGCCACGGCGTGGGCCGTCAGTGCGATGATAGGAAGCGTCTGATACGCCGGGTCCTGGCGAATCAGCTTCGTCGCCTCATCCCCGTTCATACCTGGCAATGAGATATCCATCAAAACAACGTCGAACGGTTTCATGCGTACGAGTTCCAGCCCCTCTTCAGCGGTCGTTGCGCACTCATACTCCCACGACTCATCCTCCAGCAGCCAGGTTACGAGCTTCGTGTTATCGAGATTGTCCTCAACTACGAGGATGCGATAACTCATAGCGACATCCCCACCAAAGAAGGTTTACGCCTTTGCGCTGACCCCAAAATCGCAGCGATCAGTTCGCGCGCATCCACACGACCTCTGATTTTGTATACGTCTGTTATTTCGCGCAGCATACGCATGTGCTCGGAATCTTCCGTTCCGCGAGAAACGAGAAGAATTAGCATTCGATTATTTGCAGGATCGACCAATATTTGTCGGACCGTCGCGACACCACTCGCGTCCAGAGCAGATAAGTCAACGACAACAGCTTCCGGTTTTGAGTCTTCGCTCGAAAGTTCTATTTCTGCTGGGGTATGGACATTGCGCACCGAAATACCCCCAGCCGAAAAAATCTGTCTGAGAGAGTTCGGTTCCTCCCCATCACTCTCCATCACTATCACCGATTTGAGTTGTTCTCCGAGGATATTGCGGACCGCCGACAGCAACGCCGTGGAATCTACCGGCTTGGTGACGTAGCACTGAGCGCCACAATTGGACGTGCGCGCTTCGTCAGCCTCAACGGACACCACAACGACAGGAATCGACGCCAATTCCGGTCGGCCTCGAAGCGACGCAAGCACCTCATACCCATTCTTGTTTGGCATAACCATGTCCAGACAAATCAAGTCGGGGTGGCATTCGGTAGCCTGGGTGAGTGCCGCGTCGTGCCCTTCAGCAAGCACCACCCGGTATCCTTCGTCTTCAAAGGTTTGCTTGAGATACTTCAGGGCATCGGGGTCGTCGTCAACGCATAGGATCGTGGCTCCCCGCTCAGACGAGACGCCGTTCGACGCCGTTTCCTCGACAGGTTCCGTCCTTCTCTCTCCACTCGTAGATCGTAACTCAGCCTCGACCAACGGCAGCAGGATGACAAATTCGCTTCCCTTTCCGAACTCACTCTCCACATCGATGCGACCGCCGTGCATCTGTACATATCGCGCGGTAATGACAAGACCCAACCCCGTGCCACCAACCTTTCGCGTTGCGCTATGATCGACCTGCGTGAATTTTTGAAACAGCTTGGCTTGGTCCTTCTCTGTGATGCCGACACCCGTGTCTTTTATTGACAGATGAGCAACCGCCCCCAATTCGCGATCGGAGGCCGTACTGAGTGAAACCGTAATGGTTCCTTCATCGGTGTATTTGATCGCATTAGAAAGGATGTTGGTAATGACCTGTCTGGTTTTTGTGGGATCCGCAAGGATGGACATCGACTCTTCGAATTTACCCATCTCAATTTTCAACGGCTTGTCATCGAGTAGCGAATTGGTCTGCTCTACGACCTCGCGAATACAGCAGGATAAATCGAATCGCGATTTTTCGAGTTCCATTTTTCCGGCTTCGATCTTCGACAAGTCAAGGATATCGTTGATGAGAACAAGCAGATGTTTGGCATTGCGGTCGACGGTCCGCAGCGCGTCGATATCTCGTTCAGATAGCGAATCGGAGAGCTTCTTGAGCAGACGATTGGTGAACCCGATAATAGAGTTCATCGGTGTACGAAGCTCGTGTGACATGCTCGCCAGGAAATCACTCTTAACGCTGCTGGCCTGCTCTGCCTCTTGTTTTGCTATCGCTAGCGCAGAGGACCGTTCCTGAATCTCATCCATCAGCTTGATTCGCTGCAATTCCGTGTTGAAGTTGTGCATCCGAATTGCGAGTTGATCGAGTGATTTTTTGACAAATTCCTGATCCGCGTCGGTGACCGGCGTCACATGAACCGTAACCATCACTCCAACACAACGATCGCTGAACAGGATAGGCCAGCCGACCACTTCTCGAGGTTCGATCTCGCCAATCCCAACCTGCAAACGAAGCTGACCGCCTTCAAACGGACCCCGTACGCCTCGCATTTCGCCTGAACGCAACACCTCCATCGGCAACCCCTGCGACAACAGGGCGTCGGTCTTGAGTGCCGCGTCGATTCCAATGACGTGTTTCGCAACAGCCACACCAGACTCTTCAGCATATATGGCAGCGAAGGGAAATTCTGTTTGCCCTACGATGCAATCCAAGGCAAATCGATACGTATCTTCCGGAGTTGGTTGATTCAAAGCAGCCCCAAACGCTCCGGAAGCTTCAAGTTGTTGCGTTGCAAACTCCAGTTCAACCGTTCGCGCCTCCAGGACCATCGCGCTTTCCTGCAATTCGTACTCTGCCTGTTTTCGTTCGGAAATGTCGCGGACAATACCGGTAAAGACACGGCGATCGCCTTGAGATGCTTCACTAACCGCCAACTCCATCGGGAAGGTCGTACCGTTCTTGCGAAGGCCGGTCACCTCGCGTCCAATGCCAATGATCTTCTTCTCTCCCGTGGTCAGATAGTTCATCAGATAGGAGTCGTGACTATCGCGATCCGGATTCGGCATGAGCATACGAACGTTTTTCCCGGCGAGTTCTTCCATCCCATACCCGAACAGTTTCAAAGCTGCGGGGTTAACCGCCTCGATCGCGCCTTTCTCGTCAATTGTGATGATCGCATCCACAACTGATTCGAATACGGCTCGGGTGCGCGACTCGCTATCCAGCAGTGCTCGCTCCGCCTCCCTGCGCTTCAGCACACTGCCAAGTTGCTCACCAACGCTATTCGCGGATAGAAGCAGCTCTTTATCCGTTTCCAATTCTTCGCCAGAGAAGAACTCGAAAACGCCCACCACACGTCCATCGTTCTTGATCGGTATTCCCAAGGCGGCGTGAACCTGCAAGTCATCGAGTTTCTTTGCGCGCGGAAAATTCAGATCGGTCTGCACGTCGGTGATCCACACGGGCTTACCCGATTCCAGAACCCTTCCGGGAAGCCCCTCACCAATTCGAAAACGGGTTTGATCGGTGATTTCGCGGAAAGCGGCAAACCGTTCGGTGTCACTGATGCTCCAGATGGGCGCCGGGACAAGCTCTTCCGCGTCGTCCTCCGCGACAAGATAGACGTGTCCCACAGGCCAACCGACCACATGGCATACCATGTCTACGCACCGCTGAAGGGCTTCTTCAAAACTTTGGGCCTCGGATGCGATCACCGCCGTTCGGTGGAGCAACTGGGCTTCTTTGGCTGAGCGAACGGCGTCAGCATGTGTGATCTTACGATCGATCGCCACAGCCACGCCGCCTGCCACTGAAGACATGGCCTTTATTGTGTCATGACCAAACGGGGTTTGGCCGAATATGGCCAGCACACCGACGACTCGCTCATCGACGATGAGTGGATGCCCAAGAAATGAGACAACCCCGGTCTCCTGCACCCAAGTCAAATCGACCAGCGGGTCGCCGAGCACATTGTTGGTCAGAAACAATTGACGAGACTGGGCAATCTGCCCAATCCTCTTCTCTGCGATAGATACATCTTCAGTCGCAATGTCGATTTGCACATCCCGCCCTGCACTCGCTTGCAGCTTAAGCTTCGTCCCCTGCTCATTGCATGTCCAGATGCGTGCCGACGACACGCCAAGGCGATTAATAATCGATTCGGCGCAGGGCTGGAGGATTTCCCGCATGGTTCCTCCAACCCCAACGGTGATGGCGTTGCCTACATCGGCACTGAGGAGGGCAAGCTGCTCGGCGTGGGTCCGCTGGCGATAGGCCTGAACAAATTCGACCAAAAGCCCGAATGCGGGAACCATGTAGCTCACAGCTTTTAGACCATGTGCAATGTTGAAGCAGGCGTCGTGAAGTCTGAACGACCCAAAAGCCATGTAAAGTTGCGTGGCAATGTGCGGGATCACGGATAACAGAAGCGCGTAGGCGAAGACTGTACGATGGCGGCGCAAGTAAGCAGGGAAAACAACAAGCCCGCAAAGCAAATACGGGATCAACGGATAAATGTCGTACGGCCGTTTTATCGTCGCTCCCGCAAACATGGTCTGAGGCAACGAAGTGGAGGACGCGCAGGCGTTGATAATAAAATAAGCGATCGCAATGAAACAGGCACTAATGCCGACTATCAGGGTATTGCCGTATTTTGAGTTTTCCTTCCTGGAAGACGCAACAAAAATTCCTACTCCAACCAACAGAATCACACCATTGAAGAGACGGCAAATGGCCCATGTAAATGGAATCAGGTCCCGATTTTCTGCGACAGCGGTGATGAGTCGGTCTGCCGCGAATGTGTGGAACGCGTCCATGCCCCCCGCGCACGCCAGTGCAATACCGATGACAGGAAGAGATGGCTCGCGAGTCATGCGGTATTGAAAAATGGCCAGGAGTGCGACGAATGCCGCGGTGCAAACGGCTGTCCATTCCAAAATTGTGTGGGAATAGCTTCCGCGAAGCGCATGATGAGCGGATTCATGCAATTCAAGTTGCGAGAGATTCGCAGCAGTCTCAGGCGACAGTGCGTGTGTGGCGGTCGAAAAATCGACACCAAGCGACATGAGCAGAATCGGCAGCAAACAAAACGCTGAAATGACGGCTATCCATCGCCACAACCGAAATCTCGAGGTCAGTTCGTTATCGAGGCCTGGAAAACTGGACATTCGGCCGGATGGCTTCTCGGTCTGGGCGTCATTGGGATGTTGCGTGTTTGTCGCGGCATCGACGTTCATTCAGCTGCCCTCATGGAACCGGCCGACCAGACAAGCCATCAACGCGAGTGAACGGCTCGGCATCCCATCTGCCGCATCACGCAATCAACGATGATGTTGCGGTGTCAACATTTCAAGTGAGATGGCGCCGACCACACCGGTAAGCGCCAAAACTCTTCAACAAGTTCTGTAGAATCGGCGACTTGAGGGGTAGACTCCTGCTTGATAGGGAAACTCACTATGCCAACAGGATGTCCTGCAAGCGCGACATTCTCTGAGCTAGCGCGCTATTCAATGGCGCTAGCGCAAAGGGTTCATGCGAATAACTTTGAGGATAACCCCTAACTACCGGGTAAGATCTGGCAGGACCACTGGTTTGTTGCTCGACTCTAAACGGTAACCAATACAGAGAATATTACCCAAACAAAAAACGTGCTGGACGTGTGACACCCCACAAGCCACAACAACCACGGCGCCCGGTATGTCGAAATGGCTATTTTCGATTTTTTGATTTGTTGATTTGTTGAAATCGGACGGCTTATAAGACTACAGATTCTCTTCCGGATCATTGGCGTGCAGCCAATCTCGCAGCCTTTTCAGGACGCGCGACTTGGCCTGATATACGCTGGCCTTGCTCAGACCCGTCTCTTCGGCCACCTCATCCGCAGGCCTATTTGCCAGAACGTGGAGTTGAAACGCCTGCAACGTGCTTGGCTCAATCTCGCCCGCCACAGCCGTCATCGCCCAGCGAAGTCGTTGAAATCGCCACTCGCGCGTCCAAAGGTCGTCATTACTCGCGTCGTCGTCAGCTGCGATATAGTCAAAATCGTTTGGATCAATCGACGTCCCCTGCCTGGCGTCCTTGTTTGCTTTTCGCCCCATCGCGTGAACCATCGAAGCCCGCAAGTATCCCCTAAATCGCCCCTTGCGAACATCGTATTCAAACCCATCGAGCGCCTTGAACAGATACATCTCGACCTCTTGGACAAGGTCTTCTGCATCCGCGTGCGCTGCACCTCGACTCCGGGCGTATCGATAGAGCATATCTCCGTATCGTTCGTGAAATTCATCCCAGCTGAGCTTGTCCGAACGGTCACGAAGTCGGAGCAGCAGTGTCATTCGAGTGGTATCGAGCGGTGCCATCGTAGATCCATTGTCGCAAATGAACCTTTCGACTACAAGATCGCAGATTTATTTTGTCCAAAAATACACGCATATCGGGAATTGTCAGGCAATGCGGCAATATAGCCATGACACGCGAATGCAAGGCCTGGTCCACTGCAGAGGTCGAATCTTAGTAACCCCTGATGAAGAAACTCAAACCTGTTAGATGAAAACGCTATAGAAAAGAAAATGGGAGAAAACTCGCGATTCATGTGTCAGACCCACCTGCATTACGTTCTATTAGGTAGAAGGTAGCCGTGGGTGAAACTCTCGCAACGTCAACTTGGGTTGACGTTGCGGCTTGAACGGAACGCGATTCAGTGTGAATCGCAAATTCCTTAACCACGGAGCCAACGAGACCATTTCGCAATCAAAAGGAGCGAGCCATGAAACGTAAGGGATTGTTCAAGACATTCGTAGCGGCTGCAGGAATCGTCACGGTAATGGCGACCGCAACATACGGAAAACCTGTGAGCGACGTTGACCAATCTGTGATCACCGCCGCCACAACACAGCGACAAGTGCTACCCGGAGGCTTGATTCGCGTCGATGTCTATTTGCAGAGTGCAAAAGACATCAGCGGCTATCAACTCAAGCTAACCGCATCGGGCGGAACCCGAGGGAGTTTGGAGTTGGAAGGCTTCTCGGTCGACAAGAGTCGTCAAGACTCGTTGTTCGGTAATGCACAGGTCATCGAAACCATGGCGCCCAAGACAGGCGAACTTCTCGTAATCCGCCAAAATGGAAACAGCAGCGCCGACAGCACGCAGCAGGTCTATCTGGCCACGGCGACATTCCGAGCAAGTCCGGATGCATCAGGCGCTTTTACCGTCAACATCGACACAAGCGATCAATCCCTGCTGATTCATGCACAAGCGAGCAAGATCGCTTTTCGTGCCGGTCCTGCTGTACAAGTAACCGTAGGAAAGAAGATTCGAGATAGAATCAATACGGAAAGTCGGAGCGCGGAATAAACCGGCTCTTGGAATTGAAAAGACATCAAGTCGCAATCGGTTAGATCGCCGCCCACTGGGACACGGGCCGGCGAACGCCGGTTGCGACTTATTTTTTTCTGCGACGTTCGATTCAAAAATGGGATACCATTCGACATCCGATTGACGAAACCTATAGCGGCGAACAGTCAAGTGTAGCGGCAAATTGCTCTGATTTGCGAGTGAAGAGTGCATATGAACGCTACAGTAGAATAGAGCTTGCTCTACAGCCCTATCTTGTCCTGCAGGTATTCCAGGCATCGTGATTTATCGATGCGCTCCTGGCTGGCGTCATCGCGATTGCGCACCGTAACCGTTCCATCGTCCTTGGATTGACCGTCAACGGTGAAACAGAACGGCGTTCCCGCCTCGTCCATTCGTGCATAACGCTTGCCAATGGCTTGTTTGACATCGTATTGACACGGATAGCGTTTCTTGATCTCGCGATAAATGGGTTCGGCAATCTCCGGCATGCCATCCTTGCCAACGAGCGGAAAAACAGCCGCTTTGATGGGCGCTAGTCTCGGGTGAAACTTCATAAACTCCGGGCTCGCGCGATTCTCATCAAATGAATACGCTTCCGTAATAGTAGCGAGTGTAAATCGATCCACGCCCGCAGAAGGCTCTATCACATGTGGCACAAAACGTTCCTTGGTGGCGTCGTCCATCACTGCAAAAGCCGTCTCTTTGCCCTTTGAATGGATGCCGTGTTGCGTCAGGTCGTAGCAACCCCGATGCGCAACGCCCTCCAACTCTTGCGGCTCATCGGAGAATGGGAAGAGATACTCAATATCTGTACACGCCTTGCTGTAGTGGGCAAGTTCATCCGAATCCTGTTCACGAGGCCTGAGCTTGTCACTCTTAATCCCAAGCGATTCATACCACTTAATGCGCGCATCGCGCCAGAATTCATACCACATCATCGAGTCTTTGGGGTTGCAGAAAAACTCAATTTCCATCTGCTCGAATTCGCGCGAACGGAAAGTGAAATTGCGAGGATTGATTTCATTTCGGAATGCCTTGCCCGTCTGCGCGATGCCAAATGGCAACTTCACGCGCGACGAATCCATGACATTTTTGAAATTCGCAAAGATACCTTGAGCCGTCTCCGGCCTGAGATAAGCCACGCTCGTCGAATCCTGCAACGCACCAACATACGTCTGGAACATCAGGTTAAACTCGCGAGGCTCGGTGAGCGTCCCGGATTTTCCACAACTCGGGCATGGCACATCGGCGATATTCGCAGAATCCTCTTCCACGATGCCAACAAGACAGGTCGCATGCGCGTTGTAGTCTCCACCGCCGTGTTTCTTTGATAGCTTGGTGGCACCCTGAACGGAAGCCTCGATCGCACTCACCTTGTCATCGGCTTCGACCGCCAAACTCGCGAATGGTTCTTCTGCGTCCGCGCGGTGCAACACAACATGGAACACTTGATCGACGCGAAACCGCCCCTTGCACTCTCGACAATCCACCATCGGATCGCTAAAGCCACCGACATGGCCCGAAGCTTCCCATACCTTCGGGTTCATAATAATGGAGCAATCGACACCCACCATCTGAAATTCAGTGCCGTTGGGGCCGATCGGCGGGTTGCGAACCATGTCATTCCACCAAACGTCCTTGATGTTTCGCTTAAGCTCAGTGCCAAGCGGGCCGTAATCCCAGAACCCACCGATACCGCCGTAGATTTCGCTGCTTCCAAAGATGAAGCCACGCCGCCTGCAAAGGGCGACGATTTTTTCCATGGTATCAGACGCTTTTGACATACATTGACTCCTGCCGCGCGAAATGGCACTAGGCGGCTATTTTTTTCACATCTTATTCGTCGATCAGATATCGAGAAGCCACGCGAAGCCTAAAGAATACCCGCTCCGAATGCCGTTGAATCGTCACAAGAATCCTCAGTCGTATGCGGCTGACTTGCTTCACTTGCCAATTCGACTTCGCCAGAATGGTCGACTGAACCGCCGCTCGCGCTTTTCTTGACAGGCACACTCTTCGGCGCGCCCTTCGACACTGGTTCACCCGGCGCCTCGTTGCTCGAAAGAATCCCCGCTCCAAACGAACTTTTGACGGGCTTCACATCATCCTTACTTGGCGCGTTGCATGTTTCGCTCGGCACTGCCGACGCCTTTACCGTGTCTTTTTTCCGGGGACTGCGATCGCTACGTTGACGCCCCTGCGCGCGCGTATCAGAACGTTTCGTCTTCGATTCTCGCCTGCCACGCGTCGCTGGCTTCGACTCGCGACTCTCTTCACGCCCCCCCTTCAGCCCCGCGATCAGCGAATCGTATTCGCTAACAGACGACGAATCATCTTCAGGTTCAGGTGATTCCTTCTCGGCGTCCAACGTATCTTCGAGATTTCCCGACATGTCATCACTGGCCTCGGACGTCACATCGCAATCTTCCGATGCCATTTCGTCGGCATCATCCTGCGGAAGGTCTGCATTCTTAACCTCTTCCTCATAGGCTTCCAACACCGTCTTCTGCAACGTCTCGCGAAATTCAGTCGTAATGGGATGCGCAATGTCGCGATACAGCTTGTTTCGACCTTCGCCCGCCGAGGAATCCGCATGAAGTTTCGCGTTACAAGCCTCACATTTTTTGGCGCCTATATCGTTTCGATGCCGACACCTTGGACAGTTCGAAGAAATACGGCGGGAGGGCATCGCGACAAACAGGCCATTGGTACCATCCACAATTTTCATATCGCGCACGACAAAGACGCCGCCAAATGTCACGCTGCAAAAAGCGCGAAGTCGGTCGGTCGGCTTACGAATGAGCCTGACAAAGACGTCCGTAATCTCCATTTAATCCTCCTAGTCCTCGATGGAACTTTGTGCAATGGGCGCCGCCACCACCGCCGTCGCAACACCCAAGCCGCAATCTTCAATCTCCTTAGCAGCATGGCTGGCAGCCTCGTTTGTATCAAAAAGTTGATAGAGTGTTGATCCTGCACCGCTAACACGGAAAGGTCCAAATTCCAGCCGATGCAATGATCGAGTCATTTCAAACATATACGGAGCCACTTCAAAAACGGCAGGCTCCAGGTCGTTGAATAGGTACGTTGCCATTTCGTCGGCACTAGACGCCGAGCAAATCGCCTCCACATCGCTCGCTCGACGATCGACACAAGTTGATTCAAATGCGTTATACACCTTCGCCGTCGAAACAGCTGGACCTGCGAAAACAAGCAAGACCCACCCCGACCAGGCAAGTTGCAAAGGTTGAACGATCTCGCCTCGGCCGCTCATAAGCACAGCTGGCAACTGGAAAAACAGGGCGACATCCGAGCCGAGTATAGAGCCAAGTTCGGCCAAGCAATCCGGGCTAAGATTTAGGTTTCGCAGGCAATTGAGAAGTCTAAGTGCGCCCGCTGCATCACTACTCCCACCGCCCAAGCCCGCACCAACAGGGATTCCCTTTTCCAATCCAAACTCAAGCGAAGAGGAAAATCCTTGCGCTGGGCCGTATTTACGATCAATCAGCCGCGACGCCTGCATCACGAGGTTTTCGTCCTCCAAGATGGACGAATCAGAGCATTGTATGACAGTCTCCGGCTTTGAACTGGAGCGAGCGGTCAATGTATCGGTGAGGTCAACCCCAATCGCAACGGATCGCAACTCGTGAAAACCGTCCTCACGCTTCCTAAGGCACTCAAGCGACAGGTTAATCTTCGCGCAGGGACGGATAGTCGCCGAGGCAGTATCGCGGGCCAAATCCAACGTTGCAGTGCTCATATAAACAAAGTAAATAAAACGATTGCGGCCATCGCCACGGCAAGACTCGATATCGAATCCCACGGTCGAAGGATACTTTTCGATCGAAAACAATATTATCCATCTTAAACCGGCGTTCGAGAGTGTCAAATTCAGAGCTGAATTGATTAGGATGCTGCGCTAGGACGCGGGGAGGAGAAACCGGGAAAACTCACAGCTTCCTGATGCCCTGTACACATCCAAGCCGGGCGACGCACCAAGACACACCACGACTGCGTCCTCGGTATACTTCCGATTGGCCGAAATCCATACCGCAAGAGCGAAACCAAACTACCGCACAGCGATCGTCGTCTCTGCCTCGGCCATATCAACAATGGTGTTTCGATCTACGATTTCCTCCGAAACAAGGTCTGGCTCTCGAATCACCAGTAGTCGCAGGAATTCGGGCGGAAAGGCACGATACCGCAGGCGAGCCGAAACTCGGATTTGACCAACAATGGCCCGATTCGGGATGGGAACATCATAGAGCACGGGCGTCGGAACAAGCATGTCAAGTGATCGACTGTTGTCCATCGAGTCCGCAAGAAGCGGATTGATCACAGGCTCGTGAGAACCGTCGGCCCCAACACGAATGAATGCATTCTGAAAGTTCTTGATGCCCAGGTTCTTCTCCGGGCGTTGATTCACGTCTGGGCCGGGTTCGTAGTGTGAATCCAGCGTTTCGATATCGATATCGAAATGGCGATCGTCCAAATCCTCATCGTCCAGCAAACCATCGGGTTGTAGTTCGCCTGTTTCCGGGTGAGCCTTGTCTTTCAAATACCCGGACTCATAGATAATGCCTACATCGTCGCGCACGATCAGCTCAATCCACACTTGCCTTTCCTGCGAAAATCCTGAAGGAACACGATGACCGGTGCCGGTATTCGTAACGACTACACGAATCGGCAAGACCTTTGCATCTTTCTGGATTTCCGAAGGAGTCCCATCAAGAGTAAGCGTGCAAGCTGCCCGAAGCATCTGCTCCCTGCGCTGCTGTTGACCAAGTGGGAAGCCCCATTCGTCCTTTTCGTCTGTGTCATTGCGCGGAAACAAGGGATGGTCAATGAAAGGCACTGAAACAGCCGTGAAGGCATGGATCGCGTGCTGACGGTTTGGCACCTGGTCTCCCGTCCCCAACTTCATGCTCGGAAACACGCCCGGCTCAGTTAGTGGATAGAGAGACATGTGACAATCCTGGCAGCGAACAACACGCCCAAACGGATTATTCTCTGTGGCGTAAGGCCCCTCCTGCCATTCCGTAAAGAGGTTTTCCAATCGTTGGAATGGTTCGCCGGTCAAAACGTCAGGCTTTGGAATTCGAACGTCGTGACAGGAGCCGCAAAACTCCGAGCTTGTGATGAATTCAGAATTGCTCGACGTGTGGTATGCGTTGTCTGCAGGATCGACGAGCGGGCCAACCTTGTTCGGACTCGGGCCGAAGATCAACGACATATTGGCGATGCCGTCATCGAGAAGACTCGATTCAATATCCGGGCCTGTCACGGTGTGGCAAAAATCACAGCTAACCCCCTCGCGATTCACACTGGATAGACTTGCTCTTGCAGGCTGTGCCGATTCCGCGTTGATATAATCCGGCAACTCATCGTCAAAAACGCCGGTTGGCGAGTGGCACCCAATACAAAAGTTGGGTTCAATGCCGTTGGCCGCAAACGCACCAGCCGTCAGCTTCTGCACGGTCAACTCAAATGCGTTAAAAACCGGGCTCAGCGCAGCGTAGTGCATTACAGAACCCTGCCATTCTCGGAAATGCGTAGGATGACATGCACCACATGTCTTGGGGTCTTCAAAACGTCCGACCAATGGCTTATCGGGCAATTCTCCATCCGAAAGGTTTGGAACCGAAGTGCCGCAGCCAACTTGAATGTTAAGAACGAAAACCCCGGCGAGTGCAAAAACCAATCGGCTGACCCAGCGCATATCTCGGCATCCTCTTTCAGGCGAACACGATCGAACCAACCAAGGCGACATTTCGCACACTTCCGTCGGCATCGGATTAACGCTCCTTCTACCCTAGGTTCCTTCAAGATCAATTGACGCACTAAATTGTACCGGAAATCACTCAATACCATGCACAACTGTTTTCCATTGTAGCGGTATTTGGAACCTATTTCACGCTGTTTTCAATTTCTCTGAAAAACCAAAGTGCGCCGAAAGCCCCCCCCTCAACCGGGCTAGGCACGCGGGAATACCGCCCGCAGAACAATTTTCCCGCTACTCCCGCTGAAACCTCAAGTGATGGCCCATTTCCTTATCGGAGCCTCGATGAGAAATCGGTTTCGTGGAAAGGCCGACCAGCACGAAAGAGCGTCAATCGTTTTTGAATCTCGTTGTGAAGTTGCTCGTTGTCCTTTTGCACCGCAAGCCCGGCTGCCTCAGCGCTTGCTATCGCTTTTTCGAATTCTTCCATCTCCGCATAAGCGGTAGCCAATAGCAACAGCGATAGTGGATGATCGGCCCCACGCCTTCCGATCGCCAGTTTGGCGAGCCGAACCGCCTCCTCTCCATTCCTGACAGATGCATCCGGATAAGTGGCAAATAGCTCAGCCGACAGCTCGATGATTTCAATCGCACCGGGGTTACGTTGCAAACCATCCATCAACACTTTGACCGCCAAGTTCCCGTCACCTCGCCGTGCCAAGAGCCGGCCCAACGAAAAACATGCCGACGTTCGATTTGGATCAACCTTCAAGGCGTAAACATAATGCCTGATCGCCGATTCGGGTCGCCCCGTCAAATCATAAATCGTCGCGAGATGGTGATGGGCAACTGAATCGTTCGGCTCAAGTTCCAGGGCATTTTTGTATAAATGCTCCGCATGGTCATAGCCAATTGAACCAAAGCGAGCATACGCATCTCCTAGGTTCACCAGGGCAATAGGGTTTTTGGGCGCCACAGCCACCGCACGCGTCCAAAGCCCTCGTGGTTCCTGCCAATAATCGTTTTGGCGAAACGTGGCGTGAGTAAGCAGCGTAAGCACGGACGCTACGCCCAATAGGAAAATCGCGCGACGCTCGCTACGACGCGCATACCACGGACTTGACATCACCTTCAATGCAATTACCCCACCCAACAGGGAAAATCCCAGGCAGGACAGATAGCTGTAGCGATCGGCAACAAGCTGTGGGCCACTTTGAACGAAACCAAGTACGGGAGCCACCATTATGACATAATAGGAAATCGCAGCAAGAAGCGCAGGCCATACTCGACGAAATCGCATAACGATGACACAAACAATCACCAACGCAACCAAACTAACCCAGAACATAACACCGAGCAGCTCACTCCGAGGCGGTATGGGGTACAAAGGTCCTAGATTTAGCGGAAGCACCGTCTTAAGCGGATAAAAGACCAACCCATAGCAGGCCTGCGCAAAACGCGACACAACATCGTGCTGCTCCAACGAATACAAAGCGCGACCTTGCTCTTGTGCGACCAGCGCACGGATCGCAGCGAACCCGGCTAAAACAATAAATGGCATTTTCTCGAAGATCAGGCCGCACAAATTCCGGGCGAGCTTTCCCTGGTCTCGAGCCAACCTTCTGAGCGGGAAGACATCGATAACCAGCAATGCGAGAGGCAGCATTACAGCTGATGCCTTAGCCAATAGCGAACACGCACATAGTGCAACACTCAGCCAATACCACACAGAACCCTTTGATCGCACTGCCGCACATACGTCCTGCGACACGTCGAACTCAGCGATGTGATTGTCACTCTTGTTCTGACACGTTGAGCGACCCAACTGTTCCGTGGGCACCGAATCGTTATCCACGTCAGCGCGCTTGCCGATATGCGATTTATTTCTATTCAAACGAAACTGCATGTACGCCGTAATGGAAACAACAAAAAAGAAGCCGCTCAGAACATCGCGACGTTCTGCAATCCATGCCACGGATTCGGCTCGCAGCGGGTGTATGGCAAATAGCGCCGCTGCGATTCCTGCGCAAATGACGACTCGATGCCCCCTTCGCGTTACAGACTCATTTAAGCCGACCGTCAGGAGCGTTCGCGCCAGAAAGTAGAACGCAACGGCGGTAGCCATATGCCACAGAACATTTGTCAAATGGAACCCGAAGGAATCTTGCCACCAAATCTTGTAATCAAGCCAATAGCTCAGCCAGGTCAGGGGCTGGAAATGACCTGCAAAGGAGGTCGTCAGCATCCATTTCAAACTGTCCGCGGAAAGCTCCCGATACCGATCGTTGGTGAGAAGTAGCTTATCGTCATCCCAATAGGCGAACCCAGCCGAAAGCGCCGGCATGAAGGCGAGAAGAACCAGACCAACCAAAGCAACAGGCACGACAAACGTGGCGACTGATTCGCCCCCTCGGCGCAAAATGTCTTGCTTTGATTCCTCAATTATTGATGAGTCAGGGCTGGAATCGACCCCATGTGAATCGACTGGCCCAACGGTATTTGGTTCGCTGTCCGACATTAGTCCAATGATAGACGTTCACCAACATGCGTCCAACTTACAACCATGAAGCCCGTCCTTACGCTGAATTCGTGTTGCAGCGACCTGGATCAGCTACCATTTTCGCACGATTCACAGCGTAAATCACAAGCACATGACAGGAAAAGCACAGTGAAGGCCTTCATCCTTTAAGACGTGTGCGCTGATCCGACAAATGCAGTGGTTGTTTGAGGCTGTCACGTTTTCTATACTGACTCATAAGCTGATTGTTGTAAGTATGAGTGCAGAGGGGTTGAGAAGCGTTGAAGTCATTGCGGGTTCGTCACATTGTGCTCCTTGCTGTAGTCGTTCAGGCGGCGTGTCTCGCCACGTTTCGAGCCGACGGGAATGCGTCAACTTACGAAAAAGTATCACCCGCCGAAATCGCAACTTTGATCGATCAACTCAGCCACGCTTCCTACGCGACACGCACTGACGCAACACATAGACTTTGCGAGATTGGACCGCAAGCTGAAGCAGCCCTCCGAACAGCAGCATCCGGCGATAATGCCGAATCCGCCCTCCGCGCAAAGCAATTGCTAGCGGTTCTTGAACGCGTCCTGTTTTCCGGAGTGCAGGTTTCTTTAAAACTGTCAAAGTCAATCGTTCGATGGGACGAACAAATCGACCTTCGCGTGACCATGACAAACCACTCGCAATACGCAGCCCGGATACCTTTTGTGAGAAGCGAAAGTCAACGTTTGGCGCTTTCGCCCGACGCCCGTCAGGTTGGGGATATGCAGGACGTTGCGGAATGGCTGCAGGTTCGCGATGCATTGGGGCAAGCTATCGAGTTACATGTCGACAATTATTCTCCGCAGTCCAAAGTGGCCGAAGCGATCAACTCGAGAATTCACTCCCCGCCTGTTGAACTGATTGAGCCTGGCGAGAAGGTCCAAATCAACATCGAGGCAATCAATCGCGGCTGGGCCAGATACCGCCTGTTGGATCAAGGAACGTTCCGATTCCAAATCGATTACGAACCTGCATGGAGCGACGAGTTCCTGCGCAGCAAACGTGTTGGGCGGATGGTGAGCAATGAAATCACAGCAGACGTAACGTCGTCGGCTCCAGAAGCGGTTTCGCGTCGCGGCGTCGAAGCTCGGCTAACCATCCAGCGCAACGATAATCGCCTTGTAGCGAAAATCACGAATCAACTGGATAGACAGGTCGGCATCAATCGGAACCTTGGGCACTCGACCCCCTTCGCAAAAGCCGCGTGGGTATATACGCTCGGCGAGAAACTGTATCGCGTTCCAGCTGGTGCGACTGACAGTCCCGAATTCTCAAGCAAAGAGGTGATCGCGGTTGAGTCGGGGAAAGACGTTGAATTGGCGAGCATCACCGTCCCAGAGCTACTTGAGCGACTTCACAAGGTGGGCGCAAACGTTTCCGACACTGGGTGGAAGGTCCATTTCAGCTATTCGAATCTGCTGAATCAGGCTTGGCTTTCTCGCGCGCGATCACGCAACGCCGGCAAGGATTCGTCACCATCCCTTCGCGATGCAACTTTGCCAGCGCTGATGCTCACAACGCGACACGTCAGCAACCAACTTGTCGCTCCAAGTGCGGATTGATCGTTCCGGCGAGCTAGAGAAAGCCCGATTCTTCTTTAGCGTTCGGACGCTGCCATTAGACGCTACGACCAAGAAAGGCTTGGGCTTGTCGATTGACCAGCCCACGCGAAAGTTTAGAATCATGCCGATGCCCCCATACTGTTGCGCACGAGAGTCTTTAATTGCCTGACAATGATACATCTCCCGAGCGCTCGCGCATGTCTTTCGGAGACCACCTCGACGAGTTGAGGGCCTGCCTGATCCGCGCACTGATTGGTGCAATGCTCGGCGCCGCTATCGCACTGTTTTTCGGCAAAGACATCCTGGAAATCATTTTTCGACCGTTGCAAATCGTGCAATTCGCGAACGGACTCCAGCCGAGCCTGCAGGTGCTCGCCCCTACCGGCGCATTCCTGGCGTACTTGAAGATCAGCTTGATCTCAGGATTAATCATCGCCATGCCATGGGTCTTGTATCAGATATGGAGGTTCGTCGCCTCCGGCTTGTATCCTCGCGAGCGCAGGTTTGCAAAACTCCTTGGGCCAGCATCGACAGCGCTTTTTGTCATCGGTGTACTCTTCCTGTATTACGCCGTGCTACCAATCGTATTGCACTTCTTCATTCGATTTAACAAATCGTTCGATCTCCCCAGCTTACAGCCATCAGCAATCCAGAACTTGCTTCTAGCGAAGGATTCAGATAGTGAAGTCGTCAATCCATTTCTCGATGACGACAACACCTTGCGCATCCCGATCGGCGAAAGAAAGCTCGAAGACACTCGAACCGGAGAGGCCTGGATTGACCCAGCAACGCGTAGGCTTTTATTCAAGACAGAAAAGGGAGTCCTGTCGGTAGCACTAACACCTGAAGCGACTCCCTCCACAATGCAAAGTCAATTCGCATTGGATTTCTACATTTCGTTTGTATTGATGCTTGCGCTGGCATTTGGAATCGCGTTTGAAACACCAATCGTCGTACTCTTCTTGGCATGGACGGGAATTGTTCCGAGATCAACGATGGTTCGCAGCAGGAGGTATGTGCTGCTGGGCATGCTTGTACTTTGCGCTTTGCTGACACCGCCGGACGTTTTCAGTCAACTGCTTCTTGTCGTCCCTATGTACCTGCTATATGAACTGGGGATGCTCGTTGCACATTTCGTAGAACGGCGCGCTGACAATTCGGCGAAGGACTGACCACTTACTTCAGTTGCCCAATCACTTCCCGAATCGATGTAAGGCCCCGATTTGCGACATACGTCTTGAGATCATCGCAAATTTTCATGGGGATTTTCGGATCAACGAACAGTGCCGTACCAACGGCAATAGCTGTCGCACCAGCCAGGAAGAACTCTACCGCATCACGCCAATCGCAAATCCCGCCCATACCAATAATCGGCACATTGGCATCGCGCGCCACGGCTCTATATACCCGTTGAACCATGCACACAGCGATCGGCTTAATCGCTGGCCCGGACAAGCCGCCTGTTCGATTGGCGAGCATCGGTTTCCAGGTATCGACGTTGATCGCCATTCCCTGAACCGTATTGATAATTGAAAGGACATCCGCCCCACCATCAACCGCCCCTCTTGCTGTCTCGGCAATGTCCGTCACATTTGGAGACAGTTTGACGATAAGCTTGGCACGCTTGACCAAAGGCCTAACCGATTCGACAAGGCCTTTTAACCGATTCGGGTCCGTTCCAAACTCAAGCCCATCCGCCACATTCGGACAGGAAACATTCAACTCCAGCCCGGCTATACACTCGACGTCGTCGAGTCGGGAGCATACCGTTTGGAAGTCCTCCACTGAATGACCAACGACGTTGACAATCACGGGCGTCGAACGGTTTTTCCAGAATGAAACTTTCTCCGAAACGAATCGTTCAAGCCCGACATTCGCCAATCCAATCGCATTGAGCATCCCCCCTTTGGTCTCCACTGTTCGCTCGGGAGGGTTCCCCTTGCGAGGCTCCGGCGACACGGCTTTGGTCACGAACGCCCCAAGTTCTGAGATGTCGGCGTGTTCCGCGAACTCAGGACCATAGCCGCTCGTTCCAGATGCGGTCATCACCGGATTCGCCAACTTCAATCCTGCCAGGTCAACGGACAAATCAACTTGCGTGTTTTCGGTAGACGGCTTTGCCATATTCGCGAAGATGCAGCCATTGAAGCAACCTGTCAACTCACATTCGCTCGCACGGAGCCTCAGAGCCAAGAAAAATCTTCAAACTTTGGATGTCCCTTTAAGGAAAAGTCGAGACAACGCCACGAGCCTCACCGCATGCTCATGGACGATGACTAACCGAACGGTCAATCTATTTTTTGGGTTTGATCGGCTGACGCAAAATGGTGCGCATTTTCTCCGGCGCGGTTCGATTGGGATCGGTCAGGTAGATTTCATGGTGATAGCCATTTCGCACGAACTTATGTTCCGCCGCGAAAGCGTCCATCTCTGCGATCGTCGCATGTTCATCCGCGTAAGGCCCCTTGTGGAGCATCTGAACGCATTGCCCTTCGGCCATTGTCTCCAAATGTACATCATTTACTGACGCATCCTTTCCACGTTTCGCGGCCTTCGCAATTGCTTCGCGAAGTTGATCTGCGGTGATGAAGTCAGGCGTTCTGATGAGCAGCTTCCAATTCCACGTCTCGCGCGGCTCATCCATGAAGTAGTGCTCGTCCTTATTCCCCCACCAGAGTGCTTCAAGAGGCGCCACCTTGTAGTTGCTACCCGCTTGTTTGCTCTTCATTTTAATGCCATACGCAACGCCATAGATTGCCCCAACACTCTTGGTGAACTCCGGCCCACCCGGAGCCCCTCTCCCGTCAATGGCCAGGTATTGCGCCTTGCCGACATCGATAAGCGTTGGTTTCTTTGGTTTGACGTATTCCTCTTTGTGTTGCTTTTGCAAATCGAGCGTATCGGATGACGCCATTTTCTTGGCACTCCCCTCTGCGAAGGCATAACCAGCTGTTAATAAGTAAATACAGATCATCGTCAAAGACATTGTGAACTGCTGAATAGCAGTCGCGGCATCGCCCTTTTTCTGGTCGAGAAATCGACGCATCATGGTTGGTCCTCCAATGGGATATAGATGTCCGTAATGAGGTCTTCCGGTTTGGTATTCATGGGGGCATTCCGATAGAATTCAAGCGCCGGGGCAGAACGAACCTCCCTACCGCTCTTGGGCAGCCATTCGCCGAATAGCCGAGCGTAGGTAATCGAAAACTCGCTATAAGGTCCAACATGTCTCGTCACCGCATAGGCGCCACCCGCAATTTGCTGCAAAGCGACCGCTCCTTCAGGCTCTACCACACGATCAACAATGATACAAGCGTCACAACGAAGACGCTCTGGAGGTGTCACATCTGGGTCATCGTAGACCACACCAAACGCAATTGAGGTCGGCCCGACAAACCCTCGCGGCCCTGCCCACGAATACAAGCTCATCCAGGTGTCGCCCACCTGATCGTACGGTCCTGTGTGACGCATAAAAATCACTCGCATAGGGTCAATCGTTTCCACTTTGACGTCCATCTTATTCTCCCCATAGGAAACGGACTCGAATCCGCCTAGCGCTCCGTTGGCAACATAATGGATGCTCGCGCCAACTTGCTTGAAGGCCAAAGGCTGAACCTTGTCTCGAAAACCCGTTGGCGAATCGTCAAACATGGACCGAAATGTTCGCGTGAACGCCTCGTGTGATTCGTACCCGGCTTCAAGAGCAATGGTCGTCACAGACTGCCCGGTGTTTTTGAGCCGGTGCGCCGCACGTTCAAGCCGGAGTCGTCGCACATGTTTTTGAAGTGATTCGCCGATCATCCCGCGAAACACACGGTGGAAATGATAGGGCGAAAAATGTGCTACCTTTGCGAGTTCTTCAAGGCCAAGCGAATCGTCCAGGTGCTGCTGTATGTAGATCAGCACGCGAAGCATTCGCTGATGATAATCGGATTTTGTCACTGGCTTCATGTTGTTACCTCAGCCGAAAGTATAACGCTCAACTTTTGCCACCGCTTGACCATTTTTGCGAATTCACCTCGATTCTTGCACAAATTCAGTAACGAAAATCTGGCAATCGGCACGGCATATTGGGTCTCTAATGTCACACATACTCAAGAAGCGGTCGCATTACTCTCTCAATCCCCCTCCGCTGCAGCGCCAATTTGCGCCATCTTGCGTCGGACCAGAACCATCGTATGATGCCGTCCATTGAGTAGACCCCTTTGGAGAGGCAATCTAATGGCACAACTGGGACGCATCACTGGTATCTTCGCACTCGCAGCAGTATTGAGTATATCGTATGGTTGCAACACGCCTACAGACGGAAATGGCAATAGCAACACAAGCGCAAACGACAATCAGAATGATAACAATAACCTAAATGACAACTCGGCGAACGCATCCAGAGCAGCCCGACGAGATTTTTGGACAACAGAGGCCACCAGCGAATCGCAACAGGATTTTTCTTCGTCGCCTGTGCCCGCAGGTTTTTTTGATTTCGACGGCAAGAGTTGTGAACCATTCACCGGCATGACTAATTTTGCTGGCTCACCCGTTGGGGAAAGCACGCTAGGCTCGGCAGACACAATCGTCGACCGCGAAGATGATCCTATTCAGCAGACGGATGCGGTTGGTACTGTGGGCACGGTCGATGTCGAAATCGTGTCGCTAAACCTTAGCAGCATGAATTCAATCACGGTCATGTGCGATGGCGAGCCTACCCAATGGAACATTCGAGCGACACTCTCCGACGCCCCGGCTCCACGGAGCACGCTGACCGCCACCAAAGAACACGACAACGGCGGAACTGCAAAAACCGTGCTAAACGTCTTGCTTCGTCTTGTGTTCACCAACGTCGACGATCCCACTATTGAGAGGATCATGGATAATGGGGAAAACGGATTAGACCCTATCGTGTTCGAAGCGAACATTCCCTGGGTTCACGCGATTGACACAACAAACCCTGACCCCACTACGTCATTTGTGCTCGGCGTAGCGGGCGGACCGAATGCAGCCAACTTGAACAAGAGTGCCGTCGCGGCTCAAGCGGCAGGCGATACGCTCATTACCTGTACCGAACACTTCAATCCCGGCGGCAGCCATCTTCACAACACTTGCACCACGGATACGGACAGCGATGGTGTTCCGGACGGTGTGGATAACTGTCGTTTTCTTGTAAACTCAGACCAGGCCGACATGGATGGTGATACGTTCGGCGATGCATGTGATGCTTGCCCGGATGATCCAAACTGTCCACAAACCGGCGGCGAGTGTGACGACGAGTGCGTCACACTGAACACGCAAATGTGTGCCATCATAGAGCCGCTCTTCGACTGGTTCTGCATGTGTGCGAATTGCTTCCCGCCGGATTGTGACATTACGACATATGTCGTGCCAGCGAGCTGCCAAGACCCAGAGGCAATCTTGAATGCCCAATTGCAAGGGGATTTTGAAAGCATCACAGAGCAGTTTATGGCGTTGGGCTGTGATCGATGCAATCTAGAACCTTGCGCTGCGCCGCCATGCGAGTTTCAGACTGTCGATGTCTGCGACTTCATCACTTGCCCCGAAGGCCAAATGTGCGATTCAACAACCGGTACCTGCTGCGATCTTGTCGATGGTCAATGCGCGGATACTTGCGTTCAAACGGGCTGCACGGACGGGCAATTCTGCAATCCGATTTCCGGCGTCTGCGAGAGCCTTCCGGACCTGGATGTTTCCTTCTGCTCGATCACGGGTTGCCCGGATGGACAGACGTGCAATGAAACAACGCAGATGTGTGAGTGACGAAAATTCAGATACTGGACATACGGAATCGAGTGGGGAGCATGTGGGCCGTGTAGCGCGTCATTGCCTTGCGAGCGAGGACGGTAGCATAATCTCAAAGGCGGTGAAAGCCGCTACGCAACCAAAACGGCTTCAATTAGCATCAAAACCCGTAGCGTTACATATACATGCCACCATTGACGCTGATGACCTGCCCGGTAATGAAGGACGCGAGTGGGCTTGCAAGGAATTGAACAGATGCAGCCACTTCCTCCGGCCTGCCGAGGCGCCCCATAGGTGTCAGGCTACGGACAACGTCCAGCCCTTCTTTTGAAACAGCTGCGGTCATGTCCGTTTCGATAAATCCGGGGGCGACAGCATTAATTGTC
>JAJDEA010000216.1 GCA_029260035.1 Phycisphaerae bacterium
GAAGCGATGAACAATCCTGCGTTAGACATGCACCACCTAGAGTCACCGACCAGTCAATACCCAACGTGCCCCATCGTGCGTCGTTGACGTCAATCAAGGGGGCAGCAACGCCAAATGGCAAGTTGGGATCAAGTGGACCGAAGCCGCCGTTATGACATGACAGGCAGAAGTCGTTGTTGCTCCCGGTCCAAGAAACTGTTGTGTTGTAGGGATCAATCAGCGGCTGCGAGGCGGACGCTGAATGCGCATTGTGACAATTGAGGCATTCGATTTTGGCACCACTGATGTTTTGGTCGGCCGTGGATACGTCGTGATGGCTATTCACAACACGAAGCGTTCCTTCGGTCCCAAAGCAGCCGTCGCCATATTGTTGCTCCCACTGCAACGTTCCCTGGAATTTGGATGCCGCGTCAGGTGGGATATTACCGCTTCCAAACGGATCGAAGGACGAGGCAAGTCGGGTCGCGCCGTCACTATCGTGGCATGAAAGACAAAAATTCGACAAGTCCGGGTCCGTAGTCAGGTCTTCCGGTCTTTGGAACGAATAGAGGTTACCCGTGTCGGCGTCAATTAACTCCACAAAGCCATTCATGTGCGTTGCGACATCGTGACAGACCTGGCAGGCGCCAGAGTCCAATTGAACGCCGTAATGAGCGTGAGCATCACTTTGCGGGAACTCGCCGACTACTGCTCGCCGTCCACCAATGGGAATTCCATCGCCGTTGTCCTGAGGCTGACTGTGGCAGGATGTACAGTCGCCCCCTGTCGGCATGAATCCATTGCTATGTGGATGGCATGATGTGCAGTTGGTTCCGTCGTTGTGAGGTTGTCCGGTTCCATCATGCGTGTGGTATGAGGTAGCGGTGTGGCATACCTGGCAGATGCCGTCCAGTTGAGTCGGATCGCCGTCGTCAAAGCTGTTCGGGCCGGTGCGCGCGGTAAATAAGACCGGCTTATCCACGCCGAGCGTTGTATTGCGGATCGTCGATGCGATCAGCGATAGATTGTTGCTCGTACTGTGAGTGCCATGACAATCCTTGCAGAAGACGACGCCAGCGTGCGTTGCGTGATTAATCGGTGCGTCGGTACCTCTATGGCATTGCATGCATAGTGAGCCGTCATCAGCGTTGAATCGGACATATGGATCGCCGCCAAGGTTATTGTGCGGCTCATGGCATGTGACGCACTTGATGTTGCCGTTGTCGAGATGCAGGTCCATGTCGCTTCCTGCGACGGGTCCGAGCGAATGGTAAGTAGCGTTGACAGCCGGTACACCTGTTGCGTGATAGGTGCTCATGTCAGCGGAAGCGAGAGGCGTGTTCTTGGCCACCCCTGCACCACCGTGGCAGGAGAAGCACAGATTCGCTTGGCCCCAGTCGGTGGTCATACCGCCGGGCAGGCCGTTCATCGAATGGCAGCGTCCACAGATGTTGGGCGCATCGGGGATCATGTGAGGCAGTTGCAACGGTGCATCGAACACACCCGCCAGTGGTGTTGCGCCCATGGCGAGAAAATCCTGCGTGGTGCCCGCGCCGAATTGTGTGACAGCGATTTCGAGATCGTTGATGTCCACGATTCGATCGCGATTGAGATCCAACTCGAAGCAGTATTCGCCGTTATACAAGGCGTTGACGATTTCAAGCGGGTTGTCCGGGGCGACATGAGGCCGCAAAGATCGCGCCTTGGTATCGGGCAGTGATGCGAGCGAAGGGTCACGGGGCAGCGTTGTGGAGGCCAGTACCGGCGACGGCGGTGCGACGGTACAAGCCAGATCGTACACTTCGACGGTCGATGCGTTGGTGTTGGAGAGATACAGTTTGCCGCCAACGATCATGATGTCGCACAGCGTGCTCGGTGCGCCCAAGGCTGCGGGGAACTGAATCGGTGGATTGAGAATGTCGAGTTCATGGCCGAGATAGTCGTAAACGCGAACGGTTCCCATGAGGGCGTCTGCGATGTAAATGTTGCTGCATGAATCGACAGCGATGCCTGCGCTTCGTCCGAACCAGGCGAGCTGTGAGCCTGCGAGGTAGAGTGTGCGGTAGCCGAACTTGTATTGCAGGATGCCGGTCGTGTCGAAGACCTGCGCGCGAAAGTTGTCGGTGTCGGCGACGATGACTTGATTCAGTAATGGGTCAAATGCAATGGCTTGCGGCGAGCGAAGTTCGCCAAGTGCCGATCCCGCCATGCCGAAAGCCCGCACGAGTAAGCCGGTCGTTCCATCGAATACGAACACACTGTGCCCTGCGGGGTCGGCTACATAGATTTCGCCTGTGTTGGGATCGATGGCAATGCCGTTCGGACCCGTCATGGCTAGTGGTGTTGCGTCCAGCGTTCCGAGCAGGGCAAACGTGGCGTTATAGATACCCACCTGTCCATCAAGGCGCGAGACATAAATGTTTCCCGTGGCATTTGTAGCCATGCCAACAGGGCCTTCAGGAATAGCAAACCGTGCCACCTCAGCGCCCAGTGAGTCAATCTGAATAACCTCACCTGCTTGCTGGTCGGCAACATAAAACCCACCCGCTGGCCCCGCTGCGAGCCGAGCCGGATGATCCACTCCGACGATTGTTGCACTAGGCGTCAACGTTGACGTCTGACCAAGAAAAACGGTTGCCGTTGCAGCCAGTAGAGCGATAAACATTGACGTGATCCTCCAAGCCTAGGTGATGGGGTACGCTTAGACTATCTTGCTTAATTTGCGTAATTCGGCCCCTGATGTTGTTCAGTTAGCAAGGATCATGCCACTACGTAATAGCTAATAAAGGGGTGCTAATGAGATACCGGACGCAACGGCTCTAAGTGCCTTTTGCAAACGGAGTTACGGCAAAACAGGCGATGTAACCAATGCTGACAAAGTTTGTGGGTTACGTCGCGTACTCTTGTCCCTCGCCATATTTTCTCGATTACGAGAAAACCAGATGGCGACTTAGCTAACGCGAGCTTTGGAAGTAATTCTGGAAAGACGCCATGTCTCGCAGATCGACGTCCAGGTCGAAGTCTAAATCTGCGATGTCGCAGCCAGGCATGTATTGGGTGGTCGGCTCAGACAGGCAAGAGCTGAATCCGGCCCAATCGTCGAGTGCGACTACATTGTCATCGTTTGTGTCGCCCGGCAAGCGATCAATGATTGTGATGAATGGCTTGGTTGTTGGATCAGAATCAACGGCATCAATGAACACCTGAAAGTTGGTATCCGGTTCAATCTGAAAGCGCACTGCTACCTTGCTGGCGCCTGATTGAATCGCCGCGTTGACTGCATCGGTTATGGCCAGTTGATGCACGGACGCTGGAGGAGGTGGCCAGGACGGCGTGAGCAGTGCCGATCCCAGCATCGTGGCCGGCTCCGAGGCAAAATCTTCAATAGATTCCATTAGGTCGGCCTGATACGAAAATACTCGTACGCGAAGCGAGTTGGGGAAGGGGAATATGGCTGGTAGTCGTAGTGTAAATGATATCGATGCCGTCACAGGTTCGGCATAGGTAATGCCGGATAGATCGTACTCCCATACAACTCGGTGTTCCGATGACGTTGTTAGGGCAATGGAACCCTCATTGCTCGAGCCATTAAAACTCCAATCTGCATAGTCCGCTTGGCCGTCCAGTGGGCCAAACACTCCGCCGTCAATGAGTGTGCCATCTTTGGTGGGATAGATTTTCAGGGACGAAGGCGCTATCGTGGGAAAAGGCGTACTGGCGGCCATCGCAAGCGCGCCGAGCGTTAAAAGCCCCGCTGCAATCATTGAAGATGTGCGCAAGTTCCGGTGAATCAATGGAAGCGGGCGTAAATTCCTTGGCATTGGATCAGCGCCTTTCCTTCAGTTCCGATCACATGACAACAAGCTTCTCAGGAGCTTACGGGCCTGGTAGGCACCGGTTGTCATCGTCTAAGGACATCTTGGCACGATTCGTGCCGTTCTAGGGAATAAAACGACGGAGCTGAAGTCCGGATTTACGGGCCATTGGGAGCTCAATCGGTTGACTTTTGGCTTCGCCTATTGCGCAAACGGTCATGTGCAGCGCCAAACCGTGCTCCTGCGCGAGTAGAAGTGCGCGTCCGTTCGCCAAATAGGGGCCTGCCTTAACGCTTCTGATTATGAATAGGCCGATCCGATAAGTCCTGAGGTCCGTTACTCCCTTGCGCATCAAGTCGAGTCTTCAAGAGAAACGATGCCGTAGGTTGTTCGCCTGTGGTAAGCGGTGCGGGCGTCGGGCAAAACGTATTATCAGCTGGGGTTGGGCCCCAGTCGTTCTCGCCCCAAGCCATACCATGACCGTGGCACGTCTGACAACCATTGCAGTAACTATGCCAATCGTATGCACTAAGCCATGAAGCGTGACAAACATTGCATAACCCTGACGTCCCACCCCAATCCACATTGGTGCCCGCGGGCGTAATTTGGACGGCCCTTGCTGTGCCGAAAGTGTCCCAGGGTGGCCCCGTCCATTGTGCGCTTGGGCGAACGCCGTCATCAACGAAACCAGTTCCGTCTACGAAATCGCGAATCATAAACGGATTGCCAGCTGGATTCGCAACTGTGGATGATCCGTGTGGATCGTGACAAACCATGCAGTCCATATCATAAGCCGGTGCACCGGAGTAACCTGGCCACAATCGTTTGGAGTCGGCCCCGTGAATTTGATGCGTCCACGCGGTATCAACATACCAAGGCCCATCGCCGTAATCG
>JAJDEA010000217.1 GCA_029260035.1 Phycisphaerae bacterium
AGAGCGGCACACGTCGATTCCAATGATTATAGATGATGCCAACACAGCCGCGCAAGCGATGCAGCATGGTCACGGGTTGAAAGCGGTGGACCCTCCGTTGCGCATTTCCACTTTGGGCTTGGACGAAAGCTCTCTTTGGGATCGCTATGTCGAAAAGCACGAACGCGCAACGATCTTTCACACTACCGCTTGGCGAAATGCCGTCAGCGAGGCATTTCCCCACGAGCCACATTATCTGCAAGCGGTGCAGGGCGGTCGAGTCGTTGGTATACTGCCGTTATTTGAAGTGGCTAGTCGGCTTGCGGGTCGATTGCTGGTCAGCGTTCCTTATGCCGTTGCTGGCGGAGTGCTCGCGGACAACGAAATCGTTGCTAAGGCGCTGCTAAATCAGGCGAAGCAAATTACGGAGAAGCGGCAATGTTGCATGATTGATCTTCGTAGCGAGCAGGCGTCATTCGATGAGCTGCCGACGGTGGATCGATATGTCGGCTTTTCGAGAAATCTCCCGGGTTCTCCCGGCGAAGTATTGGGCTGGTTGCCTCGAAAGGCTCGAGCAGCAGCTCGCAACGCAAGGAATAAGTATCGCTTAACGGTTTCATTTGGCGACGAGCATTTACGAGACGTTTGGCAGCTTTATGCACAGAGCATGCGCAGACTTGGTTCACTGACCTACCCATATCGTTTCTTTGAACGATTGATCTTCCATACGCCCGGGCGCCATTTGATTTCAGTAGTTCAGAAAGATGGTCGGTCAATCGCTGGCCTCGTCACATTTCTCTTTCGTGACCGTGTCATGCCTTATTTTCTTGGCACGGCGGATCGTGCCAATCGTTATCACGCATCAAACTATATTTATCTTACACTGATGGAACGAACGGTTGCGGATGGGTTTGTCCTATTCGACTTCGGACGATCGAGATGCGATAACCGTGGCAGCTATGATTTCAAACGGCTTCAAGGATTTCAACCGGAGCCGCTCCAGTATCAGTATCTGCTGCGTGCTGGTGAGAAACGCCCTCAACTTTCCCCTGATTCAAGCCAATATGCCGTTGCACGCAAAGTTTGGAAGTACCTTCCGCTTTGGGCAACGAAGGCCGCAAGCCACGTCCTGTCGAGGCATATCCCCGGTTGATACCATGAATATTCTCTATCTAGCCCATCGCATTCCGTTTCCACCGATCAAAGGTGACAAGCTCCGCGCATTTCATCAGATCAAGAGACTTGCTCGACGCCATAAAGTGTGGTGTGTATGTTTTTTAGATGATGCTCGAGACGAGCAGCATGTCGATGGCTTGCGAGAGATCTGCGAGGACGTAATAGCTGTCCGTTTGAATCCGAAGTTTGCGCTAATGAAGGGCATTGCCAGCATGGCGCGCGGCAGAACTTTGACGGAGTCGTATTTCGAAAACAGAAAAATGCGAAGGGTTGTTGAGCAATTGTCGAACGACATTCCGTTCGACGTAGTCGTCGCTTTTTCGTCTGGCATGGCGCCTTATGCCCTCCGATGTCCCACCAAAAAACGCGTTCTTGATCTTTGCGATCTCGACAGTCAAAAATGGGTTGAATATGCGAGTTTTTCCCCTTTTCCGGTTTCCCTGGCATATCGAATGGAAGGCCGGCGTCTATTCAGGAAAGAGCTGGCATGGATCCGCGAGTTTGATGCTTCCCTACTCATCACTGATTCTGAACGCGAAGTATTGAGCGAGGCTTGCGTTGCCGACAAAATCAGCGTTGTTGGAAATGGGGTAGAGCTTCCTTCCGTCGAAAGCCTTGAAGCAGTTAATCCAATCGCTGATTTCCAAAAGCGCAAAAATCCTCCGACCGTCGGCTTCATCGGCGTGATGGATTATAAGCCGAACGTCGATGCTGTACGGTGGTTCGCGGAGTGTAGTTGGCCTGCTATTCGTTCCGTGTTTCCAGAGGCGGAATTTCGAATTGTAGGGCGGTCGGCCACGCGCAGCGTCAGGCGTCTCGAACGGATCCCCGGCGTCTGTGTTGTTGGGGAGGTCGAGAACGTGGCACCGGAACTCCAGCGATTCGATGTGAGCGTTGCGCCACTGCGCATCGCTCGTGGACTGCAAAACAAGGTGCTTGAGGCAATGGCTGCCGGGTTGCCGAGCGTGATGACACCAGAAGCGGCGACTGGCATCGGTGGTCGCCATGGCGTGGAATGTCTTATTGCGGATACGGGTGACGGTTTGGCTGGCGAAATCGTCGGACTCCTGCGCGATCGCGGCAAAAGGCACGAAATGGGAATCGCCGCCAGACTTCACGTTGCTACTTATTTCAACTGGGGATTCCATCTGGATGAGTTTGAGCGAATTGTAGCCGGGGCGACGGCTGTTCGGTCGCAACCTGCTCGATCGGTTGTTCCTCCCCAAACAAACGCAAGCGACTCTGCCCGCCTCCGTGCGAACACATAGTTGTGCTAGAGCTTTGTCTACGATGGTTTGAGATGTGTGCCACTGCTCTTGAGCAGTGCGAATCGCGTCCCGGGGCGTCTGGAGAACACTGCTCAAGAGCAGTGGCACACGACTCGAGTTTCGCCCAATCCATCAAATCATCCGTGATACAGCATAGCACTGCGTTCACATCACATGCTATACAACCTCGCTCTAAACGTCGTGGTTGCAACATAACCAAACTACCCAGAGAATAGCCCGTCCTGAACAATGCTCCCCGGGCCTGCCTCGTTTGCGCAAGCCGAGTTGCAGGAGTTGTAACGAGAGTCTTGAGATGTTTGTTTCGTTTCTATATTCATTGGCGGGTGGCCTGCTCGGTGTGCTTGCAACGGGGAGGCTTGACGAGATTGCCTGGCGATTCGTTCGACTTGCCGGTGTCCTGGCTCTGGCGTCGGCGGCACTTCCTACGGCGTGGAGTATAAAGAGTGACGGTTTTGCATTGAATTCACCGCATACCTTGGCATCGGGGCTTGGGATTGCGATGGCGATTTGTGCCATGCTGGTTGTGTTTCTCGCCCCTTCAGGCCCGAACCTCTTGAAGCTTAAGCGAGCAGTTTGCTTTGTCGGCGGCGTATGTGGAATTATTGCAGCCATTCTATCTGTGCCTGGAGATTATAGCCGACTGGCGACCGGACTTCTTGTCGGGAACGAATTGCTAGCTGCGATGCTATTGGGGAGCATTACCTTGTCGTGGCTCCTGGGACATGCTTACCTTACCGCGACAAAAATGACGATCGCGCCGCTGCAGCATTTTAGCCGTGTTCTTTCTCTGGCGATCATCTGCCGAATCGTCTTCGCACTGGTTAGTATTGGCGTTGCGTTGTCGATTTCTCACGGCGGGAATCTAGATGGTTCGACGGTGCTAATGACATCGGTGGGATTGCCTGCGCCGATAGCAAACCAATGGCTTGTCTTGTCGTTGAGGGGTGCGGTGGGTCTGCTCTCGGTTGCGGTGTTTGCATATATGGTCGCGGATTGTGTCAAGCTACGTTCAACGCAGTCGGCGACGGGTATTCTCTATTTCGGATCGGTGTTCGCTTACGTCGGCGAGCTGGCAAACCTTTACTTGTTGATGGAGTTAGGTTGGCCGATTTGACGTGCCGCCAAGTGCTGACAGGCAGTTTTTCGCAATGGTTTCATCGCGCGTAGTGGCGTCCGTTGCGATGTTGTTCAAGCCGCGATGCGTTTGGCATAAACAGTTTTCAAGCAGTGCCTGCGAGTCGTTGGAGTTGCTCACGCTGTATTTTCGCGCTTAGTTTGTGCAGGCCGTCTGCGAGGGTGCCTCTTGCGTTTCTGCCCTCAACGCAGTGGACGCCGTATCGAATTCGCTTGCTGTCGAGCTTCGTAACGCTTTGGATGCAGACGTTTCCGCCATACTTTTCGCTGCCATAAGCGATTTCCGTATCGAGTACGAACCCGATGCCATGATGCTCGTTGGCGATGAGCGCAAATCCCGTTGGGCTGACATCTAAGACCGAACAGCTCGTTTCATCCCCGAAGGACGCATCCAGTTCGAGCATGACGGTGGAAACGCGGTAGTGCTGACGCCCCTCGGCGGAAACGGGTTTGCCTAATGCCTTGAAGCTGAACAATAGTTCCGGCTCTGTTTCTTCAATGCATTCGATATGGGCGGACTGTTGCATAAACTCCCGGCCTTTTTCGAAGTAGATGAGAAAGTCCTGGCCTTCCTCTACGGGCAAATCGTTTTCTTCTGCCTCAGCCGTGTATACGTCTTCAATTAGGCCTGCGACTTTGGCTGGGTGAAGCGTGCGCTTTGCAGACTTGCTTGGAAGTTGGAAAAAAAAGCTTGATCCTACACCTACCATCGTTTGCCCCTTTAAGACGTATAGTGTGAAACCGAATTCCTTGATGACGCTATCGGCTAAGGGGAAAGCCTTATGAAATATCCCCTCGCCTTATCGGATCATCGAAACCCTGTTTCCCCTCAGAGTTTCTCACATGTAATCATTTTCGGACGGGTGATTTTTTCGGACGCAGAACCAGACTGTCAGGCGATCGTTGGTCCCAATTATCGACTCGAAACGTTTTGCCCCGCCAGCTCGCGAAGCCGCTGTACCACAAGCCTGACCTGCGTTAGTCTGCGCAATAGCGTGGTCTATTACCTCTAGCGCCCAAGGAGTGACAGAAATGGCAAGCAACGACGGCTGGTATTATGTGAAAAATGGCGAGACGGTTGGGCCTGTGTCGCAGGAGGCAATGATGTCTGCGCTGCCTGACGCGCATGGCCCAAAGACATTGGTGTGGGGGCCTGGTGCGCCGGAATGGACTGAAGCCAGGCATGTCGCTTCATTGGGGGCGGTCAGCATGAAAGCATCACCTCCGCCTCGAGCGCCTAAGCAGAGGAAGGCGGACGAGATCGATTATGAGATACATGGCGATGACATGCAGTTTGTTGAGGTGACGCTCGATCCGGATGAGGTCGTCGTAGCGGAAGCTGGCGGCATGATGTACATGTCGGATGGTATTGAGATGCAAACCGTCTTCGGCGACCCCAGTAAGAATCAGGGGCTTTTCGGTAAGCTGTTCGATGCAGGCAAACGGATGGTCACAGGCGAGTCGCTGTTCCTTACGACTTTCGGAGCAACGTCAAACAAGCGCGAGCAGGTCGCCTTTGCAGCACCGTATCCGGGTCGGATTATTCCCATGCATCTCGATGAGATCGGCGGCGAGATTATCTGCCAGAAGGACGCGTTTCTGTGTGCCGCCAGAGGCGTGCAGATTGGTATTGCCTTTCAGAAGAAGATTCTGGCCGGTTTGTTCGGCGGGGAGGGGTTCATTCTCCAAAGGCTGACCGGGGATGGCATCGCCTTCGTTCATGCGGGCGGGACGATCCATCGGCGTGAACTCAAATCCGGCGAAACGCTCCGGCTTGATACCGGGTGCCTTGTCGCGTTGCAGCCTTCCGTTGATTACGACATTCAGCTTACGGGGGGGATCAAGAATTCGATTTTCGGCGGTGAAGGGCTGTTCCTGGCGACACTTCGAGGGCCTGGGACCGTCTGGGTGCAATCGCTACCGTTTACGAGGCTTGCTGGCCGAATCCTGGCCAACGTTGGGCCCAGAGGCAAGGGTGAAGGCTCGATTCTCGGCGGGTTGTCCAATATCTTCGAGAATAGAAACTAACGGGTTATTAAATACATGTAGTCAGCTCCAATCGCCGCGATTCAGACTGCGATCCGCAAAGACGCCGGTCAGTGGATTTCCGGAGCGATTGCGCTCTTGACGCGAGTGCGAAATCCACTACATTGCTCGGTTCCTTGTGTGTTGAACGCTGTTGAGCAACGGAAGAATCGGTTATGCCAAAGTGTCGTATATCAAGTTATCTCGCGAAACCCGCAAGCGTGGACCCGAAATGGTATCATGTGGACGCGACGGACAAGATTTTGGGTCGCGTGGCTACGGAAATCGCGATGGTTTTGATGGGCAAGAACAAGCCCACGTATACGCCCTATGTTGACACTGGGGACTTTGTTGTCGTAACGAATGCCGAGCGCGTTCGCGTCACGGGCAAAAAGGCCGAGACGATGGTGTATCCTCGTTATTCATACTACCCTGGCGGCTACAAGGAAATTCCGTACAGTCAAGTTCTTGAGCGTCATCCAGAGCGAATCATCAAAGAGGCAGTGCGTCGTATGCTTCCAAAGAACGCATTAGCTCGAAAGATGTTAATGAAGTTAAAAGTTTACGCGGGTGAAAACCATCCGCACGGTGCGCAACAACCCGAGCCGATGGTGCTTTCGGGGCAATAGACCATTGCGGTGGAGACTTTAGCCTGTGAGTGATCAGCCTACCCCAGTTTCGGAACCTGCAGGTGATGTCGTCGTTCCTGTTGAGTCGCCCGTCAAGAAGAAAAAATCAACGGTCAATAATCCGTATACATGGGGGACCGGTCGACGGAAAGCTGCGGTTGCGCGCGTTCGCATTAAACCCGGTGATGGCAAGTTTATCGTGAACAAGAAAGAGCTTGAAGATTTCTTCCGCCTTGATTGGGACCGCCTTGCGGTTCGCAAGCCTTTGGACGTAACAGAATCTCTGAAGTCCTACGACGTTTTCGTCAATGTAAGAGGTGGGGGAACGACTGGGCAGAGCGGCGCGGTGTTGCTTGGTCTTGCTCGCGCTCTCATGAAAATCAATCCATCCTTTGCTCCCAGTTTGCGGGATGCCAATCTGTTGACGCGTGACGCTCGTAAAGTCGAGCGGAAAAAGTACGGGCAGCGTGGCGCACGACGTCGGTTCCAGTTCTCCAAACGATAGACGCTATTTCAAGTCGATGTGGCAGGCCTTTCGGTGTCTCGTTTATTCGTGGCGAGAGGTGGGTGTTGCTTGCGTTTTCGTTCCTGCGATCCGCCTATGGTGGTTTCAGATTTCTTGACGCTTATTCTACGATTGCCTCTGCAGAATAAACTCAATCAGTGATGTGAGCGATTGCTTCGCTTCGCTGGGTGGTAGCAAATCCAGTTTCTTCATGGCTTCCAATACAAAACCACGAGCAGTCGATAACGCATAATCAATGGATCCGGTTGAATCGAGCCAGTTCCGTAGCTGTTCAGGGCGATAAGGTCTCTTTTCGATGACAGCCTTGCGTAGATGGGCCGCGACTTGCTCGTTGGCATTAGCCAGGCAGTGAATTGTTGGGAGCGTAAGCTTGCCGAGTGACAGGTCACGATCGAGTGTTTTGCCCATTTCGTTTGCGTCGCCGACGATGTCCAATATGTCGTCGACGATTTGAAACGCAACACCTGCAGACATGCCCATGGAACGCATGGATTCGCATAGTTCCGGGTCGGCGCCCGCGAAATGAGCGCCAAGTTCGCTTGCTGTCGACACCAACGAACCAGTTTTCCGCCGAACAATGTCAAAATAGACTTCTTCGCTCGATGTCGCATCGCCAGCCATCTCGTTTTGCAGCAGTTCCCCCTCGCAAACCGTATTGGTGGTGGCTCCGATTTGCCTGGAGGCAAACTGACTATCAAGGCTGCTGCACAAGTGGAATGCATGACTTATCAGGAAATCCCCGGTCAAAACGGCTGCGACATTTCCGGAGACAGACGAGACGGTAGGTTGATCACGGCGTTGCGTAGCTTCATCAAGAACGTCGTCGTGAACAAGGGTTGCCATGTGGACCATTTCCAAGACTGCGGCGATGGTGTGGTGTGCGGGCGTCAGTTCGCCAACCGCACGACCAACGAGCAGCGTTAATGCGGGACGAAGCATCTTGCCTCGGTAGGAACGAATCGTTTCGCAAAGATCGGCTACAAACGGCAGATCGGTGTTTAGTTCCTGATCGAAGACCTGCTCGACAGCCAGCAAATCATGCTGGATTGGCTGATAGAGTTTGTTGAGTGTGAAGGTCGGATGGCTCATGAGTTTCTCATGTCACAGCAAGCTCTATTCCATCGAGGCCCTCGGATTCATGGACCTTTTCCCATACACGACTGACCTCATCCCTCGCGCGGACGAATTCTAGCCTATCGAATCCCATGTTCCAATTGTTTTCAAATGTTTTGAAAACAGTCTTGCATGGCTCAGTTCCGTACGGCTTCGAGCTTTACCCCAAAAGAGTTTGATTCGCTTATCAGAGACCTACGGTTCGCTTCAACAAGTTGCGTGTGATATTCCGATATCAAGAGACACGCGGGTCGATCACGGCGGAGACGGGATCGGATAGTCCTGCTGTGCGCAACCCAGGCTAAGAGAATGGCTTGATGACGACGACACGCATTGGTTTATTCCCGCAGGGGTGGTGGAAGGGTGCTTGCGACGCGTTGGAGATCGATGTCGTCGATCTTCCCACGCAAAGTATGTCCGAGGCCAGCCCGTACAGTGCCAATATCGGCAGTCGTCTTGCCAACGGCCAAACGCTCGCTCCTTTACTCAGAGACGACAATTCGAGTTTCATGTTAGATAACGGGGGTACCGGATTAGCGTTCCTCCGTAACCTGGAAGCTCAAACTGATCTGCAGATGCTTCATGAGACTGCAGGGCGTCTATTATGTTCTCATTTTGTCGATCCGCTTACGACGGCGTTTCAGGGCATCGGCTGGGAGGCTGCCTGGCAATGTCTGCAAAGCGAGTCGTGGCTCAAAGCGGTATGGGATCGGGCGCAGGTGATCGAGCTGCAAAGGTTTGGGGTGCCAGGCGTGGTGCATCTTCCGATGGCTGCACCCAATCGAGCGTACGATACTTCTCCGATTGATCCTGCCAAGCAACTGCAGCAGGCTTCGTTCGTCGGTGCGCAAAACACGAGTTATTTTTCGTCTAACGCATCGGTTGCGACGGGTTCCCTCTTTGCCGGCACGTTGGCAACTGCGTTGCGATCCGGGTCGCCTCAAAGCACCTTCTACGAAGCCTACCATGATTGGTATGGACTGGGGTTGCCTGTTGCGCAGGAAGACGACCAGGCAACTCGGCTACAAAAGACCATCGCCTATTTTAACGCAAAGCTATTCTTCAACGCGAGCCTTTGTTTGCAGAATCGTGACCGTTATGTCATTTTTCTTAAGCGCAAGATGGGCGACACTTTTCATTTGATAGGCAGGGGGTGGGATACTGCCTATGGCTTGTCCGCTCAAGCACCCTTCCCAAGCGCGGACGCCTATTTCGAGCATTTCCGAAGCTCCGCTGTCAACCTCAACTTCGTCAATGGTAACGCCGAGACCGGGCTAAACATGCGGCATTTCGAAATCACAGCTGCGGGTGGGTTCATGTTGTGCCAAGACCAACCTGAGCTTGCGGAACTCTTCGATGTCGGAAGGGAGTGCGCTGTGTTTCGAGACGAGGTTGAATTGGCCCAAAAAATTGACTACTACCTGGCCCATCCAGACGAGCGAATGGAAATCGCCAGAGCTGGGCAGGCGAGAACTCTATCTCAACACATGTTCAGTCATCGCCTTGAAAAAATACTGCAATGGACCGGGCTTAAAAAGCTTCCCGTCGAATACTCGACAGGGAACCTATGGGAAACATGCCGGGCGATCTTGCCGGAGGCAGACGTTGTGTTGGATTGCGGCGCCAATGTTGGCCAAACCGCTGAATCCCTCAGAAACCTTTACCCCTCGTCTGAAATACACAGCTTCGAACCCGTTCGCGAGGCCTTTGACTCGCTTGCTGAGAAATGCAAATCGATCAAAGTGAACCCGATCAAAAAGGCTGTTGGTGATAAGAATGGCAAGGCTGTCATCAACCTGACCCATAGCTCAGAGGCGCACTCTCTGCTGGGGTTTGAGGCGGGAAACCCCTGCGCGCAATGGACGCGAATTACAGGGCAGGAGGAGATCGACGTTTGCACGCTGGATTCCTGGTGTAAAGATAATGACATCAGTCCAAAACGTGTTGACCTCATTAAACTCGATGTACAGGGCAGCGAGCTTCAAGCATTGCACGGTGCGAAGGAGTTGTTGCGAAGCGCGAGGCTCGTTACGCTCGAAGTGTCTTTTGTGCCGATGTACAAAGATTCCCCCTTGCTAAACGAAATTGACGGGTTCATGACACAAAACGGCTATGAGCGGGCCGCCATATTCCCCTCGGATCAGCCGCACAATTGGGGCGACGCGCTGTACGCGAAGAAATAGGAGATTGTGATGAGACGTCCACTGCGCATAGCTGTTACTGCCCAGCTCGAAAGGGCGAGTCGCGAGGCGGGTTTTGATACTTATTTGTTGCCGGAATTGCCAAACCGAGATTTCCATCGTTCGCTTCCAGAGCGAATTGGGGATGGCGCGAAGTTCATGCCGTTTCTGGAAAAAAACGACATTGATCTCATCCTTGACTTCAACACCGAAGCGCTGACCTTGTCACCTTCGCCGAACGACCCCAAACAGGCTGCGATGACCAACGCGATCATGGGGATTCCATACGTCGCCTGTTATCTCGACCCAATTACTTCGACCATGGCTAATGCCAGTTGGCTCGAACATTGGCAGCTGCTGGAGAGTCCGGATTGGATTAAATGGATTCCTGAAACTGCGCACGCGGACGAGTTGAAGCGCCTTGGTGTGCCGAACGTCGTAACGATGCCGATGGCGGTTAATAATGATGATTTCGACACCAGCCCGCCGGAGATATCAACCGATGGGCCGACAGTGGCGTTCATGGGGCATCCGGCGTCGACGTGGTTCAAGTCGAATCAAACGGTCACATCCAATTCACTTTTTTCCGGTTTCACGGCTGCAGCGCTCACAGCGGACCTGCCCGGCGTGCCATTCCATAAGATTTTCTACGATCTTTATGATTTTGGCGAGCCGCTATCGGCGACGGACGATTTTGAAGCCAGAGCCAATAAGGCGATCGACTACTACAACAAGAAATTCAGCTACAACGCGTATCTTGCGGTCAAACAGCGCGATCGGTTCGCGCGATTTCTACACAACAAACTTGGTGACGCTTTTGAACTCGTGGGAGACCATTGGGGCGAGACTTATGGCCTGAAGCATAAGCCTCGCATTTGGGATATGAAAGAACTGCACGACCGAATGCGGCGCGTGCCGATTTGCCTGAACCTCATCAAGGGGAATTGGGAGTGCGGACTGATCGTCCGCCATTTTGAAATCACGGGATATGGCGGGTTTATGCTGACGTATGAAACGTCCGAGTTATCCAATTGTTTTGAGATTGGCAAAGAGTGCGACGTTTTTCATAACGAAGCCGACTTGTTGGAAAAAATTGAGTACTACACGGACCATCCAAAAGAACGTATGGAAATAGCCCGTGCAGGACAAGATCGCACGCTGAAGGAACATCTTTTCAGCCATCGAATCGAGACACTCGTACAACTACTGACCAAAGCTGGCACACTTCCCAAAAAGCCAATGATTCAAAAAACGGTTTCGAAATCGTCGGATGTCGTTGTTCCTGAATCGGGTAGTTTGCCAGCGATTCCGATTGTCGTGCCGCCGTCATGTCCGTCGCCAACACAATGAAGTGGCTTGATTAGTTGATTTTTCCGTCATGACAACGCTATCTATAGACCACCTTTTCAAAGCGCAGTTCGGCGAGGACCGGATTCTCTGGGAAGTGTTTCGCCAGCGATGCGAAGGCTATTTTATTGAGGTCGGCGCATATGATGGTGTGACCCTGAGTAATACATACTTCCTCGAACAGATGGGGTGGTGCGGTATTCTCGTTGAGCCTATTCGACAACTTTGCGAAAAGGCATCGGCTGTCAGGCAGCACAGTCGAATCGTCAATGCAGCAGTCAGTAAGCCTGGCTGTCCGCCGACTGCGACATTTACGATTGCACAAAATGTGCCAGTGCTTTCGTTTCTTCAAGCCGACGCGGACCACATCGAGCGATGCAAGAAGGAGGGGGCGGAGCTTGTTGAGATCGAAGTCCCGCTTGTGACGATGGATGAGATTATTACGAACGAGCGTCGCGAGCCGACTCCTTTTGGTAGCCCCTGGATTCCTCAAAAAGGGTGGCAGATTGATCTGATTTCGATCGATGTTGAAGGCGGCGAGATGGACGTGTTGGCTGGTCTAAGCCTCGACCGATACAAGCCAAGGGTGCTTGTTATTGAGAACGACAGGCCAAGCAGCGACCAGGTCGAACCGTTTCTCGACGCTCGGGGCTACTGGAAATTCCATCGCCAGAAAATCAATGACTTTTATGTGAGGCGTGATCTCCCGCCGGGAGAGCTAAAGCTGAGTGGTTTCGCAGCCTGAATTCTGAGATATAACCCAAAGTTATGGATTGTGATAGAAAAAAAGCGACGTAACCCTAACGGCGGAAAGAGCTACGTCGCCAAACCTGCAAACCGCGAATCTAGCCGCCCGACTTCCAGCTAGAGATTCTTGCAGATTCGCCTGTTTTCCGACTGCACGACACCCCAAAAAACGCGCTCGATCAACGAATATCCTTGTTTTTCCAGAATCTGTGCGCTACCATATCAAGCTGCCGTGCAATATGGGGAATAGGCCCCAATTGCAGCCGCCGCAGGGCCAATTCGGCTATAGAAGTCCTCGACTTTCGGAAGAAAGTACTTAGGCTGGAAGCCCAAGGTTTGATGAGGCCGTCTCGGAGCCATCTATAGTACAATGCGGTTTTTCTATGCGCGCAACACAATCGATCGAAAAAAAAATTCAAGTCTCGGATGAGCTTGAATCACTTCGTGTTGAGGTTGGCCGATCAATCGAACGACGGATCCCGCCATACCTGCGATCCCAGATAGACCTGGACGATGTGCTACAGGAGACTTGGGTGCGTGCAGTAGCGAGAGTTTCCCAATTTGAAAAGTTGCACCTCAATTCCATGAAGCATTGGCTTTCGACCATTGCGGCGAATGTTGTCAATGAGAACATCAGGCGTAAAAACACAACGAAGCGGGGTGGTGATGCGTTAGTATTCAATGTTTCGCAGTTTGATCGTTCGTCGTTAAGGATGTTCATCGCGGACTCAATAGTTGATGGAGAGACGCCGAGCAGAATGTATGAAGGAATCAATGCTATTCGCAACATCAAGAAGGCAATTTCCGCGCTTCCTGTGCATGAACAAGAGCTTATTCGAGCAAGGTATGTGGAGAGTTACGAGGTAACGCAAATTGCCCAGCAGCGATCAATGACTCGTGCCGCACTAAGTATGGCACTGAAGAGGATACGGAATCGCATTCGAGTGTTTCTGGAAAATTGCAGCGATGACTAACTTGGGATCACAGTCAGAAAAAGGACGGAGGATCGCAACGATTTGCAACGAGATCGTTGCCCAGCGATCGTCGGGCGGCAGTGTAAGCCGGCATCAATTGCAATCGAAATACCCGGAGCTTATGCCGGAACTTGAACGAACGGTTTGCGAGTCGCTTCTCAACGAAGAATTAGATTTCTTCAATTCCGTGACGGACGATTATCAGTTGATCGAATTGATTCATCGGGGCGGGCAAGGTGCCGTATACTCAGCCATGCAGGTCAGCACAGGGAGACCCGTTGCAGTCAAGATGTTGGCACATGCATTTTTCTCAAGTCCGTCAGACAAACAGCAGCTTTTTTCCGAGATCGATGTTCTTTCACGCCTAGAGCACCCAAACATAATACCCATGTACGATTGTGGCGAAGTCGCTGGGATACCATATATCGTGATGAAGTTTGTGCCTGGGCTGACGATAGTAGAATACTGTGACACATACAATCCATCTTTATCGCAACGAGTGATGATGCTCCAAAAAATATTGTTTGCAATTCAGTTTGCGCATGACTCCGGCATTACGCATCGCGATATCAAGCCGTCGAATATGATTGTAGATGCCGGGGAGCGACCCTATTTGATCGATTTTGGATTAGCTAAGGAGGAGTTGGATGTTGCGGAATCGGTCAGGCTAGGTCAACCAGACGAAGTGGTTGGAACCCTTCCATATTGGTCGCCCGAGCAGGCAATCGGTGGATCGGTTGATTTGCGAGCGGATGTTTATGGCTTAGGGGTCGTCGCATTTAATGTGCTCACTCAAAAAATGCCATATGAAATCACATCAAACATTGCTCAAATGATGATGAGAATCGCTGTTGAGGAGCCGCGGCGAGTTAGAGATTGCCTTCCAGAACAAAATAAGTATGGCTTATCCAAGTCGGACATCTCGCGCGATCTTGAAGCTGTCATAAGTAAATCTTTGGGAAAGTCGGCGAATAATCGGTATCAAACAGCGTTGGAATTTGCGGAAGACCTTGGTCGGGCGATCAACGGCAAGCCCGTCAGAGCTGCGAAAATCACCTTCGCCAGAGGCGCAAAGCGAGTGGTAAGAAAGTACAGGGTGCTCGCTGCGGTGTTGATTTGCATTAGCATCTGCACGATCGTTCTGTCGCTAGTCAGCTCCCACAATGCTTTGGTTTTGAATCGAAAAGCGCAAGTATACGCAGCATCTCTCGCAATGGGCGCAATGGATAAGTTGTCGAGTTCCCATAGGGATAAAGGCAAGTTGAATGACGCATCGATCGGCTTTCAAAGCGCTATCGACATGGCCAGAAACTTGGACGAGGAAGATGTGCATGCAAAGGATTTCTTGTTCAAGGCCCATCATCAATTAGCTAAGATTGAACTCGGCAGAGGGCATTTTCGTGCTGCAAAAGAGAATGCTAATAAGGCGAGTTTGATAGCTTCGGAGTCGATGTTAAGCGGGCCCGATTCCCCAAAGTCAATTCGACAACACGCATTTGCTTCTCAGCTGCAAGGGAAACTCTTAATGGCCCGCGAAAAATGGGAAGAAGCTGCTGAGAAATTGGAAGTTTCGTGTTGGGATTTGGGTTATCTTCGCAAGCTCGCCCCCGGTGACGCAGGAGTTACTCTTGAAGAAGGCTGGGTGACCAGGATGCTGGGAAAATGCTATAAGAAAATGGGGCAGCGTGAAGCGGCCTTGGCTGAATACAGGAAATCCGTACAGCTTTGCAGGGTAGCCCAGGAAGCCTTGGGAAATGAGGACGGTGTACTGCAGCTCGCTTTGTCTTTTAATTCACTGGGTCAAACGTTGGCAGAATCAAACCAACCGGAACTAATGGTCCAAGGTGAAGACTACTTTAGAGAGGCTGAAAATGTTCTAGACAGCCTGGACGAGGACGCAATCATACAACTGTCGGATTACCGAACGACCCGCAGCGCAATAACCAAAAATCTTAGAATCATCAGGAGACGTTTGGCGAAACGTCAGGGATCGAGATCGATTTCCGGATCTACGAATTCGTCATCCTCTTCGGCATCCGGATCGGATTCGGCTAGTCGCCTAAATCGGTAGTCAAGGGCTGCGGTTGGGTTGAAAGGGCCACTGGTCGGAGGCGTGTTGCCCTCGACCCTGAAATCTAAATCGTCAATGCCGCTCGTTATGGCTGTGGCGACACCGTTGATCAACGGAGGCTGTAGAAAGTCATCGTTATAGACTCGCCACTTACCATTGAAGGTGTCTACCAGCGGGTTGGACTTGACCCATGACCAAACGTTGGTGTTATCGACGATCGTAGCTTTCGTGACATCGTAGTCAACATAATCCTGTCCTCGAAAAAACTCGAGTAGCTCAAACGTCACTGTATAAGCGACCGTACTTTGGGGGTCCGCAGGGTCCACGCGAATATAGTATGTTGCAGTTGCGTCAACCATAGACGCTTTGGCGGCGCCTGCCATGGTCAGGCAGATTACGGTCGCAAGTCTCGCTATTTTCATTGAGAAATCTCCTTCTTATGTAGGTTTTTGAATGCCTTATGTGTTGAATGCTGTAGGTTGGTCTGCGCAACACTTTTTGCGCATTTATTGCGGATTTTTCCATCTTTTCTTGACTGATTTGCGGGATGCCTGCAAAATTTGGAGAGATTTCTCCAAATCTTGGGGATGAGGTTTCAGAACGCCTTCGAGTTGGTTATCCCCGCAGGACTACGAGCAGTTGGCCCGGCCTTTGCCTGCCAGATGTTGGAGTCCTATACTTAAAGGGTAGTTTTCTTTTTCGTCACGTTTCGATTTAGAGAGAGAATTCGCCATGCTTTTCCAGCCACCATTGCCATCGCGTTATGCGTCATTGACAGAAGACGAAATGGCGCAGGCCATCGTCAAGCGGAAAGAGCAGCTGGGATCTCGCCTTATCATTTTGGGCCATCACTACCAACAGCATGAAGTCATCGCGCTAGCCGACTTCACTGGCGACAGTCTAAAGCTCTCACAAATCGGCGCGGATCAGGATGAAGCAGAATTCATCGTGTTTTGTGGCGTTCACTTCATGGCGGAGTCCGCTGACATTCTGTCAAATGATAATGTCAAAGTGATACTTCCTGATCTGTCCGCCGGTTGCAGTATGGCAGATATGGCGGATATCGACGATCTCGAAGAGGCCTGGGAGTTTCTTGACAAGGAATGCGGAGTAAGTGTTGTCCCGGTGACATACGTCAACTCTGCGGCATCGATTAAGGCTTTTTGCGGAAGGCAGAGTGGCGCCTGCTGCACAAGTAGCAATGCGTCGGCGGTTTTGCGGTGGGCGTTCGAGCAGGGTGACAAGGTGTTGTTTTTGCCCGATCAACACTTGGGTCGAAACACGGCTTATGCCATGGGCGTTGCGCTCGATGAGATGGCTGTTTATGATCCCAGGTTGCCTCAAGGTGGATTGACTGCTGAGCAGGTGCGGAAATCGCGTGTTTTACTTTGGAAGGGGCATTGCAGCGTTCACGCTCTCTTTGCGCCAAATCAATGTGATGAGATTCGTCGGGCAGATCCCGACTGCAAGATTCTTGTCCACCCGGAGTGTTCCTGGGAGGTTGTGCAGAAAGCCGATCTTGCGGGAAGCACGGAGTTTATTATTAAGACGGTTCGCGAATCCCCGGCCGGCAGCAGATGGGCTATTGGCACTGAGGTCCATCTTGTGGATCGTCTTGTGCATGCTCATCCGGACAAAGCGATCCGTTCACTTGCGGGTATTCAGTGTTTATGCACGACAATGTACCGAATCGATTTGAAGCATCTTCTGTGGGTGCTTGACGAGTTGGTTGAAGGTCGCATCGTCAATCAGATCCAAGTCGATCATGCAACCAAAGAGCAAGCCCGTGTAGCGCTTGAGCGAATGCTGGCGAATGTGTCTGCGGAACCCGTTGCCATTAAATAGTCTTTGGCGCGTCGTTTCCTTTGCATTTTTGTTGGCGATCCTTGCTGATTCAGCAAAATGCATCGGAAAGACGGAAATTCGATGCAGAAACCCCCACTTTTCCGGAAATCCCAAACTTTGCCCTATTTATTGTCGATTAATAGGGTTGAGACCGGTAATACATCGCAAGCCATATCGGAATCGGCATAACGAGTAATGATACGCTGGCGTAACTCGAATATGCGGTTTACGAAAATGCGATGAGGATCCTTTGGTGTCGATGTTGGATTCGTAGTACAGTACAATGGTCTGGTTACAAACGCACGAACCGTCAGTCGGCTGTCTCTGTATCTCGAGCGACGGGGCGGCGCAAGGCGAAGGATAACGGCGATGACGCAAGCGATTTTTTCATCTCCAAATACAATTCGGTGTGCTACCGCCATGTCGGAGGCACCTGCGCACACAGAAAAGATGGCTCCAGTTTGGGCGGGGCTGCCGACGGGTGTTGTCGATGGCGGCGAAGTCGTATTGCTGGCTATCAAGCCTTCAGCCTGGAAGCCCGTGCTCAGTTCGCTTGCACCGCTTGCGATCGGGTGTTCGCTTGCCATAGGTGCTGGTCTTCTTAATGCGTCCATCCCAGGTATGTCCGTCGCAGCAACAGCGCAGATGTTTCTGCTTCTTGCGATGGTGCCGCTGGGTATTGGTGTTGTAAGGTGGGTGCCAACGTGGTATGTGCTTACGAATCGACGTGTGATGATTGTGCAAGGCGTCCGTGAGGCGCGCATCAGATCGTGCCTCCTTGTTGATGTACGAAACACCTACATCAATGCGGATGTCGCTGAGAGACTCTTGAAACTCGGCACGATTTCATTCGTCAGCAACGACACGAAGGAATTGCCGTCTCATTGGCAGTCGATTGCTCAGCCTGCCGAGGTTCACGAGAAGATAAGGCGGGCTGTCGAAAACGCGATAGACCAGCATTGTGCGTCATAGTGACTGCCATCTGTCTGGCCATTCCTCTTGAAGTTCCGCCAACTATCTGGATAGATTATAAAGATGCTGGCCGAAAGGCTGCGAGGAGTATTGCGTTGCTATGCAATAGTCTGTTTGTCGGTTGTTCCCGTTCGGTATTCTGCGTATTTAACCTCAATCCATTGTTCGCCGGACTGATCCTCTGGCGTGAGCCTGCACTCGAGTTCGTCCATCCCTCGCGGCGACGGGCCTAGCTGACGTGAGCCGTCGAGGCTGAAATTGCTAACATGGCACGGACAATGAAAGCCTTGGCCAGTCTCATGCTCGATGCCACAACCAAGGTGCGGACAGATGCTCTGGAAGCACCGAATCTCCTCAGGGGCCAGCTCTTTATCGCCTCTCACGACCCAAACTCTACCGATTGGAGCTGGCGGGTATGCGGTATAGCTATCGGTTCTCCTTGCGATGACAGCTTTGATTGCCGGCTTATTTTTCGGGATAGACGAAAGTGGTGCTAGTCGCACGAATCCGGCATCTTTTGGTTTTGAGAAGAGCGGGTCGAGCAAGAAACGAAGAACCGGAATTCCGGCGACTAGCGACAGGGCTGCGCCGAACACGCCAGCGATTGTTGTCAAGAATGTTCGTCGCTTTATGGGGGGGGTCGCATGTGTGGTAGTCATAAGTTGAGTTGGATAGCTCCTTGAGTTCGCATTGACGAAATTAGTTTTTGACGAACGAAGGTTGGCGGGGTTCTCCGATGGTGAGCCGGGCAACAGTTGTTCCAAGTCTATATGTCGCGAATGCCAAGAGAATTGCCAGTGGCACGGAGAGGATTGTTAAGAAGACTCCAATTGCGATGTCGCCAGCGCTGTGCAATCCTAGTTCCGCTGGCTTCAAGGCCAGATTGCCGATTAGAGTAAACACGTCGTCCGATCGGACTCCTTCGTAGGCAGGAGGGTAGCCGCCGCCTTGGAGCCATGTGACGATGCGAGTCGTCATGATAGAACTCATTTCGAAATAGTCGCCAGGCAAGTTATAGAAAGGGGCCAACCCCAGAACGATCGCCGGCCCGAAAAGCCAAGCGCGTGCCTTTTTCGTGCAATAGCAGACGAGTGGGACGCCAAAGAGAACGGTTAACAGGAAAGGGGCAAAATCGGTCGCCAAATAACAAAGGTCAGAGTTATTTGTGTCAAACCCACTGAGTCTGCCGCCGTAGTTGCCCTTGGGAACGACGAAATCGAATACCTCCGCCAGTTGTCTCCCGAAGTACAATGGCTTGAGTTCCAGTTCTGTGACCGTGCCGCCCGTGACCAGGCATCCTGCGACGTGCAATAGTTCGTGGATAGGAACGTAAACAATCCATGTTGCAGTCATCGCGATGAGCATTGGTACAATGGATCGCAAAGGCTTTTTGGATCGCATTAGCGGTTCCATACAGGCCAACACATCGTACAAGGGCTGACGGAAGAACGGACGTCGGAATAAGGATCGCAACATGGAAACCTTAGCATTCATAAGTTGTGGGCGTTTTGCAAGGCCCTGTGATATTTAGCATTGAGCGGACTTATCAAGCACGAATCATAACCTCATTGCCTTCCGTGTTCCAATCTGTTGTGCAGCTGTGAGTTTTTGTCAGTGATTGCAAAGGCTGCTCTTTGCGCCGTCGAAAGTTGTGTCCCCTATCCTGGCTGTTGATCTCAAGTTGACGACACTGTCGAAACGACGGTACTATCGACCTCTGCTAGCGGCAAGCATGGACCTGACGAGGTGCGGCTCAATGGCGTCCCAACTTGCCGAGTGCGTTCTTTTGTAACGCTACGTTCAGACATCGGTCGCCTTGGAGTTTTCCCGGGCTTGTCGTTTTCGCAGAGAGGGTACACGGACCATGGCTGTAATCAAAGTATTCGCCTTAAGTGTCGCCTGCTTGACTGTACCGGCTTATGCGACAGCGATCGCTGCAACGCCGATCGCCGTGTTGAGTGGCTTGATCGCAACGGCAGACGATTCTCAACAAATGGCAGATTCAACTGAAGGTAATGCTGATGGCAAGGACGTCCGCATTCCGCCGGAACGCCTTGATTGGCACATTCCTGACCCCAGTGATATTGACGAAATGGCGGCACTCTGGCTTGAGCGAGCGGAATCCAACCAGGATGATACCGCAAAGAAGGCAACTGCCCGAGTACGGGACATCTTTCAATCGACCAAGCGACAAAAGCAAGTTCACATGTCGCTTGAAGACGCACTGCATCGCGCGCTAGCGAACAGCTATTCGATCGAAGTGGAAAGTTACAACCCACCGATTTCGATGACGGCGGTGGTTGCTGCGGAGGCCGCGTTCGATGCTGTGTTCTTTGCCAATATTACGAAGAACAAGGTGGATCGGCCGACGGGGTCTCAGCTTCAGTCGACCGACTTGGATGCGTTCTCTTCCAGCTTCGGAGTTGCCAAGAGTTTGCCCGTTGGGTCGAGGATAACAACGAGCTACGGCTTAAACCGCCAGAAGACGACCCTGTCGTTTCAGGAGATAAACCCGGAGTATTTCAGCAATTTTGTAGTTCAATTGGATCAGCCACTATTGCGCGGGTTCGGTTTGGATAACGGGTTAGCTGAAATTCGGGTCAGCAAGAAGCAAAAATCGATCAGTGATCTGGCTTTTCAGATTGCCGTTCGCGATACGCTCAAGAGCATCGAAGAGTTATATTGGTCGCTTGTTTTTGCCCGCCGAGACCTGGTGATTACGACACGCCTTGTTATGGAAAACGAGGAAATCTATAAGTTCCTGGTTGCAAGAAAAGACTTCGATGTGACGCCGGTCGAGATTGAAAGATCGTTGGCTAATCTTCAGGACAGTCGGTTGCAGCTTCTTCAAAGGAAGAGAAGTGCTCGTGATGCCGAAGACAATCTTATCGCATCCATGAATGACCCCGAGCTCAACTTGATTGATGGCGTTGAGATTGTCCCAACGGATTTTCCGAAGTTGGATTATGTTGCGATTGATCGTTTTGCAGAAGTCAAAGAAGCGCTGGCGAAAAACCCAGAGCTAAAGCAGCTTGAACTGCAAATTGGTATTAATGAAATCAGGGTGGGACAAGCCCACAACGCAGAGTTGCCGCAGTTAGATTTGACCTTTCGGTATACCGTGGATGGCTTGGCGGGTACGGCGGATCGTTCGTTCGATAAACTGACGGGGAACAACTTTATTGAGTATTTTGTGGGTGTTAATCTCAATGTGCCGATCGGAAACCGAGGGCCTCGCGCATCATCTCGATCCGCCAGATTGGCTCACTCGCAAGCTGTTTCAAGCCTGAAAAATGGAATGGAAAGGTTGATCCTGGCGGTCAATACAGCGGTGAGAGACGTGGGGACAGCATACCAGGCGATTCCTACTGCTCTGGTTGGCTCGGAAGCCAATGAGCGTCAGGTCGAGTCCATTGTAGCGCGTGCGGAGCGCAAAGACATCAATACGCTGAACAGCGAACTGGGCGCGCGTCAAACACTGGTCAATTCGAGGCGTGTCATGCTGCAGGCTATGGTTGACTACAATCTTTCTCTGGTAAGGCTTGAGCAAGCCAAAGGCACGCTTCTCAATTATTACAATGTTGTCATTCCCGACCAGGCTGGTGAAGAGTAGGATGAGCCTCGCGGGTTTTTTGATTCATCATTTCAATTCGGTGGATTTTCAGCGCGTTTCTTGCTTACAATCATAGTGTGGGCGATGGCCGGATCGGCAACGTAAGGAGAGCGTGTCTTGACCGACGAACGCAAGAAAAGTGTTCCCCTTCCGCAGCATCAAATTCATTCGCGCGATTGGCGAGAGAATTGGTACGTTTATCCCGTGATTTCCAGGCGCAGCCGGGGATTGAGCATCGGCGTGAACCTCAATCCTGATATGGCGTGCAATTTTGATTGCATTTATTGCCAAGTGGATCGATCCGCTAAGCCGAGAACCCGCAGTGTTGAGATTGGCCGTCTAAGTGACGAACTTGAGGCACTGATTGATGAAGCGAAATCAGGCAGGCTGTTTCGTGATCCCGCATTTGCCGAAGTTCCATCTGAGTTACGTCGGATAAACGACATTGCTTTCTCCGGTGATGGCGAACCCACGACATGTAAAGTATTTGAAGAAAGTGTGCGGTTGGCGGCGGATGCCAGAAGGAAGGCAAGCCTCCTGGATACGAAGATTGTGCTCATTACGGATGCGTGTTATTTGACAAAACCCGAGGTCGAAGCGGGCCTGCTCGTTTTAGACGAAAACAATGGAGAGGTATGGGCCAAGCTTGATGCCGGCACGGAAGCGTATTACCAAGTAGTGAATCGGCCTAACTACCCGCTGCAACATGTTATTGATGGTATCATCGCGGCGTCGCGCGTCAGGCCGATTGTGATTCAGTCACTGTTTTTGCGTTGGAATGGCGAAGGGCCGAACGAGGCAGAGCTTGCCGCGTATGTCAGCCGACTGAATGAAATACAAAATGCCGGCGGCCAGATTAAGGGGGTCCAGGTGTACACGATTGCACGAACGCCAGCCGAAGAATCTGCCAGTGCATTGGCAAACGATGAAGTGGATCATATTGTTGAGCTAGTTCGTACTCAAGCCGGTGTTGCGGCGGAATCCTATTATGGCGCATAGGTTCTGATGCGCGTTCGCTATGTGCTGAGGTATCGAATGGTGCAAGTATTCACGAGAAGATGGGTGATCGTATGACGGAGCGACTGCCATTCAATCCGGACCTGATCGACGCTCCTGCAAGTAGTCGTTCGAGTCGCACCAAACAGCCGTTGACGGTTTCGCAGGTGACGATTCTTGTGAAGGACGCTATTGCGACCGGTGTGCCCGGCACGGTTCACGTCGTTGGGGAAGTCAGCAATTTCAAAAAACATTCGAGCGGGCATCTTTACTTTACGTTGAAGGACGACGGGAGTGAGTTGTCTTGTGTTATGTGGCGTAGCGCTGCGGCGAAATTGAAGTTCGAGCCGGGTGATGGCGTGGAGGTGGTAGCTTCCGGAGCCGTCGAAGTTTTTGAGCGAGCAGGGCGATATCAACTGTATGTGCGCAAGTTGGAGCCGAGAGGTGTGGGTGCTTTAGATTTGGCGTTTCGACAGCTCTGCGACAAGTTAAAGAAAGAGGGTCTGTTCGATCGAGAACATAAGAAGCCGTTGCCGGCTTATCCTGAGCGCATTGCAATTGTCACCAGTCCGACTGGTGCTGCTATTTCTGACATGATTCAAACCATCGAACGACGTTATCCGTGCGTACGACTTTTGGTTTATCCTGTGCGAGTGCAAGGCGATGGCGCTTCTGCGGAAATCGCCAAGGCTATCGCTAAAATTAATTCTTGCTCTTCGCAGTTGGGTGGCGTGGATGTCGTAATCGTGGGACGAGGCGGTGGATCGCTTGAAGACCTGTGGGCGTTCAACGAGGAAGTTGTCGCCCGCGCAATTTTTTCAAGCCAAATTCCGATTATCAGTGCAGTAGGGCATGAGGTTGATGTGACAATTGCCGATTTGGTCGCTGACGTTCGGGCTGCTACGCCGACCGCAGCTGGAGAACTTGTTGTTCCTCTGCTGGATGATGTGAAAGATTCCCTCGCTGGGTTGCAGTCGCGGCTTCGTCGTGGCGTGGCAACTGAGATAACCCTTGCGCGTGAAAGATTGCAGAGCGCCGGGAAAGTGGCATTTTGGCGTGACCCGCTGTCAGTGATGCATCGGCGTGGTCAAATTGTTGACGAGATGTCAAATCGACTTGATAGATCTCTTGCTGAGCGGACGCGTTTGCTTCGCCGTCGAGTGGGAATGCTTGAGGCGACAGTCCAGCAAATTACACCCTATGCGTATTTGTTGCGATGTGGGTCGCAATTGCACGATTTGACGGATCGTTTCTCGCGACAGATTCAGCGTAGGTTGGAGCGCGCACGGCTTGTGCTTGCGCGGGCAACATCGCACTTAAACCGGAAGTCACCTACACATATCCTGTCTGCAAATAAAGGGCAAGCGGTATACTCCGAGCAACGTCTGAAACTGGCTGCGCGCCTTCGGATGAGATTGCTCGAAGCCCGCATAGAAACTGGCGAATCGGTACTGTCGGCGCTGAGTCACAAGAGTGTGTTGCAGCGGGGTTTTTCTATTACGCGTACGAAAAAAGGCGATCGCATAATCCGTTCGATCGAAGAACTTGATGACCGGCAGCGTGTAGTGACTGAGCTTGCGGACGGTGATTTCGAGGCGGAAGTTGTTAATCTCAAACAAATGGAGTTATTCGAATAATCATGGCTAAGAAAAAACAGTCATTTGAAGAATCATTGAAGCAGCTTGAAGCTATTGCGACGCAAATCGAACAGGGAGAAATTGGGCTGGAGGAGTCGATTACCAAGTACGAAGAAGGAATGAACCTGGTGAAGAATTGCCGTGAAATCCTGGAAAAGGCAGAACTCAAGATGCAAAAATTGCAAGAGCGTTCTGACGGAACGCTTGGGTAGTAATTCATTCCGGTTGTATTTTGATCCGCAATGCCGCGTTCCTTATTTCTAAGGATCGTCCGGCCTTGATCGCCCACTAAAGCGACAAGTGGATCTGTACGTTGACGAACTCGAAGTCGTCGATGTCATTGGGCGTGCCTCCTGCGTTAATAGTAAAGCTGTTTTCTCCAGCCTGAAGCAGGTTTGCATCGAACGTGACCTCGAAAACGCCAAAGCTGCCGTTTCGGGGTGAGCGGTCAAGTGCTTCGGGTAACAGGACACCGTTGATGTACAATTCGTGTCTGAATTGAACGCCCTTGGCAAGTAGTGTCAGGATGGCGTCTGGGTGATGGCCTGTAAGTTGATTTGCGCTTACCGCGAACATGACCTCGTACACATCGCCTTCGGCGCGTTTTTGGAATTGGCTGTTGATTCGACCGTCGAACTTGTTGTCGCCAAGGTGATGGACTTCCGGAACGGCTTCGATCGCAATGACACCTGCAAGTGCTGGTTCGAGTTTGAAATCAACATCCAACACGCCCCCTTTGAGATTAAATGACGGAACATTGACGCTGCTCGGCGTATAGCCATCTCCCGATGCGGAGAGAGCGAAATGGGGAGGCATCTCCGGGGCGAAGAGGCGGTATCCACCGATTTGGTTTGTCGTAGCTTCGATTGCGGGCTGGTCCGGCAATGTCAGTCGAACCGTGGCATCAGGAATCGGCTTGCCTGTGGCGGAATTGGTCACGGTTCCTCGGATGCTGCCTATCGCATCGACGGGTATGTCGATGCGGTCGTCTTCTTCAAAAAGTGGTTGATATCGATAATAAGCCTGTAACATCAGCGTGCAAAGAGCAGTCTGATAGACTCTTCCGCCGCTCTTGGCCCATTCACCCGTTGGATCCCAGCTTCCAGCCGAACGACCATCATGCCGTTGATTTGTCAATAGCTCCTTGACCAGGACGTTATTCCATTGTTCCCATGCTTGACCTTGCTGCTGGAAAAGCGCCTGCGTTGCAAAGTACCAGTAATAGGTATTGGGCTCGGCATTCCAGTCTGGGAGGTTTTGCAGGAGAAACGCTGCAGATGCTCGCATGTCCGGGTCATCGGGATGTCTTCCCAGCAATTGTTGTATGAGCAAGCCCTCGGCTGTCATCGCAGGCGAATAGGCTGTGCCGGGCCGATAGGCAAATGCGCCGAGTTTTCCAGGCGTTGCGACTTGGCTCATCCAATGTTTGGCCGCGCGATGAATGCCCCCCGGTATATCGAAGCCAGCAGTTTTCGCACTCGTCATCGCAAGCATCTGCCAACCCAGCACGGATGTGTCAGCGGGTGTTCCCGGGTTGACACCCCATAACCCGTCGGCTTCGTTTCGCTTTGCTTCGGAAAAATCAATCGCACGCCTGATCGGCTCACGCAGGATTGGGTCACCAGTAATGGCATAGGCTTCGGCTAACGCAATCGTTGCGATGGCATGGGTATACATCGTTTCACCGGGGCGAAGATCGCCGTCTGGTTCTTGTTGCTTCAAGAGCCAATCAAGGGCACGCTTGACTGCACCTCGATATGGCCCATCCGCGACGTGGCTATGGTCTGCTGAAAGGAAGCATAGGATGGCAAGACCCGTTATAGATATATCCGTCTCGACATTGGTTTCGCCACCACACTCCCCGCACTTCTTGTCAAAAGACTGACCATCCCATCTGCCGTCGGAGCTTTGGTGAGCAGCAAGCCATTGTAGTGCCAACCTAACAGCCTTGTCGGTTGCGTTGCTGCCTTTGCGATTGGCGAGAATTTCCGATCGCCTTGAATCGCGCCTGTGTGCGTATGGGTTTGCATGCTCAATTGTTTCTTTCGGCAACGAAAGCGCTGGTTGAGTGGAGTTTGCTAGGGGGGTAGCAAGCCGTGCGGCGCTCAGGTCGAATGCAGAAGTTTTCGCCAGGTTGGTGTGGGGCAAAGAATCGACGACATCTCCGATGGGGGCGGTTGGCGTCAACTTGGTGACCTTAACGGGGATCGAATCGGTTTCCAGTTGAACCTGGTGAGCAATTGAGTTCGGTAGTTTCGGCAGCGCTACGCGATGGTTCGACGTACTCGCCTCAACTTCTGCAAAATCGATCTTGTTTTCCTTGATGCTTCGTGGCGCTAGGTCTTGCGGTGTTCCTAGTGCGAGGAGGCTGTTGGGAATCTCAGGAAGTACAGCAGAGTTGGCCGGAACGCCGTGTGCCAACTCTCTGGTTGGTGCATCCACCGGAACGACGGTCCGCGATACTTCCAGCGTATCGGCGGTAGCGTCTGTTGGCTTTGGTTTCGATTCATACGTCATCGCAGAGGTCGAAGTCTCAATGAAGGCCGAAGCCATTCGAGACCGAGGAGCCTCTGTTGGCTCAGTAGGAGTATCAATCTGCATCCTGGATTCGTTGTTGGCAATGCGCGCCGCCTCCATTGGTTGATCTGCCAACTCCAGTCTTGTCATCGTAGGTAAAGCCGGGGCGTATTCACCTGCAAGATTTGTTGGCTTCCGCGTAGAGGCGAGACGTGCATCTTGTGCAACAGTTGTGGCATCTGTAAGTTGTTCTTGAGGGATGAGTGTCCCATCCATTTTCGACACGGGCATCATAGCCACTTTAGCCTCGCTCGACATCGGCGCTTGTGTGGGTGGTCGCGCGGCAGGGGCGTCGAGCCGTTCAGCTTTCGGTGCCCGTGAATCGTCTACTTCCGGCGATTTTTGAACCTGTATGTCTGTGGGTGTCGCGAATTGCACAGGCTTGGTACGAGACAGGTCTTGTTCAGTCATCAGCATGTTGACGTTTGTCGGGCGTTGCACGTTCGCATCGGCGATGGAATGAACTTGCTGAAATGGTGTCAATTGTGGCGAGGCGGGTTCGGGCAGGCTCGTCTGTTGCATTGGCATTACAGCAGTTAGCTTTATCGAACTCGATGCTCGTTTCGAGGAAAACTCAACGACCTTGGGCGAAATCTTCTGCGTGAAATCGCCGTGAATTTGAGAAGTTGTTCCGCTTTCCTGTGCGGGTGATGCGAGAACGACGCGAACCTTTCCGCCACGAGAGAATTCGTGTGCGAGCGATGAAGTGACTTCCCAAACATTGAGTAAGAACATCAATAAGATATGGGCAGCCAGAGATGCGAGTACGCATCGAGCGATCAAGCTCAGCTTTCGATTCTTAAAGCCCTGCATCAGCGACAGCATGGCCAGCAACATGAGAAGCGCAAGGATGGCCCAAAGAAGGTTGGGGCCTATAGCGTTCCAAATGGACGCCCAGTCGATCGAGGCGTAATGCGTCTCTGCTTCCACGAATACTTCACGAGATGCCGTTTCGAACAAATCGTATGTCAAAGCCTTGTTTGCAACTTGATCTTTCTGTGGCCGATCCGAGCTGAAGATCAAGCCGTAACCACCCATGTGCAACGCGGCATCCAGTTCGTTGAATGTCGTGTTGACCGCAGCGCCGAGGTTTTCGGGTTGCTGATATTTCTGATCCAATATCCTTGCGCGGTATAGGTCAAAGCCTCCATATCCGCTTGGCCGATCGGACGAAAAATAGACAAAATCATCGGCAGGGCTAACTGCTGGAGTTCCTTCATTGAATGGCGTGTTGAGTAGATCAAGCGCAATAGCTGGCACCGGCCCTGCGTCGCTCAACTGCGATGTGTACAGGTCGTACGTTCGATGGAACAAGTCTTCGCGAATCGTGCTGGGCCATGCATGAGGGTCGGGCTGTTTGTCATCACTGGCTCGTGGTCGGTTTGAAGCGAAGTAGAGTCTTCCATCGTCTGGGGTAAGGGCTGGGCCATAATCGTTGAATTCTGAGTTGACCGAAGGTCCAAGGTTGATCGGTTCACCGAACGTGTCGCCATCCAAATGTGCTACCCATATGTCATAACCGCCATGGCCGGTTGGTCGATCACTATAGAAATAGAGCGAATCTCCGCTTTTCGTTGGTGCCGGCCCCAGTTCGTCGAATTCCGTGTTCAGCGAATCGATCGGATTCGGCGTGGACCAGCCGGTTGCCGATTTGCGACTTACAAAGATGTCGGCGCTGCCCCCGGCTTTTCCATTGACAAAAAACAGGGTCTGCCCATTGGCTGTCAGGCGAGGCTCATAGTCGTTGTCCAGGCTATTAACAGGATCGGAGAGTCGCTTCGGCGGTTGCCAAAGAACGCGTCGAATCTTGGCAGTTGCGTGTGGCTCCCGGATGGTCTCTGCGTCGGTGTAGAACGCCTTCGATTGCGGCCAGTGCGTATACAGCTGCGCTGCGAGAAGGCCTAACGCGAATACAGTGAGTACAATCAGAAGCCTGCGGACCCATTGGCTTGCCGATGAAGCAGAGCGAGACGTATCCGGTTTGGAATCTGATTGTGTCATTCGGTTGGAACCGTATCCAGGAAAGGTTCTTGGATGCCATTGCCTTTGCAGATGTCAAGGGCGGCGGCAATATCTGCATAGCTGGCTCGTCGGTCGCCTCGAATCGTCACCTTTTGATTTGGGTTTGCCGCTACCGCTTCGCGGATTGTCGTTTGCAGCTCGGCCCTATCGACCGTTCTTCCGCCGAGGATGATCTTACCTTCCGAATCGACGTTGATGATCAGCTCACGCAGTAAAGATGTCAGCGGTGCGGCAGATGAGGTCATAGGAAGTGCTATTTGCATTTCTCGTTCCTCTTGATGAAACGTTGTGGCAACGAGGAAAAAGATGAGAAGCAGAAAGACCATATCGATCATCGGCGTAATCTCGATCGTTGCGGTGGATTGTAATTCAGGTGCTTTGATGAGCATCGATGCGTCCCTCTTTTCGAAGTCCGTGTGTGTAAACGCTTAGGCAGTCGTTTCGACGCCTCTCGTCGCCGAAGACGAATAGGTTCGACCATTGCCATCTGCGGGCGGCGACTGTGTGGAATCTGTTTGTACAGGTTGCGTCTGATGTGGTATCGCGCACTCCTCGATGAAATCAACTGCGATCTTGTCCATTTCGAGTACGAGCTTTTCGACTTTCGCGCAGATCCAATGGTAAGCGAGCAGGGCGGGTATTGCGACGAGCAGGCCTGCGGCGGTTGTAATAAGCGCTTGATAAATCCCTTGAGCCAGAAGTTCGGTTTTTCCAAGCGCCTCACCGGAAACGGCAACAGTTTGAAATGCCGCGATCATACCGAAGATAGTGCCAAGCAAACCAAGTAACGGCGAGATAGCTGCAATTACGGAGAGCAGTCGAGTAGACTTGCGAAGTTCCTGGACGACACGTTCTCCGGTGTCTTGAATGTGTTTTTCGAGTAGTTCAATCGGTTCGCCGAGTCGTCGAATACCGGTTGCGATGATACGTGCCAACGGGCTGGCGTCATCGGAACAATAACTAAGGGCGCTGCTTCGGCCTTCGTCGTTGTTTTGGAGTTTTTGTTTGACGTCGGATAGCAATAGCCCTGGAATGATTCGACTGCGTCGCAAACTAACCAATCGCTCGATAACCACGGTCAATACGACAAGCGAACACAGGCCAATAGGGATCATCATTAGTCCGCCTTTTGTCAAGTAATCAAGGACGGAATCCAAAGGCGTCATGGCTGCCGACGAACCGGCGGGGCTGAGCTGCCCCAAAACTGTTCCGAAAGATATTTTAAGTGCTTCCGTCATATGTCTCACTCCTGTCGTCTATTCCGCCGCAGCCTTGGAGAATCAAGCTGGACCCTTTGAGCTTTGGCTATCGGCCTGGCAATACGCCGCTTGCAAGTTGGGAGATTTTCTGGGACGCCAATTCCGCCCATTTTGTTCCGTCATATTTCTCCATGACAGCTTTGAACTGCGCTCTGGCTTCAACTGTTTTTCCCATCATTTCAAAGCACCGCCCGGCTTCGTAGAGTGCAGCTGCGCTCCACTCGGGATATGCATAAAGAATGTCTACTTTCAAAAGCGCGCGAACCGCGTCGGCGTATTGTTTGTCTGCAAAGAGGCACTCACCGATTTGAAACTGGGCCCTGGCTGCTGTCGGCCCCGTATGGGTATCAACGACGCGTTGATAGACTTTGATTGCGTCGTTTAAGTTTCTTTGATTCTCGCGTGCCCAACCCAACCCAAACTGGGCCTGGTAAGAATGTTCGCTTTGCGGAAACCGCGATAGATGTTGAGAAAATGTCTTTTCAGCCAGTGCCCACTGCTGTGTAGCTGCCTGGCATTGTCCTCGACGCAATAGGGCGACTTCGAGTCTCTTGCTGGTTGAAAACTTGTCCACGATTAGCCCGAAGTACTTTTCCGCAGCAGCGTGTTCGCCGAGTTCGTAGAATGCTTCGCCGGCGAAGAAACAAGCCGACTTCATCAGCTCGCTAGCCGGAAAAGAAGAAGAAAACTCGGAGAGCAGGTTGGCAGCCTCGCGAAACCGCTCAAGTTTGAATTGGCAAACAGCCTGGCGATACACGGCCTGTTCAAGGATTTCTCGTGGTAAGGATACGGCGTCAGAACTGGCGATGTTGCGGAGCTTCTCAAGGAGAGTGACTGCGGAATCGAATTGATCGTTTTCGTATTCGATTCCCGAAAGATCCAGCAAAGAATGGGCGGTCATGGCATCTGTTCGGCCGAGCGCAAGGAAACGACGATAGGCGGCCGCTGCGTCGCGAGTGCGATTCAGTTTCCTCAGGCACCACGCCTTTTCATAAAGGAGAGTTGGGCGCCAATCGGCTTCGTCGCCTTGCTTGAGCGTTTTGGTCGCCTGCTGAATCATGCTTAACGCCTTTTCGTATTCGTCTTGCTTGGAAAAGCAAACTGCCAATTGTGCCGCAGCAAGCCCCGCTCGTTTGTCGGAAGCGTGCAATTTGAGGAATTGCGCGAAGGCTTGGGCTGCTTCTGAAAATTTATCGTTTGCGAGCAGCGCCTGCCCCTCCTGGAACAGGGCGTCGTTCGAAAGTGCGTTTGATTCGCTGTTTCTCAGTTTGCTGAATTGCTCGGCGGCCGCTGTGTAGTCCTTTTGCTGCATCGCGATGACGCCAAGGTGATTACGAGAATAGGCGGCGAATTGCGAATCTGAGTCGAGTGCGATTACCTGCCGGAACATGTCCGAGGCCTCGCTTGCGCGATTGAGAGTGACGAGTATTTGACCTCTCTCGAAGAGTGCTTGTAATTTGTGTGCGCTTTCCTTGTAGCGAACGAGGAAATTGTCATAGAGCTTGAGCGCCTCGTCGCTTCGTTCTTGTCTTTGCACGGCGACGCACAGTTTGAAGAAAGTATCATCCTCGGATGGCGAGTCCGAGCCTTGTTTGAGAAACGTTCGAAAGTACGCCTCCGCCTGTTTCCATTCGTTGCGTTGGAAATGAATGTCGCCCAGCACCTGTGATGCTGTGGCAAAGAAGTCATTGGCGCCATCCTGAATGACTTGTTCGAGGAAGGAACTCGCTCGCTCCAGTTCGCCCAACTGATAATGGATGATTCCCAACCGATACGTCGCGGCAACAAAGCGAGACGACTTCGGGTACTCTGCAACGAGGCGGCCATAAGCGACCACAGCCTTTTCGGTTTTTTTTGCGGCAGAGTGCGCTTCTCCGCTGATGAATAGCATAGCCGACGCGAGTTTGTGCTCAGGATGTGTCGAGATGAACGTGTTGGCGTATCTTATGCATTCATCGGATCTACCCTGTTCGAGTTCCAGGTTTGCAAGAAGATGTAGTACATTCGGCACCAATCCGTGACCGGCGAATTTGGTCAAGAATGCCTGTAATGCCGATATGGCGGCATTTTTCTTTTCGCCTCGAACAAGGGCTACTGCGTGATCGTACTGTATTTCCGGCAAGAGTTCGGTAGTTGGAAAATCCTTGATTGCTTGTGCCAGTCGGCCTTCAGCTTTGTCAAAGTTCTCCATACGCAGGTCGCATTTGGCGAGCCAATAAGTTGCTTCTGCTTTGGGGCCTGTTTTCGATTTGACAACTTCGGTCAACATGCCCTGCGCACTAGCGTAATTTTTCTCTTCAAACCACACCCGTGCGCGGAGCACTTTGGCTTCGACGGTTTGCGCGAAGCTTGGAAATTCCAACAGTAGTTGATCAAGATACTTGGCGGCCTCTTTCAGCTTCTTCGATTGGAATGCGATTCTACCCAAGCCTAAAAGGGCCATCGGGGTATGGGTTGCGTGATTCTTCTTCAATACCGTGTCGTATTGTCGCCGAGCGTCAAGCGTTTGACCTGTTTGCTCATGGCACTGGGCAAGCAACATTTCAGCTTGGTCTGAGAATGCGCCACTCGGTGATCGGCTAATAAGTTGTGCCAAATGGCCGGCTGCCGCCTTGTAGTTTCCGCGCCCGATCGACGCGAGTGACCAGAAGAACTTGGCTCGATCGCGATGCTCGCTGGTCGGCGTGTTCTTAGCGATCCACTGGCACATTGCAATCGCATCCTCGTATTGTTTGATTGAATAGAATGCCTCCGCTGCCCCTACGGCGGCGTCGTCTGCGAGATCATGGCTCTGATGTTTTGCTACGACATCTTGAAAAACGCTGGCTGCCTTAATGTGTTGATTGAGTGCCAGGTGACACTGGCCCAGCATTGTTGAGATTTCCGTGGCATACTCCGAGTTGGAATCGTCGCGGAGCTGATTCAATTCCGATATGGCTTCGGTATAGTTGTCAGTTCGAAAAAGGGATACGGCTAGCCCATATCTTGCGGTATACGCCTTTTCATGTTGCGGGTTACTTGAAAGGAATTTTCGGTACTCAATGGCTGCAAGGTCGAAGTAGCCTCGGTTGAGCAAGCCGTTTCCTGCGTAGTAGTCGCGAACGTCCGCGTCAGCTTTTCGATCAGAAACTTGTGGCGTAGCTTCGCCCGCGTAAAGGGAGTGCGTCGCGATCGTAACGAATGATATAAGGACTACGAGCAGAGTAAGGTATCTCGATCGTTTCATTGCGTTCCCCTCGGTTTGGTGGGCTACGTTCTCACACCTTAATGCGACAGTTGAGAATGTCTGAATGACGGCACCGACGTCTTATGTTGCATGCTAAATATGCGGGTTCTTCAGAAGTTGGCTGTACTCGAACCCGTCAAGCGCGTACAGTGGGCGCGTTGTTGGAAATACTGTCCGCAATAGGTGCGACGTTCGGTTTGATTCTAGTCGTCGTCACCAAGGAGCGATGCAGAGGCCTGGCGTTCCGATTCGATGGCAAGCGCCGCGTCTTGAATCGCTGCAGCCGCTGAATTCATCGCTCCCGCTTCGGCAACTGCTGCTTGCGCCTGGTTGGTTAGATTCTCTGCTTCGTTCAAAATGCTGTCCATTTCAGATCGTAGCGATTTGGATTCGGTTTCCAGTTCTTCGATCTTTGCGTTGAGCTCGTGTTGCTTAGAACTGGCACGCATTTGAGCTTTTTCTTTCAATAGTTCAGCACGATCCCTAAGCTCCGCCTCTTTTTCTTCCAGCTGGGTCGCCTTTTCCTGGAGTTCGAGAGCCTTATCTTCAAGCTCCGACGATTGATCCTCTAGTTCGTGTGCTTGCTCTTCCATACGGCGAGCATTTTCATGTAGCGATTGCTGTTCCTGAAAGACGTTCTGGAGTTGTTGCTCATATTTCTGACGTGCTCGACCCGTTGCTTTCTCTCTTGCTTCCTTGGCCATTTCAAGAGCTTGTGTATATTCTTGAAGTACCTGTGTCTTGGACATAGCGGACTCTTTGGCTGCTTCCACCAGACGTTCGATTTCCCGGCCACGCGCATGTTGGCGTCGTTCTGCCTTTCGCAGCTGTCGTTTTGTTCTTTGTTCTCTTTCGGCGGCCCGAGCCTTTCTCTGCTTCTTGGCCTTGCGCGATTGCTTTTTGGCTTTCTTGGATTTGCAGCAATCACTTTTTACTTCGGCGCATGACTTGGCGCAAGTACCGCACGATCCGCATGCGCCGTGACCGCGAACGGTCGTTCCTACCGTACTCGTACTCGTTGTTGTTGACCTTGTGGTCCGCACGCCGTGTGGATTGATCATTTTGACGAATGAAGCGAACGCGGCTTGTTGCAGCGAGTTTCCTTGAACAGTGATCCCTACTTTTGCTGGTTTGATGAGTAGTGGTACGTCGGAACGGCTCATAAGCTCAATAATTGCTTCTCGTTTACCTTTCGGTAGTCTGTAGGTTCGTTCGATTTTTTTGTCGGATGGTTCAAGAAGATGCACGAAACCCTGAAAAGCAACGTGCTCGAGTGGGGTGCCTTGGACGCCTATACTGTCGTCGCCGGGGCGCACGAGAATCGGTACATCTGGGCGAACCATGAGTTCCGTCAGTGCTTCGAGCTTGCCTGCGGAAAGCGAATAAGAGCGACTAAGTTTCTTTCCATGAGCCATATCAATCCTGAGTTCCGGGCTGGGAATCATGACGCGCCCTTGGCTTCGCGGTGCCCTTGGTGTACGCAGAGTTCTTGGTGCCTTTGGCGCAGCACGATTCCAGAAACCTCCATCGCCAGTTCGGCTGAGTTTATCGGCTAGTTTGTCTAACTTTTCTTCGAGCCTGGAAAGCCTTTTTTCAAGTTTGTTGGCTTTCTTATCGCTTGCTGTGACAGCATAGGTGTGGGCGTGGTTCGCTCCGGAGGAATGTGCATGCGCGTGATGCTTGCCGGTATTCCCGACGGCGACAACATCCGCAGTTTTTGCGATCGCTGCAACGGGAACAGCCGTTGCTCCGATCTGGGCGGATTCTGCTTTCGGTGGGGCTGATAGTGCGGGGGTCGCGACCCATCCCGAGAGCGCCACAAGGCTGCCTAATAGGATTCCAAACATCGTAGCCTGTGGTCGCTTACTTTGTGTCATTACCATTTTCAATCTCCTAGCAAATCGTTCGGCTCGCCCAGTAGTCATGCCTATTCCCGCAACGGGGACCGATTGTAATTGTGATCCAGCATATTCTTTAGTTGTAATCAAAGCGGTTGCGTATGCGCGCCGCTCGTTTGGAAGAATCCATGTTACCCATGTGTCACAGCAGGTTTCCGCAGTGTCATGCAGTTGATTGCGCGCCCACCACATGGCCGGATGCCACCAATAAAGACATCCCACAAGGTGGTCAAGCCAAACGACGAGATGGTCACCTCTGCGTAAGTGGGCAAGTTCATGGCAGATGACGGCTTGCCGGCCTCTATTATCCAGCTTCGACCAGAGCGTCATAGGCAGTAGCAATTTCGACTTTCGGCCACACCATACCATGGGTGAAAAACACGCACTCACCATGAAGACCTTGGGGACGTTTCGCAGTTGAAGCTTTGCGGCGATCGTCTGTACCATATGGTGTGTTTCTTCGCTTGCGGGAACGGTGTTGGCTAGGTGCTTGCGAAATCGAATAACGGACCAGGCTTTGCCAGCCAGGATCAACGCGATACCTATGATCCATAACCCTGTAGGGAACGAAGGGAGTTTTGCGATTGACTCCACCACGCCTTGCATTCCCACGAGCCATTGGCTTAAGCTCGATATGCCAACGCGATATGAGTCAATCGCCCATTGGGCAAGTGACGCCAGTGTGCTCGGTGAATCTTCGAGTGAACATGCCGCATCTATCGATGGTATTGGCGTGGGATGTCCATAGATCGGCTCATATTTACCAATGGTTCCATAGCTGGCGCCTGCGATACCTCGCTCCGGAGTAGGCCGAGAGAGTGGTTTGCGATTTGTCGCAACTTTGGAATCTTCTGTATGCATTTCAGGAGAAGCGATGTTGTCTATTACAGGTATTTGAAGAGGTTTAGGTGAACGTTGGACAAGTTCGCATACCTGGCGCCCCCAGTCCAGCCGAACCACAGGTTTCAGTGATTGCCACGGCTCATCACTCAATCGTCTATCATCATGCCTCTTCTCACGAACTGCGTGCAAAGGAATTGTAGTCAAAGAAGACGGCCCGCCAGAACCGGCCGCTTGGGCGAGCGGGTTCAGCTTGCCAGGCGCTGAACGGGCCGTGTTTTCTCTTTGATTGTCGTAATTGCTTTCGTCTTCACTCTCACACTCGACGAAGATTCTTGGTTGTGGCGCGATTTCGGCATTACTTGTGTTCATCGCGTAAAGTACGTCTGGCGAAGTGGCCGCTACCTGTGGTTCGCCATGCTCGATTGCTCGGAATGACTCCCATTCACCAGGCCGATCAAGGACTGTTAAGCCTTCGTCAGGGGCGATCCCTGAATCAGCGCGAAGGGTCTTGTCCGTTTCCGAAATTGCGCGACTTTTTCTATCGCCAGCGGACGAGTTGGTTCGGAAGCTCCCCAAACTTGAAGGGGGGGGAAGAAAAGGTGATACCAACGCAAACAGAAGAACGGTTAACCAGAGTGAGTGGCGAGTCGACGGTCTACAGGGCAGTACACGACACAAGAAGGCGACGAGAACAACGAGTGGCACGACCACAATCGCGCTTTGCCAAAGCATGCCTGTTAGTGGGAAAGCCCACTCGCCCATCCCGTCTCTCCTATGGTATCAATGTCGCGTTGCGTTATGACCCAGACGAATCAAGTTCGTCAACGAGTTTGTGCAATTGTTCGATTTCGTCCTGCGATAGTTTTTCCGACTTAACGAGCTGCAACACAAGAGGCCCTGCCGCCCCGTCATACATTTGGTTAAGTAGCCGATCCAGCCTGGACTTTGTCACACGTTCTCGTGAAACCTTAGCCTTATACACATATGCCAGGTCAGATTTGTTGCTTGAGACGAATTTTTTTTGCTCCATCCGATTAAGCAGGGTTTGTACCGTTGTATAGGCCAACCTTCTCCCACGGTTGTGCAAATGCGTCATTACGTCACGCACGGTAGCGGGGCCGTTGTCCCACAGGACTTTGACGACATCCAGCTCTGCCCCACCTAGTTCGTATTGCCTTAACGTCATGAGATATTTTCCCTAAGGTCTACTACAACTGTCGGAGGTATCCTACTACAGTTGTCGGAGCATGGCAAGCGAATTCCTTGACCATTACATTTTTCGACATTCGGTCGTGTCGTTACCAAAGAGTTAAGGTTGCGCGAGTTTGCCCGAGCAGTTTCCTATTGAACCGGGGGCGCAGCGTTCTAACTCTTTGACCTTCGCGTGGGAGGCGCGGTCCTTGGTTACGGTTTGTTTTTCTTTGGCCGCTTTGTTTCCGTTTGGTTCGCACGCTCGCGATCTTCGCGATCCCTTGGAATAGGGCGCCCGTGTGGGTCAGTGACCGGCTCGCCAGGAGGCTGAAGCGCAACATGTTCAAGTTGCTCAGCCTGGTCGTGAACTTCGGTGGGTAACATTTCGGCTCTGTCGACGAGGTAGCTCTCCCATAGGCGATGCCGCCTGACTATAGTCGCCGCCGCTTTGTGTCCACTTGTTGTCAGTTTGAGCATGTCGCCGAATCGTGAAACCAAGCCACGTCGAAGAGCCTGCGATGTTCCCTTTGCAATTTCTCGACCTTGAAGAATTGTGGCTAGCTGAGTGATTGATGCTGATTCCGCCCCGGATTCAGCAAGCCGATACAGTGCTCCCAGCAAATCGTCCAGTGCAATTTGCATGGAGAGTTTTCGCCACCTGAGTGTTTTGGTAATCATCCCAAACTGTGGCGAGAATATGATTGCCAACGTGAGTGTCACGCCAGCCACTACTGCCATCATGCCAGCCGCATTGACGGAATCAAGTCCGAACACGGCTGGGATTGCAGTCGCCGATGCGTATCCGAACGAGCCGCAGATGATAGCCACCATGACGCTTATGATTATTTGCCACAGTAAGCTTCCCGTCAACATACGCGCCGTGGCCGCTGGGCCGATGAGCATGGCGATGACCAGGATGGAGCCAACGGCTTCAAACGATGCTACCGTCGCGGCGGCGACAATAATCATGAGCAAGTAGTGCATAAGGCCAGCGTGGAATCCCTGAGTGGTTGCGAGTTCGGGATCGAACGCCGCAATGCGAAGCTCTTTGTAGAATATGCTGATGAACATGAACGATGCGATCATCATGCCCGCAAGTGTTGTGACCTGTCGCGGTAGTGTCAGGAATGTGGACCAGCTTATGAATTCCCCCCAATCCTGAGGTGGGAACCAAAACAGCGTTTCGAGTTGCCCGTGCAACACGCAATCTGCGTCGAGGTCTACATGTCGAGCCGAAGCTTGTTCAATGAGTAATACGCCGAGAGCGAACAGTATGGAAAAGACGACGCCCATCGCGGCGCCCGGTTCCACCCTGCCTAGCTTTTGAACGACTTCCACTAGGACGACGGTAGCGATGCCCGCAATGGCTGCCCCTAGGAACATGGGCAGAGGGTTGCGAAAACCGCTGACCAGGAATGCAATCACGAGACCGGGCAGCACGGCATGGGAAATAGCGTCGCCCATTAAGCTGAGTCGGCGCAACACCAGGAAATTGCCGAGCAGGCCACATGTAACTGCTGCGAAGGTGGCAGTCAGTAGTGGCAACATGTCCACACGCACGAAACTGTAAATTGCGTCACTCACGAGAGCTTACCTGCCATTAGTGGTGTATTGTCTTCTTCGATTGCTCGCTCAAGCTCTTTAACCAATTCCTCAGGCAGAACGTGCTCGACCTGATCGACGGACCAATCTACATGACTTGGCGCGACGTCGGCGTAGCTAATGAGATATTGTTCCCACAGTTTATGATTGCGACTAACGCGTTTGCCGTTCCCGTGACCGATTGGTGTCAGTATCAATCCTCCATGTGAACCTTTTATCGTTTCGCCTCTTGCGCGAAGCCGCCATAGTACGAATTTCCGAAACCACCACGGCCAAGCGCGAATCAAGGCTAATTCATCGAGCTTGCTTTTTGGAAACACCAGATCGCGATTGTTGTGTTCTTGCTGATTTTCTACAGCGGCCTCAAGAATATGCTCCGCCGCTATTCGGAGCCGCAATCTCATGCGACGCATAAGTGACGCGATGACCCCGCGCGCTGGTGCAATCAACATGCTGATTCCAAAAATCGCACCGGAGGTAAGGACGATAACTGAGCCAGCAGGTTTTCGAGGCAACAGAGCTGAAACTGCGGAGCCAAGGTAGCCGCTAAGTCCGCCGATGAATCCCGAAAGTACAACCAGCAACCACAATCTCTCGGTCCAGAACCTCGCAGAAACCGGCGGAATGATCAACATGGCTACGACCAGAATCAAGCCGACGGCCTGGAGACCTGCTACGGTCACCAGGACGACCAAAGCCATCATCAAGAGGTCAACCCGTGTAACGGGCCAGCCGTCCACCTGTGCGAATGCTTCGTTGTAGCAAACGAGGGTAAATTCCTTGAAAAGGAGGACGGTGCATATTGTCGCGAACAGGGCTATGCCGCACATGAGGGTGGCATCAGTCACGCTCATGGCAGCCGTTTGGCCGTAGATAAATTTGTTAAGTCCGGCGGCATTTCCGGTTCTCATTGATTGAATTACGCTGAGTAGCACAACGCCAGCGCCAAAGAATACGCTGAGGACAATTCCTATCGAAGCATCTTCGTGCAGTCGCGAGTTCTTTATGAGCCAATGGATGGCAGCTACTCCAATGACGCTGCTGATCGCTGCACCCAGCAGCAAGACGGGCAGCGATTTGCCGTCCATGCCGAGACTGTTGGCGACAATGAAGGCCAATCCAATCCCGGGAAGCGTTGCGTGGCTGATCGCATCAGACGTCAGCGCCCGTTTTCGCAAAAGAGCAAAAACGCCTATGACTCCTGCAGCAACACCAAGCCATGTTGTTCCGGCGATGACTACCGTTGTGTTGAAACCTGCCTGAAGCGTGAGTGTGGTGCCAATTTCCTGCCACGTTGGCCACTGGTCGGCTACTGTGGTAATCGATTTAGTATGGTCATGCGAGGGGAGATTCGTCGCTAGTATGTGGCCCGCATACATACCGTTCACCTGACAATTGATGCGCGAGTAACTGCGTCAACCGCTTCAGACAGCAGCGTTAATCGACCGCCGTAAGTCTTGCGGAGGTTTTCGGGAGTGAAGACCTCATTCACTGGGCCAGCCGTGACAACTCGCATATTCAACAAGACGGCATGATCGAAATACTCAGGTACCGTCGGCAAGTCGTGGTGAACGCAAATGACAGTTTTTCCCTGACTTTTCAATTCACGCAACACCTCGATAATGGCGCGCTCTGTAGCGGCATCTACACCGGCGAAGGGTTCATCCATGAAATAAAGGTCTGCTTCCTGAGCAAGCGTCCGCGCCAGAAAGACGCGCTGCTGCTGACCTCCGGACAATTGTCCGATTTGCCGCTTAGCCAAATCGCGCATGCCGACACGCTCCAGGCACGCTAGCGCTGCGTCGCGATGGACTTTGGTAACCGGGCGACACCAGCCAATTTTGCGATATCGACCCATGCACACAACGTCCAACGCCGAAACGGGAAAATCCCAATCGACCGACTCACGCTGCGGAACATAACCAATCCGCGATCGCGCTTGGGCATAGCTCTTCCCCCAAAACGTCACTTGCCCAGATGCGGTAGGGACAAGGCCTAGGCAGGATTTTATCAAGGTGCTTTTCCCCGCACCATTTGGCCCGACGATTGCAATCAACGCGTCAGAAGGAGCTTGATAATTGACATCCCAAAGAACCGGTTTTCGGTGGTAAGCAACAGTTAGCGCACGAATGACGACCGGACTTTGACGAGGATCGGCTATCGGCTTCGCCGCCTTCACGACTGTTGTAGAAAAGTCGCTTTCAACATTTCGCATAGCTGAAGTTGTGCTAGTTGTCATTATCCAGTTTTCCCGTCATTCCGCGCTGTGGTGCATCACCGCCCAGCGCTCGGGCCACAGTTGTGACATTGTGATCGATCATGCCCACATAGGTTCCTTCGTAGGTTCCCGGTGCGCCCATGGCGTCGCTGTACAATTCACCGCCGATTACAACAGTATGGCCTCGCGCTTTGGTGCCGAAAACGAGAGCGTTGATGTTGCGCTGCGAAACGGTGGACTCGACAAAAACTGCTCCGATTTTTCGTTCCACGAGGAGGTCAACAAGACGTTCAATGTCTCGAACGCCCGCCTCCGACTCTGTCGAAATACCCTGAATACCGATTACCTCAAAGCCAAATCGACGGCCGAAATAGTTGAACGCGTCATGGGCTGTCACCAGGACTCGTTGCTGCGCGGGTACGCTCTTCAGCACGCGTGCCCCATAGGTGTCAAGCTCGCGTAGCTGCTCGGCATAGGATTCCGCGTTCTCGGCATACGTCGTTGCACCAGTTGGGTCGTACTCGGTTAGCTTGTCGCGCACGACTTCAACGGCTTTGGACCAGGCGGACGGGTCCATCCAAACGTGAGGATCGTAAAGACCCTCGAATTCTTCCGGCTCGAGAAGGAATTGCTCATCGAGCAATTCCGTGACGGCAAATACTTTCTTGCCAGCAGTAGCTGCTCGAATGAGCGAGTCGGTCATTTTGCCTTCCAGCAACAGGCCGTTGTAGAAAATGACGTCGGCATCGAGAAGACGTTGAATGTCGCTGCGTGTCGGCTTGTAGAGATGTGGATCGACGCCTTCGCCCATTAGGCCAATGACATCAGCGCGACCATCCGATACGTTCCGAACGATATCCGCCACCATGCCGACGGTGCCTACGATCTTGTAGCTATTCTCTTTGGATTCGCCCTTAGGCTTATTAGTATTCGCGGCGCGGTCGCACCCAACAACAGAGATCGCTGCCAAGCTGGCTAGTACGCCAAGTCCAATTGTGATTATTTTTGTGGCCAATTCCTAACTCCATGATGAACGCAAGTCGAGGTTGCTAAGCGATTCCTCTGATCCCATTGTCCGGACAAGAATTACAAGAAAATTATAGATGCTGTCAGCAGGTTCAACAGATTGAATATGCCAACTATGCGGCATTTGCATCGTGCTCCACAAAAACATGGTCAGCCAACTCAAGGCCGACTACACGTTCTTGCTCGTTGATACGCAATGTCAACGGGCCGCTGAAAGGCTGTTTTTCGATCACATGAATGGCCGTGCCAACCCGTACGCCAAGCTGAGCCAGGTATTGAAGCGCTTGTGGGTTACGATCACGAACACGAACCACGATCACACGGTCATTCGCTTTAACACCAGCCAGCGAAGTTCCTCGCCGTGGCCCAACGTCGCCGTTATGTTCTGGAATCGGGTCGCCGTGGGGGTCAAAGCTCGGATAGCCGAGAAGCTTATCTATGGCGGCTTCAAACTTCTCGGAGATATGGTGCTCAAGCCGTTCCGCTTCTTCATCCACCTCATCCCAGGAATACCCGAGAATGTCGTGAAGAAAAGTCTCTATGAGGCGGTGATGGCGGATTATCTCCAATGCTACCTTACGTCCTGCAGGTCTAAGTGAGACTCCGTGATAAGGCTCGTGAGTTGCCAGCTCGCGTTGGTCAAGTTGGCGTATTGCTTTGGTCACGGCTGCTGGAGACACGCCGACGACTTCCGCTAGCCGGTTCGTGGAAACGGCCTCGCCGTTTTGCTCGAGCTTGAATATAGCCTTGATGTAGTCCTCCGCCGCTCGTCCAAGCGACGGGGCCGTCGATGTACTCATTCTATTTACCTCGGGTAATTCATTTTTTAACTATAGTAAAAAATATACTAAACATCGGTTCAAGTCAAGGTGCCGGACAATAAAAGACGGGTTGTCTGTTATTGGGACGCCTTGCTGTTTCCTTGTGGGCGGATGTTCCGTGGTCGCGGCGATGTTTTGCAAGTTCGTAAAGACATTTGGGCTGAGCCTTGCGTTGGGATGATTGGCGAAATCGTGGAGGAATGCCGGTGCAATGCCAATAATCTGATTCGAGATGGCCAATAAACCGTGGCTCTACATCTCAAAAACGAAGGACCCGTCCCATCGAAGAATCATATCGTACGGTTTGTTTGGATGCGATGCAGTTTCAAGTCTGAGAGCATCTGGATTCTGGAGGGGATCATGAGACGTCTATTCATCGGATTAATTTGGTTGTTTGCCGTACTCGAACCAGCAGTAGCGAGAGGGGCGGTCACGGGCCTTTCGGGTGCGGCAGAGCTTGGTGCGACGCCAGTGTCTCTTGGGCAGGGCGATCTGCAAAGCGATAGCGCCTTGTATGTCTTTGCTGAGTCGCAAGGTGTTACACTAACGACGGACATGAGTGTGGATATAGCAAAGGCTGGCAGTTACCAGCGGTTTTTCTCGTTTTCACTTGCGGCGTCGGGGGGAACGATCAACCAAGGTACCGCCGTAGACAGCTTCCTGCTGCATTTCGACCCGGTATCACGTGGCAATTGGTTTAACACGCAAAGTGTAGCTGGTAGCGTCACGTTCGATCAACCCATACTCGGAGTGATGGTTCGTGGGGCCTCGTTGAACGCGTCGGATTCCGTACTTGGACTTGCCGGAACCTCGTACGATTCTCGTGGCAGTCGTGGTCTCGAAGTCATCTTTCAAGATGCCATGACTTTGTCGGCAGATATGCGGACTCTGACGGTAGATGCGTTTCGGTCGACCGGCGGCCTCGATGAAGTACGGATCATTACGGCAGCCGTTGTACCAGAGCCTACAACGCTTCTGCTTGGCGTGATTGGTCTTGTCATATTAGGCGTACGCAAGCGCAACACTGTCGGCAAGCGTAATTTGTTCACCAATTGGTGGGGTAAAGATCGGTCGTAGTCGCGATACGCAGTGAATAACGACTTTGGTAAAAGTAGCTGTTACGCTTAATCCTCGTCTTGTCTGGACTCTTCAAGCAACTTTTCGATGATCGCTTCAAACTTGGCGCGAAGCTTTTGATGTTCTTCGCCGGTAGCCGGTCCAGCAAAACCGGAATGGACATATCGGATTTGGCCGGTTCTGTCGGCGAAGATCGTGGTCGGATAAGACCGAATTCGATCGACAAAGGGGATCGCCTCTGACGTCACTTCCTTGTCGGCGATGCCTCCCAGGAGAATCGGGTAACGCGTCTTGTGCCGTTTGGCGAATCGCTGTACCTGTCTGCGATCGTGCTCGAAGTCGCCAGTCAGCTCGAATGCAATGCCGACGATTGAAAGTCCTTTCGTTCTATACTTCATATCAAGTTCGGATAACAACTCCGACGCATCGTGACAATTCGGACACCATGTGCCGAACACTTCGATAATGCGAACATTGCCCGCAAACTCAGGGTTGTTTAGCGATTTGGACTTGCCTTCCATATCCGTGAAAGCAAGATCGCGAATCATCCCACGACCGGCCGGTACGGTTTGCTCGAATGCGTCTGGAACGGTCGCGTTTTCGTCGCGGTGTGCTGTCCAGCTTTCATGCCAGGCGTCGCGTGACCAGAAATCTCCTTTGAGTGAGCCGTCATTTCGCAGGCGGGCGTCAAATAGAAAAGCGTGGGCACCGTCGAAACAGGAAAGCCTGAGTCGCTTGTTCGTGTAATCACCTGCCAGGTAACGGTAGTCGCCCGTCGCTGTCAGAAAAGTTCCGAAAACCGAGCCATCTTTGTTGCTTTGGAATATGCCCACCGCTGGTTCGTCACTGCCTGAAAACATGACAGACCATCGTCCGTCGATTGGTGCTTCGGTTGATTTGCGTTTGCTGCTACCGTTTGGCGGGAGAAAACGCGGCGCCGCGCCAGCATCTGCATGAAAGGCAAGTTTAGACCATTTGCCGTTCTTGCTGCGTTTGTCCCATTCCCCGTCCAATCGTGTACCGTTTTCGCTTACCGTTGCCTTGATCGTTGCATCGTAGTGGTTGATGTCGAAGACGATCTCTTCGCCACGCGAAAGAATCTGAGGTACATCGATTCGTTCACGGCCATTCACAATCCGCACGCGAGGTTTATGAGCGGTACCCGAAACTTCGAGCATGAACGGAAGGTCGCCGCCGGGGCTATCCAGCCAGGCGCGCCAGGTGCCGATCTTCAACTGCGGCTGCGCCACCGCGACCTCCGCAAGCAGTACCACAATTCCGATTGTTCTTAACGTTAACATGTTGCGCAGTGTAGCCCACGCCGCTGAGCCAAGCCAGCGTGACTTTCTGTAACATTACCACCTGTTTATGCGGATCGGATTCCTCCCCATCCTTCGCCTAAACCGAGATTCGGCTGTACCTCAAGAACCAACGTGCCTCGTAGCCATTGGCCTCTCAGGAAAGCAACTTTGGCGGGCTACGCTCACAGGTTTGAAGCCCTGCCATGCACGTCCGAGAACAGAAATGTCCTTGTAATCATAGACCCATAAAACTATTTCGTCCGCTAATTGTGCCGCCCGACGCGAAGTTTTTTGCGTTGTGATTTTGGCCGTCTGGCCCACCGATAGGAAAAGTAGCCGCGCGTGTGCGGGGCGGACTGAACTGTGACGATTTATGCGCAGCTTCAGAACGTATTTCCATGCGGATGCTCTTCCAAAGTATCCCGCGTGTATGAAAGGATCGCGATAAATGAAACCCAAGCTTTGGTCTCTTGTTGTTCTTGCGGTTTTGCTGGGTTTGCCAGCTTCAATGGACGGACAGGAATCTTCTGTGCTCACTTTCACGGCTGGGGCCGGACAGACCGCAACTATGTCAGTGGATGATGGCGGCATACAGACGGTTACCGTTTTGGACTCTGCAGGCGATGACGCGTTTTCGGTGGTTGCGTCAGGTTACAGCGGAAACGCTAGTATTGATCTAGGTTTGGGCGACGATGGAGTCGTGTCACTCCTGGTGAGCGCGAGCAGCGGTTCAGATGTCAGTGCGGACCTCTCAAACCTGCCAATTCAAGCCGACGTTAATGTGACGCTTGTCGATAACGATTCGGTGACAGTTCAGGCGTCGGATTCGTCCGGCGACCTGATTAGTCCGAGTGTATTGATAAGCGGAGCGGGCAGTTCAGTTGGGGTTTCGATTGCCTATGACGCATTGCCTCAAGAGCGAGATGCGGGCCGGATTACGCCTTTGTTCCCCGGACTTGTCGAGGAGAATGCTCTTGGCGGAAGCGTTACGATTAGTGCGAGCGGTCTTACCGTAGATAGCGTTGTTGTAGTAGCGTTGGAATACTCCGAGGGCGACGTGTCGAGTATTGATGAAGCAAAGCTACGCGTTTTGCGTTTTGCCAATGAAACGGGTCGATACGAATCGGTAGGCTCGAACGATCGAGGTGTTGGAACGCCGTCAATGATCCCCGGCGACTTTGGAGTCGACGCGGAAAGCAATACCGTGTGGGCTGTCGTTGCCAGTTTCGGGAGCTTTGTAGCGGGTGTACCGGACAACACGCTGTCAGCTACCATTGTGGAAGAAGGTTCGGACGGGGGGATGACATCCACCGGAATCTGCGGCGCAGTCGGTGCAGTGTGTTTTCCGCTTACAATGTTGACTTTGCTGGGAATGCGCCGCCGTGAGTGGCGCGAGCGATAGGCCAATCACTCGTCGCTCGCCGCGCTTGCAGGGACTCTCATATCCGCAGGCTGCTTCTTACGACTCAATCGCCACGCAAGGAGGGACGAGAAAAGCGCAAGGCCTGCCTGAATCGCCAGGCCAGGCTTCAGGTTGATCGGCAAATCCAACCAAACCGCAATGAGTGTTCCCGGAGAGGAGCCACCCATCAACCATGAAAACATGGGCTCCTCAAAGTGGTCGGCCAACGCGATGGCAAAAGCCGCGTCTGCAATTGGCGGAGCCGCAAAGATGAATATCAAGAACACATAGCCTACTATGTTCGGCTTTCTTGCGATAGCAATCGTACTGACGAGTACTCCACGGGACACAATCAACGCCAACAGAATGGTGACAACCGTATAGGCCCACGCTATTTTTGCGGCGCGCGCGTCCAGAACTTCCATTTCTCTAACAGGATCAAAGACTAAAAACAATTCCCGCCAGGCGCCGAAACCAACTGTTGCCATCATGCCACAGATAAGGGCGACAGCAACGAGCGTCACCGCCCAGCAGGGAATCCGATCTGGCCAGCCGCGCGACGCGGTGCCGTTCTTCGTCAAGAAGTTGCACACAGCGGTTCCATTAATGGCGACTGAAGCAACGATCAACGAAGCGATCAGTGCAGCAACCCATTGTGTAGCCAATAGCTCTGGGTCGCTAAAAGAAACCATGCTTCGTTGTGTAATGCCTTGGAAAGCGAGAATGCCTATCGCTGAGACCACTAGCCAGATGACGAGAAATACGCCGCCAAGTCGTGCGTTGAATGCGGGCATATCAGGCCTGCGGTATTTCGTTGCTGCAATCGTGAGCCAGAAAATCGTTAGGATCAAATTGGCTGCGACGACTATTCCCATCGCAGCGCCCGGGACAGTGTTGCTCATCGTAAGCAGGGAGTAACCCAGGAATACCGCATAGTTACCCAGGATCAATCCGGCGCCCGGTAGCACGATAAGAAAAAGAGCGCTGAGCATACCAGCGACGATGATGATCCCAGCCGGACTGATTGGTTTGCCCAACCTCATACCCAGAAAGACCGCCATGGTCCACATCATGACGGCGGCAGATGCAATCAGCAGGTTGCCCTGAAGCCAACCCGTGAGCGAAACTATCGGCGAACCACCTAGCGTCGTTAGAATGGCACCAATGAAGAAGTTTACAAGCAGCAGGCACATCGCTTGTATCGTAGGGCCAAATACATAACCCAACACAACGGTCATGTCGCCCAACGGTGTCAGGCGATGGCTTTCCATCATTTTCGTTTCATAGTCGCGAACCATAGCACGGTATACGGCATTGCAACCCCATAAAATTGCGATTGCACACTGGAATACCCCGATGAAATGGATGGCGCCTTCGGCGTAGGCTGTTAGTGTGGTATCGAGAAACACTCGCCTAAATCCAAAAAGACCCAGGCAGACCGAAGCCGCGTAGATCAGCGGTATCCCGATGAGGCGTGATCGCCCACCGGATAAGTGGTATTGCGCGATCCAAATCGGTGTGGGTAGTCGAAAGCTCTCTCGCATCAGTCCACCTGTTTGATCCCTGACTTCAAGTACGCCTCCTCAAGGCTCTTCCTGGCCACCGTGAAATGGATCACCGGCAGTCCATCGTTGACAAGGTCATAAAGTAGCCTTGCGGCTTTGTCCTCTTCGGCGTGGTAATCGAATTGCATCGTACGGCCGTTGTGTGACAAGTTCGTCAGGCCCTCGATCGCCTCGATAACACTTATATATTGTGGCTTGTCGTCGAGTGTCGTCAGGTGATACGTTCGCCGATGGTTTTCCTGATGGTGAATGTCTGCGATCGGTGTCCATCGAAGAATGCTGCCATGTTCAATGATGGCAACGTGACTCGCAATTTCCTCAAGATCAGAAAGAATATGAGATGATACGACCATCGCACAGCCCTGCGCCCGCAACATGGCAAGGACGCCTCGCAGTTGGATTCGCCCAGCGGGATCAAGGCCTGAAAGCGGTTCGTCAAGCAATACAACATGTGGCTTGGGCAGGAACGTACGGGCGAGCGTAACTCGCTGCCTCATGCCTCGAGAGAGCTCCTTGATGAGCGTTTCTCGTTTCTCGGTCAGCCAGAGCTGTTCCAGCCAAAAGTCGATGCGCTCCGAAGCATCTGAAGGTTCAATGTTGTAGGATCGGGCGATGAAGAGTAGGAACTGTTGGATGGTCAGCTCTTCGTAAGCGGGGGGGGCATCCGGGGCGAAGCCCACATGCTGGCGCACGACTTCGTGTTTGCCGAGCACAGGCTTACCCATGATGTAAGCCATCCCGCGCGTGGGAGCGTGCAAGCCTGCCAGGGCGCGAAGAAGCGTGGTCTTGCCAGCGCCGTTTGGCCCAACCAAGCCCAGCAATTCTCCGCCAGCGAGCTGGAAACTGAGGTCGCGGACGGCAACGAGCGAGCCGAACTCAACGCGAACATCTTTGCTTTCAAGGATAATGGTCATTCGGGCATTGGCTCGGTGGTGCTTTGCAGGCCATTGTGACAGACGAAAACTGCTTTTGACTTCTATCGTTGACCGCCCCCTGCGTCAAACTATATTGCCGACGTGCTGTGGCTGCTGCAGCGAACATATCCCGTATTGTGGTGTTCGCTGCGATGGTGCAGGTATTGGCGATTAAGGACCGATATTTGGAACGGATCGAGTGTTTTGATTCGGAGGATCGATGTTATGTCAACGACAATTTTTGAGCTGGAAGGTCGTGAGATTCTTGATTCTCGCGGCTTTCCGACGGTGGAGGCTTCTGTCACGTTGCAGGATGGGAGCCGAGGCGTAGCGGCTGTGCCTTCTGGTGCTTCGACAGGCGAGCACGAGGCCGTTGAGCTTCGAGACGGTGATCCGAAGCGGTACAACGGCAAGGGCGTGCTGAATGCCGTTGAATTCGTGAATGAAGAAATTGCGGAATCGGTTTTTGGTTTGGATGCGACGGATCAGGAAATTGTCGATCAGGTGATGATTGATTTGGATGGTACGGAGAACAAGGGCAGGCTCGGCGCGAACGCGATGTTAGCCGTGTCTCTGGCAACCGCCAAAGCAGCCGCAGAGTCGACCGGGCTGGAACTGTTTCGATATTTGGGAGGCCCGAAAGCACGCGTGCTGCCAGTGCCGATGATGAACATTTTGAACGGCGGAAAGCACGCCGACAACAATGTTGATTTTCAGGAGTTCATGATTCAACCTTGGGGAGCGCCGTCGTTTCGCGAGGCGCTTCGTATGGGCGCGGAATGCTTTCAGGCTCTGAAAAAAGTTCTGAAGAAAAAAGGGTACAATACCAACGTGGGGGATGAGGGCGGATTCGCGCCGAATTTGAAGTCGAACGAGGAAGCGTTGGAGGTCATCGCTGATGCGGTCAAGGCGGCGGGCTACAAACTTGGCGAGGAAATCCATATTGCATTGGACCCTGCTTCATCGGAGATGTACGACAAGCAGTCCGGCACTTATCGGTTTTTCAAATCCGACCCGGACAAGTCTGTGACATCTTCGGAGATGGTGGCTCATTGGGTCTCCTGGTGTGATCGGTATCCCATTCGCAGTCTGGAAGATGGTCTTGCGGAAGATGATTGGGATGGCTGGTCGGACATTACGAATCAACTTGGCGACCGCGTTCAGCTTGTTGGCGATGACCTTTTCGTCACGAACACGAAGCGATTGGCTAAGGGGCTTAAACTCAAGTCGGCTAACTCGATTCTAATCAAAGTGAACCAAATCGGCACGTTGACGGAAACTTTCGCCGCCGTTGAGTTGGCTATGCGTAATGGCTGGACGGCTGTCATCAGTCATCGAAGTGGCGAGACGGAGGATACGACTATCGCTGATATCGCCGTTGCGACCAACGCCGGTCAGATCAAGACGGGAAGCCTGTGCCGAAGCGATCGTATCGCTAAGTACAATCGCCTGCTTCGCATCGAGGATTATCTCGGCAGCGCTGCGATTTACGGCGGTGAGTTTTGGAACAAGTAGCATATTCGTCAGGCGTAATTGATGGGCACGAAAGCTTATTTGAATAACAAAGAAACGCAGAGCCAACAACCCGGTGTAGGGGGAGGGCTTGTATTTTGGACGCTGGTGGCGCTTGGTGTGGCCACGCTCGCTCCGTGCGTTTTGCTGCCGGAATGGCGAGACCATCAGGCGATCAATGCCGCGTGGCAGACACAGCAAAACCGTGTGAGTCGGCTTGAACAGGCAGTGGCGCATGAGAAGCGAATTTTGGATGCGTTCCGAAGCGATCCGGCTGCGGTCAGTAGATTGGCGCAGCGAGACTTGCGATTTCATAAAGCCAGAGACACGTCGGTCAGCTTGCCTCTGTCAAGTATTGAAGTTCAGGATGAAGACCGGGAGTTTGTGCCTGAACCAGTCTTGCCGCCTCGGTTCCTGGCGGGCATTCTAGCTCATTTGCCAAACTGGCCCTACGATCGGCTGTTTTGTGAGCAAGGCTCCCGTGAAATACTCATGGTCATGGGGGTTGCGATTATCGGCGTCGCATTTGTTCTTTTCGGGCGCAGGCGCACGAGTTGGTCTTGACCCGGAAACGGATCGCGCAAGCGGGCCATGGAATACACTGCTCGAAAGCAGCGGCACGCTCGTTGGCCACCTTCGCGGGGACCACCAGTTTGCAAAGCTGACGTCGGGTTACTAATCCGTCTTTGTATTTCGATACCAGACAAGGCGGTCGTCACTCAAACCCGCTCCGCTACGTCGATCCAACGTCCCTACGATGTCATTTCTTCCATCCTGATCGAGATCGACGATCAACAGCGCGTTGATATGGGTAGACGTATCCACTTGATTGACGCCGACGCCGCTTCCTGGTGAAGATGCCGGCGGAGTTGGGCCAGCTTGCGTCGCGTCCGTCGAATCCGGAGGATTATCCTGGATAATTGTGTTCGGTGCCCAGGGATCGAAAACGGTTTGAGCCGTTGTGCCGTCATACCAGAAAACGGCTCCTTCTGAAGCGATAATGACATCCACTCGCCCATCGCCGGTTACGTCGCCAACCGAAATAGCTTCCGGCTCCTGGCTGTCAAACTCAGTGAGTGTGAACACCTGCCAGGGGAAGTTGAATCGATCTGGTACAGGGTCATTGGGAGGAAATTCGGGTTCGGATGTCAGCGAATTAGGCTGTCGAAACCACTGAACAATCTGACCGTTCGTAGATCGAACAAGGACGTCGTCGAAAGTGTCATTGTCGATGTCTCCGATGTCGATAATATCCGCCCCGGTGTCGACCTGGCCGATTGGTCGTTCCTGCCATCCTGCAGCGAACAGTCGCCAGCCGTCTGAGAATCCACGAGTGACTTCTGCAAGACCGCCTGCTCCGCCTGTCTGATGCGGAATCTGAGGGTTGCGCGCCCAGCGGACATTTTGGCTGATAGAGTTGGTAAATGTTGCGATGACATCGAGATCGCCGTCGCTGTCAATATCAAGCACGCCCAAGTCTTTTACTTGCGGTGCGTCTGCAAGGATGGCGATGGGAACGCCCGAGAATTGAACTGATATCGGGCTGCATGTCGTGATCGCGGAACCATCGCAAAAGAGTCCCTCGGCCCAAATGCCAGCGTCCGTAGCCGTTCCCTGCTCATTGCACTCGCTCTCTGTCAGTCCTTCAAAGCATTGCGCGCCAACGTCGCACGATCCGATCGGGGCAGGACATCTTTGATTCCCGGACCAGGTGCCTCCCAGTGCATTGCATTCGGGCTGTGTCATTGTTCCGACGCATGGCGATCTTGCTCCGGTGACGCAGCACGCCCCGGTTGGCACACCCCAAAGTTCTGGAGACCGGGCTTGCGCGCCGCCCGGGTTCATCCATAGATCAACGGTGTTTGTAGGTGGTTTCTGACTTAGTTCTTCGCATGTTCCCGGGTTCAATGCTGTAATGATCTCGTCTCCCGGATTACCATCAATGTCTGCAACAACCAGAGATGTGAAACCATTCCATTCGGGCTTGGTCTTTCCTTCGTTGAATTCCTTGAATTCATTGCCGGGGAATTGATCGTGAATCCAAACATTTGCGACGAATGGGTTTACGAGAATCATTTCGGTCCATGCGTCTCCATCAGGGATCTGATTAGCATTTCCCGGGCTGAAGAGAACAATGATTTCGCCGTCAAGGTTACTGATTACCGTCGGAGGACTGCCAGGGCAAAGGCCCACGAAGCCCGTTGCTTTGGAGAGCACGACGACGTCGAGCCAGCCGTCATCGTCTATTTGCCCGATTTCCAGGCCAGCTACGACGGCGATTGGCGTTGTTCCGCCGAGGTTGATGGTTCGGAATGTGACCACACCATCCGCATCCTGTTGTTGAAGATGGAGTTGAATAGGCTGTGACTGGTTCCATGCGCTAACCAGGTCGAGCATGCCATCCTGATTGATGTCTGCCGAAACGACAAACTTCGGTCCTGCGGTGTCTTCTGATTGCGGATCGACCTGAAATGCGGTGAAGAAGCTGCGTGTTTCCTCTCCGACAGGTTCACCATTGTCGTCAATTGGGCTTACGACACCACCTGTCCCGCCTGGCGAGGCTGGGGCATCTGTAAAATTGCTGTCGATTCCGCCGTCAGAGCCTGTGACGCCTGCTGGCTGGGTGCCGTTGTCAGTTTGGTTCAAAGCGGTATTGCAGCCTAGGACGACTGCTACTGCAAAAGCTAGAAACGCCAAGTATTTTGCGACATTTGCACGCATGGTGTGCTCCCGTACAGGTTCTGCGAAGCGCATAGATTATCGATGCCAAATTCTCTGCAAGATCATCGGTTCAGTGTAAGATCAACTTGCGACCGGCGCGGATGAAACGAAGCAATGATGGCGTCCTTTCTCGGCTGTTTTCAAACAGTCAGTCCGATAGAATGAGAGCCGGTTAGCCAGGCGCAGAGGAAGGGCATCGCGGATGCGATTGGTAGGCCGCAAAAAGGTGCGGAATCGTCTGAACGTGAATCCCAATTATTATTAGCGCCGTACGGTTGGTTCTGATCTGCGAGCTGCGGTTATGACGGATGATCTTGATTGGAACGCGAATAGGTTCTTGGACCTGGATGATGATGTCCTGGTTGGTCAGTGCATGGTAGACTGTTATCGGTCGCAGGGGCCAGGTGGGCAAAAGCGGAACAAGACGAGTTCAGCGGTTCGGCTTAGGCATCAGCCTACAGGACTTGTTGCAACAGCGGTCGAAGACCGGTCTCAACATGTGAACAAGGCGAGGGCGATCAAACGATTGCGCCTTACGATTGCGCTCACCCTGAGGCAGACGATTTCCTTGGTGGATTTTTCTCCGAGTGAGTTGTTGAGTGAGTGCATTGATAAGCAGAGCCGGTTACAGGTTGGCTTGAGGGACCATCGCTATAACCACGTTGTCGCCGAGATTCTCGACATCTTGCACGCGTGCGATATGCGCGTCAGCGAAGCGGCGAAGCAAATCGGCATCTCGACCGGGCGTTTGACCAGCTTCCTACAGCGAAATCCGAAGCTATTCGGGAAGGTAAACGAGATGAGAGTTGCCGTCGGAACGAAACCCTTGCGGCACGGCTGAACGGACGCAAGGTCGATAACGAAGTGCAATGTTCCGAGAATTGTATGAAGGTGCTTGATAATGCCTGCAGGTGAGCATAATAACCAAATTGTCGATGCAGTTCGATGCGCAATTATTACCGTAAGTGACAGCAGAACGCCCGAAACGGACAAGAGTGGTTCGTTAATTCGTGAGCGGCTTGAGTCTGCCGGTCATCTCGTTGCAGACTACAAGATCATTCCTGATGACGTCACGCCGATTGGCGACGCCGTACGTCGCTTTTGCGAAGGCGAGCTATGTCAAGCTGTCATATTGACGGGTGGCACAGGCATTGCGCGACGAGACGTTACTCTTGAGGCGCTCCATCCGTTGCTTGAACGACACATCGAAGGATTTGGCGAATTGTTCCGCATGCTTAGCTACAAGGAAGTTGGGGCGGCTGCCATGCTGTCTCGTGCCTTCGCGGGCGTGTGTTGCGGTACAGCAGTATTCGCGTTGCCTGGCTCGACCGCAGCGGTTCGGCTTGCAATGGACGATCTGATTCTACCGGAGTTGGGCCATATGGTTTCGCTCCTTTCGCAATAGCTTTCGCCTGAGGGCCTTTTCGACGAAAGTGCCCTGACGCCTCTACTTTCCGCTCTTCCCACTGGAACGGGCAACTAAACCCACGCCTGCGAACGTCCGATTACTCCATTGCAAGACTTAAACTGTTAGCGGGAGCGTTGCGCATGATTATGAATAGCGTCCGAAATGAGTCAGCCATAGGGACGGGCGACGCCCCGCGCGAAGTAGACTTGCTTCTACTCAACCCGCCCTGGACTAGCAAGGACCAGAACATCTGGCATGGAATCAAAGGCGCGATGCCTCCGCTCGGCCTATTGAGCATCGCGGCATTTGCAGAACGCGAAGGCTATTCTGTTCAGGTTCTGGACGTCCACGTTGAGCGGTGGAGCATTCAGGATTTTCGTGAGGCGATTAAGGACATCAAGCCGAAGTACGTCGGCATCAGCGTGATGACGGCGACAGCGATAGCGTCGAATCGTGTAGCGCAAATCGTGAAGGAAGTCCATCCGGATTGCGTGCTGGTCGTTGGCGGCGTCCATGCTGAGTCTATGCCGACCGAGTGTCTCAAGAATAATGCTATTGATGCGGTCGTGCGGGGTGACGGTGAGATCACGATGTCTCGAATTGTCTCGGGGGAGCCGTTCGAGAATGTCAATGGCGTGAGTTTTCGGCGTAACGGCGTGGCTATTCACAATCCGCCCGCTGAGGTGATCGAAGACCTTGATACGCTTCCGATGCCTGCGTATCACCTGGTTCCGATGAGCAAGTATTATCCGTCTATTGGCGCTTACCGCAGACTCCCCGCAATCAACATGTTGATGACAAGAGGTTGCCCAGGAAAATGTACTTTCTGCAACAGTGCAGAAACCAGGCTGCGAACGCGATCGGCGGATCGAGTCGTAGAGGAAATCGTCCACTTGCGCAAGACCTATGGAATTCGCGAGATTCAATTCTACGACGACACGTGTACCATGTTCAAGC
>JAJDEA010000218.1 GCA_029260035.1 Phycisphaerae bacterium
TGTTGCCGTCCCATTTAGCGAATTGGATTCGTTTTGTTAGGGGTCGGTCCAAGGCCCAAACAAGGATTTCGCTACCATTTTTTTTGGGTTCGGGCGGTTTCGATTTGAACAAAATCGTATCGCTCACCGCGGTTCATGCCGGGGCATTTGACATGGGCATGGTTCCATGCGTCGATTGATCGCAAATTTTCTGTCCAAAAAGGCCAGGTCCTGCACTGGAGGGGCCGAACCGGATAGATGCTACAACCCACGCCATCCTTGTTACGTTCAAGGAAGATGCAGTCACCGTCGGGTTTTTCAGTGAGACTGTAGCGAAGCCCGACCCTTCGAAGATGTTTCGGCTGAAGCCAGCCATCTTCGCGGCCAAGATATTCTGAGATCCTGGCGATTTCGTCCTTCGTCGCCCAGACATACCCGGGATCGCCGCTGCAGCAGTTTCCGCACTGGGTGCATGAAAAGCTCAAGCCGTCTTTGTACCATTTTTCTTTGGCCATTTGCTGATTCCGTTTGCTTCAGGTCGAAATCTGTCTGGTGATGAGCCGCCTGCGCGTGCCGGGGGCGCCACGGTTCGCTTTCAATAGAATGCACCAAACGGGAAGTCAGAGCAAGCTGTCTGTTCCCGTCCATCTCGAGTTGTCCCATAACCTGTTGTTTTATAGGTGTTTATGAAAATCGAAACGTCAACGAACTTTTTCCTGGCCTTTGGGTAAAGCAATCTTTCCGTTGTTGCCGATTATACCTAAAATACCCATTTTCACAATAAGCATCATGGGGTTCGATAGTCGGTGGCGGTCGATGAGGGTCATCGTCCTGCGCGAAAAAAGAAGCACGGGCTTAAGGTTTTTGAATTGGAGCGTGAGCATGCCTAAGAAAGCAACAAAAGACGTCGTGGCCGAGAAGATGTGGAAGTCCTATTTGAAGACACGTGCCGTTGACGTGAGGAATAATCTGGTTGTTCATTATAGTCACCTTGTCCATACCCATGCGGCCAGGCTTACGCGCAAGCTTCCTGCTCAGATTTCCTATGACGAAATCTGTAGTGCAGCGTTCGACGGACTCATCGAAGCCACTGAAGCCTACGATCCGGAGCGCAAAGCGAAGTTCGAAACATTTTGTCAGCAGCGAATTGCCGGTGCTGTAATGGACTGGTTGCGAAGTTTGGACCCGCAGAGCAGAACCGTACGAACATTCGAGAAGAAACGGCTTGCCGTCAAAGAAGCATTGGGTACTGATTCGGAATATACGCCGACGCAAGCAGACGTCGCTTCGCAGATGGATATGAGCATCGAACGTTTTGACTTCCTCGCCAGACTGTCGCAACTTGGCAAGGAAGTTCACTTCAGTGCCATGGAACCGTCTGATGACCATCGCCACGAAGGGGCCAGCCATTCCTGGGACACGCGCGACAACAAGGGGCAGGACCCTGCTGTGAAGATTACGCGTGAAGTTCTCGCCGACCATCTCACCAGAGGCCTGGCTCGTGAAGAGAGGCTTGTCCTTGTGCTTTACTACTTTGAAGAAATGACCATGGCGGAAATCGGCGCGGTGCTGGACTTGTCCGAGTCGCGGGTCAGCCAAATCCACAAAGAAATCCTCCAAAGACTGCGTCACCGCTTCGGTGGTTCGCTATGTGAAGAACTGGTGGCGTAGTCGTCATTCACTAGCAATCCCTGTGCTGTGTCACGAATGATTCGATGGGTTGGGCAAAGTTGAAGCAGTGGCACACCCCTCAATCCATCGTAGACAGAACACTAGATCGATCATTCCTTGCGAGCCGTACGCCCACACCGTACGATCGCGCGGATGGAACGCAATCTTCTCCTACGAATTGCCTATGATGGTACGGATTTCCACGGCTGGCAGGATCAGCCCGGCTTGCGCACCGTGCAGGGCGTTTTGAAGGAACGACTGCAACGCATACTGCGCCATCCCGTGAGCCTCATCGGTTGCGGCCGAACCGATGCGGGCGTTCATGCCGCCAGCCACATCGACAGTGTTCGAACGACGTCGCCGTTACACCCGGAAAAAATTCGGACTGCAATGGAGTCTCGACTTCCTACCGATCTTGCTGTTTTGGAAGCAAGAGACGTACATCCCGACTTCCACGCAACACGCAGCGCCACTTGCAAGCTGTACCGCTATCGAATCCACAATGCCAAACACCGACCTGTGAGCCGGTTTACGCATCGTCATGCTTTTCATTATTGGCATCATCTCAACGTCGATCGAATGAATCGTGCGGCTGATTTGATGGTAGGCCGCCATGATTTTACGTCCTTTACCCCAACGCATGTGGTTCGGAATTCGATGGAGCGAACGGTTCTTCGGTGTACGATCGAACGTCATCTCGATGAAGTTCGTATCGACGTCGAGGGAGACGGTTTTTTGTATAATCAGGTGCGAAACATGGTTGGCACGTTGATCGAGGTCGGCCGAGGACGGTGGGAGCCGGAGCGTGTAGCGGAAATCATTTCCGCGCGAAGCCGTCCGATGGCTGGTCAAACTGCCCCGCCACAGGGCTTGTGCCTTGAATGGGTCAGGTACCCGCCGGAGTTGCTCCAGCCTGCGACGGGTCCGGCCGACGATCGTGCTCCTTGCTCGCACCGTCCGGTCGATCCTCCGGTCAAAGAAAAAAAACTTCGATGAGAGTCTGCCATGTCATTACCCGGCTCATCATAGGCGGCGCCCAGGAAAACACCGTCTTGACGTGCATGGGGCTGGCACAGCGAGGGCACGACGTATTTCTTATCGCAGGCCCCGAGACCGGGCCGGAAGGTTCTCTTTGGGATGATGCTCGTCAGGCCGGGTGTGAAGTAATCTGCCTGAATTCTCTCCGTCGCTCGATCCATCCTGTTCTCGATATGCGTGCGCGATCCGAGCTTGTGGAAATCTTTCGCGAATTAAAGCCCGACATTGTTCACACGCACAGCAGCAAGGCCGGCATCCTGGGAAGAAGTGCCGCACGAAAGGCATCCTCACCGATCGTTGTCCATACGATTCATGGTATGAGCTTCAATCGAACACAATCTGCTCTGACGCGTGCCGCCTACCGCTTTCTAGAGCGACGAGCTGCAACCAACTCAAATGCCATTGTCGCCGTGGCGCAGGCCATGATCGACCAAGCGGTGGAGGCTCGAATCGCACCTCGAGACTTGTTCGCCCTCATACGATCGGGCATGGAAACAAAGCACTATTTTCCGAGCGATTCAGATAAGGCCCGCCTGCGTGTCTTGTGGGGGTACGACGATGAGTGCGTCGTTGTTGGCACAGTGGCTCGGCTCTTTGACAACAAAGGGTACGAGGAGATTATGCAGGCGATGAGGCTTAGTGTTTCGCGGTGTCCAAATCTTCGTTTTGTGTGGGTGGGTGACGGAGCGAACCGCCGTCAATATGAAAGCACGCTTAGTGAGATGGGTCTGCGTGGAAAGGTGAGGTTTGAGGGCCTCGTTGCGCCCCAGCGCGTCGGTGAGCTGATGCGTGGCTTTGATATGCTGGTGCATGCTTCGAGATGGGAAGGGCTTCCCCGGGCGGTTGTTCAGGCGCTTCTTACGGGTGTGCCAGTAATTAGCTTTGACAACGACGGGGCACCAGAAGTGGTCAAAGACGGCGAAACCGGCTGTCTTGTGCCGCTGGGAGACTGCACCCGGCTTGCGGAGGCGATTACCTACCTTGCGGAGAAGCCGGATACACGTACCAGGCTCGGTCGGCGTGGGCGAGAAGTTTGCCTGGAGATGTTCGATTGGAAACGAATGACTAAGGAGATCGAGACCTTGTACGTTCGTCTGATGAGCGAGAAGTAGGGTCCGAGAAGCCCCAAATGACTCGCGATGCAGGTTGATCGGATGAGCGGCGGCCCCAAAGAGGCGACGATATTGGTTTTGGGAAATGGCGATTGAGAGGTGAGGGCGACCGATAAGCGTTTATCTGTATGTCCCGGGAATGGGCAGGGGCCATTTTTCGGACTCTGGTTTTCCTTTTACTTAGAACCCGCCAAGGATTGGGTATTTTGTCGGGCTTTCAAGTAGCCATAAGCCATGGGACACGCTATGATAGGTCAATTGCAGTAGATTGAGGGGTGCTTCTCGTGCCATATGTTTGGACCGATCGACACGTCTCGATCATTGGGGGATTTAATCGGAGGAAAGAGCGATGCGAAGGCTGAGGATTTTACTCGGTCTGTGTTTTGTAGGGGTGGCTTTGGGTTTTTCGCAGCAAGCCAACGCTCAGGCACTTGTCACGTTTGATTACGATGACCTGATGGGCGACTTCAATGCAACTTCCCTACTCTTTACAGCTACGGACAACGCCGATTCGTTTGGAAATGCCACGCGCATCGTTTCGCCTGGTGGTGACGCCATTTTCGAAGGCCTCAGCGGCTCCAATGGTTTTCTAGGCATGGCGGCGTTTGACTTAGCTATGACCATTTCGAATCTCACTACAACCAGTGCCGACGCATCGGGTACGATCATGCTTACCGACGTGCAAGGGGATTCGTTTTCGGGAAATCTGCAGGGAACCTGGACGAAGAACATATTAGGCTCCGGTTCTTTTTCAGGCGTTTTGAGCAACGTGATACCCAGCAATCCTTCTGCCGACGGTTCCTTTGACGGGAGTTCTGGGCCGGGTCTTTCGATGACTTTTTTGGATTCGCCGCCGTTTTCCGGTGCTGTATTCGTCCTGGACCTTGAGGCAGGGAACTGGTTCACCGACGGGGCGGGTGCATCGCAGGGATTCTCGACCGCCCTTACTCGTACGCAGGGCGTCATTGTACCAGAACCCGCTACACTAGCTTTCTTGGCCCTTGGCGGGCTGATTGCCGGTTGTCGATATCGCCGCCGACACTAGCTTTTCAGGATTGCTGTTGCTTCTTCGGAATCTTCTCCTGCAGCCGGGCATCTTGGCGTCGATGGAATTGTCTACCCACCTTTCTTGCCTTTAGGAACCTGCCCACCAGCCGAATTTCAACTTCGCTGGTCAATTGGGGTTGTTTATCTAGCCGATGATTCTTCCAGAAACGCTCGCGAAGCGATAGTCAATGTCAACTTCGTTGCCGGAAACCGGGCAAACTGAGTTGGCTGGCGTGAAGGAGGCAGTCTTCGACCTGCATGGGGTCGACTGAGGAGTGTTAGTGGATGCAAATGAGTTGAAAAGCGCCTGCCTTGGTCTGGCGTTCGCCCGGGTGGTCGTGTACAATATGGGATGTGGGGTCCATGCTGCAAACTAGGATTGCTTGGTTGAGGGTTTCCCTAGGGGAATCTTCGGAGGATCGAGAAAATGAAGCGTAGAAAAGCGATTTGGCTTGGTTGTGCGGTTTGCTCATTCGCACTTGCGGGGAATTCGGCCTTTGGTGCCGACTTAATGTCTTTCACATATAGTGACTTGAGTGGGTCATTCGATTCAAATTCGCTCCTTTTTAATGCTACCGATACGCAGGTTTCCGCCGGCGATGTGACCAGACTCCTATCGCCGGGTGGGGATGCTGTTTTCGCGGGAACCGTTGCTGGCAATGGTTTTCCAAGCTTGGCCGCCGTTGATCTATCATTGGATATTTCCAATATTACGGCTACCACTGCTGACGCCTCTGGCATGTTGACAATGACTGATGTGACGGGTGATACCATTATTGGCTCCATCCAAGGTACTTGGGACAATGTTAGTGGTATCGCAGCAGTTTTCACCGGGACATTGTCGAACATCCTTATGTCGAACTCCGGCGACGGAACTTTCGACGGCAACAGCGGCCCCGGTTTTTCCATGAACTTTCCAGTAACCCCGCCGTTTGATGGCGCAGTTGTCACGCTTGAATCGGGGAATTGGTTTGGAACCGCCGCATCGCCGAATGACTTCTCTGGCGCGACGACCCTTATCTCCGGCGTCATCGTTCCGGAACCGGCTACACTGGGTCTCTTGGCGCTGGGCGCTATGGCTGTTGCATTTAATCGCAGACGGCACCGCTAGTTAGTTTTTATTTTTACAAGCCTTTTTCTTGCAGCCGTCTGGTTTTGCCTGGACGGTTGTTTTTTTGCGCTACGTCACATCGAACGCCAACACCCGAATTCGGGCCGTGAGGTCCGTGCAATAGGACCATTGTGGGGATTCGCACTGCGCCACGGTTTGAACACATGTAGCGGGTAAAATCAGCCGAGATTGATGGTATGAAATAGTATGGTTCTCGGACCCGTAAAAGGAAGCAACAATGCCACAATCGAACCCCCCAATTGTTGCGATGGTCAGTTCTTATGTGCCACGACTTTGTGGCATCGCGACCTTCGCGCACGACCTCGCAACGGCTTACGCTCAGCATGTACACCATACGCATCTGTCAGAGGCAGGACCTGTCCGGATCACTGCTTTGAACGAAGCATCCGGCGTCCATGCGTATGGCGATGAGGTGCAATGGGAGATCCAACAGGCTGACCGCGACGATTACGTCCGTGCCGCAGAGCAGATCAACGCCAGCGACGCAGACGTTGTCAATTTGCAGCACGAATACGGGTTGTTCGGCGGTGAGGAGGGCGAATACATTGTAGACCTTATTGCGAATGTGACTAAGCCGATCGTTTCGACGCTTCATACGGTGCTTGCTGATCCCAAGCCGAAACAAAAAGAGATCATGATCCGCATATGCGAAGCCAGTTCTCATGTTGTCGTTATGGCAGAGAAAGCCAGGCAGATTCTGTCGGAGGTTTATGGTGTTTCAACGAATCACGTTCGATTGATTCCTCATGGTGTTCCCGACGTCTCCTTTGGCGAAACTGAGCCGTTCAAGAACCAATTCGGCTTGTCAGGTCGACCGATGATTCTTACTTTCGGGTTGCTTGCGCCCGCCAAGGGGATCGAAACTGGGTTGCAGGCTGTCGCTCGTGTTGTGCCTGAACATCCAGACGTTGCATACGTTGTTCTAGGCGTTACGCACCCCGCTTGTGTTGAGAAGTTTGGCGAATCCTATCGCGAATATCTCCAGCAGAAAGTCGTCGATCTCGGTATTGAAGACAATGTTTTCTTTCACGATCGGTATGTGTCGTTCGATGACCTCCGGGAATACTTGCAAGCGGCCGACATTTATTTGACACCTTACAAATCGAAAGACCAAATCTGTTCCGGCACACTTGCTTATGCGCTCGCTTGTGGAAAAGCGATTATTTCAACACCGTATTGGTATGCGCAGGAATTGCTCGCGGGAGGCCGAGGCAGACTCGCGGATTTCGACGACCACAAAGGCTTCGCGCTGCACCTGCAGGATTTGTTGGATCGACCGGAGGCCTGTGAATCGGTACGGCGAAGTGCATACGCTTTTGGCAGGTCTATGGTCTGGTCTAATGTCGCACAGCTTTATGTTGACACATTCGTCAATGCCTGCAACAACATTCGGGCTATTCATGAAGTTAGGTCTGCCGAATGCGACCACGTTTTGACCGGTTCGGCCATGAACAAATCCAACAAAATCGACTTGGGTGACGTGATGAACGCTGCCGCTGGCCCGGGCTCTGAAGAGGAAGCATCTGTGCCTTCATGACCTCTCGAATAGGAATCTACTATCTATTAGTGTCTAAATAATGGCATCGTCGGCGAGAAGAAAGTCCGTCAACACAAGTAGCCTTAGTATCAAGGAAAGATGCACCATGCAAGCAGAAGTAAGAACTCAAGACCGGACGGCACTATTATTGGAACGCCACATATCCAACCCTATCCTGACCGCAGACGATTGGCCCTATCCGGTCAACAGCGTTTTCAATCCCGGAGCGGCTCGTCTTCCAAGCGGAGAAACGGTTTTGCTCTGTCGCGCGGAAGATCGCAGCGGACATTCGCATTTATGCGTCGCACGCTCGCATGATGGCGTGACCGATTGGCGAATCGATGAAGAGCCGACCATGCTTCCTGATCCCAAGCGGTTCCCTGAGGATGCTTGGGGGATCGAAGATGCGCGAGTTGTTCATCTCGAAGAACGGGGTCAGTATGCGGTCACGTTTACGAGCTTGTGCAGCGCGGGAACGGTACTCTCGCTTGCGATGACTGAAGATTTTATTACATTCGACCGACTTGGTGCGGTATTGCCCGTTGATAATAAGGACGCCGCCCTCTTTCCTCGCAAGATAGACGGTCGGTGGGCTATGATTCATCGACCGTTCTCAGCTGCTGGCGGCGGGCATATTTGGATGTGCTATTCTTCGGACTTGAGGCATTGGGGCGATCACAAAGTGATCCTCTCACCCACGCCTGGGTATCGGTGGGACAGCAGCAAAATCGGCCTCTCCACGCCGCCGATTGAAACGGCGCAAGGCTGGTTGTTGCTCTATCATGGTGTCAAGACGACTGCATGTGGCGCGATCTATCGCGTCGGTGCAGCACTGCTCGACCTCGACGACCCTACGAAGTGTATCCGGCGAGGGTCGGATTGGTTTCTTGGTCCTCACGCAGATTACGAACGAGTGGGAGATGTTGGCAACGTCGTGTTTCCAAGTGGCTATACGCTCGACGATGACAACGATCGACTGAATATCTACTACGGCGCTGCCGACACATCAATCGGACTTGCAACAGCAGGAATCAGCGAGATTCTGGATTGGCTGAACCGTCACGGTTAGTAACACTCCACCAGCTGCACATTATTTGACAAGGCGCGGGGAGCGTATGCTATAGCCTCGACTGGCCGTTAATGTAGAATGCTCTAGGCGAGGAGCTGGAGCAAGCACTATTCTACAGTAGCGTTCGGATGCACTTATTACTCGTGTTGTAGCGCGATTCGCTGCTACACTTGACTGTTCGTTGCTAAAGAGCCCCCATCGCTTTCGTTGAGGTTCGGTTTTCAGGCGAGGGTCGGCGTAAGCCTTAGTGATCGATGCAGGTTCGTTGCCAGTGATCCGTGCATATCGCGCAGTGATTGCTTATGCGCGTGAATCAACGAACAAACAAAGAGAGCACCAGCTGTGCAACGAAAACATCGCTACACTTGGGCCGTGGTTGTCGTCATCATTATCCTCATGTTCTGGCGACTTCCGCCCATGGTCGCCCGGCAGGACTCCATGTTGAACACCTATCGCATTCTTGTGGAAGTTGATGCGCTCGCACGACAACGGTTTGTTGAGAGAATTGTTGACGATCGCTTAGTCGACGGGGCTGTTCATGGGATGATGCGACGTCTTGATCCGTATAGCGGATACATCGGTCCCGATGAACTTGAGGCTTTTGAAAGGCGAGGGAGCGAAGAGTATTTCGGGATCGGTGTGGAAATTGGAATGCGAGGCGGGCGACCCGTCGTGATTACGCCGCTTGATGCCAGTCCCGCGGCGATGGCTGGAGTCCGCCCCGGTGACGTCATTATCTCGGTCAACGAAACTGACACGGAAGGATTGTCTGCATTCGATCTAGGCGAACTATTGCAGGGCCATGAAGGCGCGCCGGTACATCTAACGATCCAGCGGAATAATAGCGTCGATCCGATTGCATTATCCGTTCCTCGCCGGAGTGTGAAGACACAAACTGTCCGCGGATTTCGCAAGACGCAGGATGGAGCCTGGGACTATCTGATCGATCCGACGAGCCGATTGGGCTATGTGAGGGTCAGTAGCTTCCATAAGAGCACCGCTTCCGCGTTCGACCAAGCTATCGCTGAACTCGAGCGAAAGGAAATCGTCGGGCTTGTGTTGGACTTGCGATTTGATCCAGGCGGGCTTATCGATCAAGCGATTCATATGGTCGATCGGTTTATTGAAGACGACGTTATCGTTTCGACCATCACGCGGAGAAACGTTTTTGATGAATATCGTGGTACGCCCGGTCAGTCTCTTGCTGACTGTAAGTTGGTCATACTGATAAACGGTGCGTCGGCGAGTGCGGCGGAAATCGTCGCTGGCGCGCTGCAGGATTATGAACGGGCGACGATCGTCGGGGAACGAAGTTTCGGCAAGGGGAGTGTGCAAGGTTTGATCTATCTTAAGACAGCCGATGCGGCGGTGAAGATCACGCATGCCTATTATCGACTTCCAAGCGGGCGGGTTATTCATCGGACTGCAGCGAATCGTCATTCCGATTCATGGGGCATTCAGCCCGATGTTGAAATTCTGCTGAGTGACGAAGAAAAATCGGCTATTCAGAAATCACGGCTTCGCGTTGACCTGCCTCAAGCTATGGCGGGTGGCGAGAGACTCGACGAGAGTTCGCTTGGTGATTCAGGCTCGTCTGCGACGCCGCAGGTTATTTCCGATAGGCAGCTTGCCAAAGCCCTCGCACTTCTTCAAAGCGGATAAAGTCCATCTCGCTCTTTGGCCAAGTCCCGAGTCGTTTCTCGTCTTTCACTGCAAGCCCATATGCCAGTGGATAGTTCAACACGCCTGCTGAGTCGCGAACCGTCAGGCGTTGCAAGCAGGGGCTGTCAGCCCTAAACTCACACTATGACAACAAATATCCAGACAGCCGTGAATCAACTCGCTGAGCACGTTGGCCAAGTCGTTACCCTTCGTGGGTGGGTCTACAAGATGAGATCGAGCGGGAAGATTGCCTTTATTATTCTTCGCGACGGAACGGGACTTTGCCAATGTGTGTTCGAGAAGAATGAACAGACCGAGAGTATTTTTGGCGATGTCAAAAAGCTCGGCCAGGAATCTGCCGTGGAAGTGACAGGCGAGGTCAACAAGGAAGAGCGTTCTGTCGGCGGCTATGAGCTTAAAGCGACCCAAGTCAAGATCGTTCACGGAACGCAAGATTATCCGATCACGCCCAAGCCCCACGGTATCGACTTCCTAATGAAGCATCGGCATCTCTGGTTTCGATCGCAACGGCAATGGCACATCTTGCGAATCCGCGCGACGGTCGTGGATCAAATCAGGCGTTATTACAACGACAACGGCTATGTATTGATCGATACGCCGATTTTCGCACCGGCTGCCGGGGAGGGGGCACAAACGCTCTTCAAGGTCGATTATTTCGGTGATCCCGTTTACCTTGCTCAGACCGGGCAACTATACGTCGAGTCCGCGTGCATGGCGCATGGCAAAGTCTATTGTTTCGGCCCGACGTTTCGCGCTGAAAAGAGCAAGACTCGGCGACACCTGACGGAATTCTGGATGGTGGAGCCCGAAATTGCCTATGCCAGTTTGAGCGAAGTCATCGACGTGGCCGAGGATTTCATCTGTTCGATCGTGAAGCGGGTTTTGCACGATCATCGCGACGATCTGGTGGAATTAGGAAGAAGCCTGGAAGATGTCGAGGCAATCACCAAGCCTTTTGTCCGCTTGACTTATTCCGAAGCGGCTGAGCTTCTGCGAGGTCCGAAGGCGAAAGAGCTGCTCGAAAACGACCTCAAGCAGAAGACCTCGCGCATCGCGGACCTCGAAAAGGAAATCGTCGAATTGGAAGAAACGGCGAAGGGTGGCGGCAAGCAATGGCAAAAAGACAAAGCCGCGGCGCAGGCGATCGATAGCCGGGAAGAACTCGCCGAACTTCAAGAGCAAGTGACGAACATACCGCATCACATGCGTCTTGCAGCTGAGTTTGAGTGGGGGAGTGACCTTGGCGGAAGCGATGAGACGATCATTTCAAGGCTGCACGATCGACCGACTTTCGTTACGCATTATCCCAAGGGCTGCAAAGCATTCTACATGAGGGAGGACCGAGGCGATGAGCGGGTTGTCGAAAACTTTGACCTGCTCGCTCCGCAAGGGTTTGGCGAAATCATCGGCGGGTCGGCCCGCGAGGAAGACCTCGACAGACTCTTGGCACGCATTGAAGAGGAAAAACTGCCATTGGAAGACTATGAATGGTACGTCGACCTTCGACGTTACGGCAGTGTGCCACACGGCGGCTTCGGCCTTGGCGTCGAACGAACCGTCGCCTGGATTTGTGGCCTAAAGCACATCCGCGAGACCATTCCATTTCCGCGCATGATGGGGAAGGTGTATCCGTAGGCTGTGCGTAGGGGGCTTGCGGCTCGTTACTTGTTTTCCAGTCTGGAGATGTGTTCCAGTTCAAAGTTTAAGAGTTTCTTGATTTGTTGGTTTCGAATGCGCTTGCCGTGAGGTGTGTCGCTCCGGTGGAGCCATTTGATGGATGGTTTTCCTGCTTGCGTCAGAATCGCATCGTAGTACGCGCGACGTGTCATCGGCAAGTCGTCGGAGAGATTTAATACGCCGTGATGTCGGATTGATCGCAGCTTACATAGAGCCGAGACGATGTCGTTGCGATGAATCATGTTGACGAATCGATTGTCATCTTCCAGCTCCTGACCGGCGAGGCTTATGATGCGTTGTGTTGGGTCGCGCCCCGGCCCGTAGATGCCGGCGAGCCTTGCAATCGTTGTGCAGATTGATCGACCCGGCTTCAACTCTGTTGCAGTGTCCAGTAGGACCTTCTCGGCTTCAAGAAGGATGCATCCGTTTTCATCGGTCGGGCTTGTTGGCGAATCTTCGTCCACCCAACTCCCATCGTCCTGGCCGTAAACTCGGGTTGATGATGTATAAATAATTCGCTTGACTGCCGTTCCATTCAGTGCGCGAACGAGACTCATAGCGCTTTCGAGATAAACCTCGCGGTAGTCCTGGCCGTGGCTTCTTGGTGCGATCGTGAGGTAGACGACTTCGCGATCCGCGAGTATCCCACACAAACGCTCCGCCTCGGAAAGTGTCAAGACTTCTGCGCGAAGGCCCGTTTCCTGCAAAATCGGAATTCGTTCTGGCGAAGTTGTTGTACCGATTACATCGCAATGGTTTGCGGCAAGCGCTTGCCCAACTGCAAGTCCAACATACCCGCAACCTATGATAGCAATTCGTGTTGGTTCTGCAGTCATGGCTAATGTGTTGGTGGTACGCCGCTGTGTATGAATGGTCCGATGGGTTGCGCGTCAAGGATGGCCGCTTCCGCATCTAGCATTTGCTCCCATCTGTG
>JAJDEA010000219.1 GCA_029260035.1 Phycisphaerae bacterium
TCCGTAACGTCAACAAATGGTTCGGCAACAAACCCTGGAAGAATCTCACCAAGCCTGACATCAAGCGCGTATACGATGACCTCGAAGACGGCGTGATCAAGAACGTCAAAGGACTGCCATTCGGAGATCTGCCAGGCTATTACAACAAGATATTCAAGAGCAAACCTTTTCGATTGGCCGGAAAATCAGAACTCGCTAAGGATGTCATAGAGTTCTCGACGGGAACAGGAGACAGGGAAGTTCGCTACGTTACCGAAGACACGTTTCGGAAGATGGTCAGCGTCGTGTCCAATCCATTGCACCTGCTTCTGTTCTGGCTGGCCTGGGATGTTGGCGAAAACGTCGACGCTCTTCTCAAACTGACCAAACGCGATTTCGTCAAGCAGCGCAACAAACAGACTCACGAAGGTGAGTATCTCGTGAATTTTCCAAAAGCAAAGATTAAACGCAGTAGACGATCACGAACGGAACCAACGCTCTATCCGGAAACAGTTCGATACGCTGACATGGTTCTTGCAGAAAGAAACACAGATGACAAGTTGTTCGACTTTGAATACCGCCAGGCACTCAAGGTCATGCACGCAGTCGTCAAGAAGACGGGCGCGACATGTCTGCCAAATGGCGATCGCGTAAGTTGGAAGGATCTGCGTTCAGGGATGGCGTGCCATCTCCTGAAATCCGGATGGACGCGGGAAGAGGTCGATGCACGTCTTGGCCATACCCCACAATCCAAAGCGCTCAATGCCTATATCAACTACCTCGCTATTGATCGGGAAAGACCGAAGAAGCGGTTGTTCGATTCCAGCCTGGAGGAAATCCAAAACCAACTCGAAGAAACCCGTCGTCGTGAGAAACTCACTTCAGAGCGGCTGCAGAGGCAACAGTTGGAGACCGAGGCTCTCAAATTGCAAGTGGGTCAGGTCTTGGAACTACTTGGCGAGCAGCAGGAACTGGCACGGGGACTCACGAAGATTCAAGAGCAGATCCGGGAACGAGTCACGTAAACGGACAGCCTAAGTCGGTTTAACCTTTATAACTTGTGCAAAATGAGTGACTCTGCATGGTCAATGAAGAAACGCAGGAGTTAAGTCTTGAGCGGTTGTTTGAGTTGGAAGCACAGATGATTAGCGAGATCGAAGCGAAGGCGGAGCGGATGCGGGAGGCATTGGATGGGAACATCGAGTAATCTCTATGTGAGCCCCCGACGAACCACATCGAGAAACGACACGAGCATGCAACTACGACGTGAGACGCCTATAGTGCCACAACCCTCTATACACGAATGCCAAGTTCTCATGTGCATCCAACGGTGAAACATCCGGTAGCCGGACTCGACAGCAAACGTAGCAATAGGCTGCAAATGGCCGTTGACTCAAATTGCAATTGGCTTTTCAAGTTTGCGTCGTGTGGCCACAAACTGCGAGGCATGCATCATGGTGTGGATGCCGATGATATTGAATGCCGAACCGACTGTCGGAGCATACGCGTGCATCGACTCGGGAGTAGGCTTGTCAAGATCGGCGTCGGAGACCTTGTCGAGTGCGGCCAGTGTTCCGGCCCGTTGCTGCCCCAACCACTCAAGGTACTGGTCCTTCGTGGCGAACTTTGAAACATCGTCCGATGTCGACGTTTCTTTCGTGTATGATTCGTCGAATCCATCGGGAAGTTCTGGCATGTTGTACCCGGCGTCCGAGATCATCTGGTGTTCCGAGGAAATCAAATGACCGAGTTGCCATGCGATGTGATTCATGCCGGGAACCGGTCGAAGCATGATGTCTTCGTCGTTAAGATCGCCGAGGTATGCCGTCATTATCTCATGGGCCATATCTATAGATATTGTGATGATGTCTTTTGCCGTCATGTGATTGTCTCCCTTTCCTTTGCCACAACGTTATCATTCAGTTCATCAGAATGAATCGCTTATCCATTTCTATATTCGGTTCAAGGTCATAGTCAGCGATCGCACTCATAACTTAATACAAAGTCCGCAGTTTGACGAGGGGATAGCAGTCTTGATCTTGTCTAGCCCAGTTGATTCTCCGGTCGTCAGACTTCGAGTCGCGATTGCACGCAAGTCAACTGCCGACTCAAGTGGAGACGCCAGAAAGTTTAGTCGAGAAATCGCGGCATAATAAGCCGGTTCGAGATGTCACTCTTGCCACCATAATCCTTAAATAGGCACTTATCCTTTGCGCGCTCCAAATGGAGACCAAAAGCAAAATGCAAGAATTGAATATCAAGGAAGAAGAACTGAATGCGCTGGACGGCATACTCAACGAATTTGTGGACACGCTGGACCCGGAGGTAAACAAGGATGAGGTACGAGATGTCGAACTGGCCGGAAGGTTGGTGATGAGGCTGTGGGAACACCTGGAAATTGTGCGTCCAGCATAGAATGCGAAGCCAACTGAATAGGCCCTCGCGATCTATGAGCCTCTCACAAAGATACGGCTTCCAGCATCGACAGGATCCCTCCAAGCTTTCTACGCCAGTCGCTGTCGTCTGAAAGACACCTTTGCCGCAATCATTAGCGCCAACAGTGCGATCACGAAGCCCCAGTTTGACATAGCGGGAATCTCGCCTTGGCACTCTGGTCCAAACGTCAGATCGTCAACCCCTGGGCAATCATCGATGCAATCCATGACCGTATCGCCATCCGAATCAACATCCGCTACGCCACAGCCGCAGACCCCGGGATCGAGTTTATTGGGATCGCGGGGGCAAGCCTCATCCGAATCGCAGGCCCCGTCACCGTCACGATCGTCGAGGGCGTCACGTGGGCAAGGATCGCAACCATCGATCACGCCGTCGAAATCAAAATCCGCTTCGCACTCATCGGGGACAAAGTTGGCATTGCAATCCAGGCTTAGGCTGGCCAGCACATCGCAGCTGTCGGGCGTGCCGTTTTCGTTGCAATCTGGCTCGCACTCATCGGGGATACCGTTGGCCGTACAATCGACACTCGCTCCGCGCGCGATATCGCATTCGTCGGGCAGGCTGTTTTGATTGCAATCTCCGCTTGACCCACCTGCGATATCACAACCATCCAAAGTCCCGCTATTGTTGCAATCCCATTCTACAGGAAATGTAACAGTTATTTCGATGTAAGATCCAGAACAAGCTGCGGCACTGATCGAACCGATCGGAATCAGCTCGAATGTTGCCAGCCCTGTACCCGAGACAAGATTGTTAAAGGTGTCCCTTGGGATCACAAAACTCCCTTGATTTGGTATGGCTGGACAGAGGCTGCCGTTTCCTTGAAACAAGTTTGTGATAAGGATCCCATTTAGCTCTACTCGTATGAACCGGGTGCCCAATAGCAGGTCGGCTACGGCTTCCACGTGTAGGGAAACATCGCCAAGCGCATTTGGAGTTTCGACAATAGAAAATGTTTGGGTAGTACCCGATTCAACAGGACCGAGTTGCGGCGACACGAACGACCCGATTGTCGTGTCGCATTCGTCTGGAACAAGGTTACCGTTGCAATCGTCGGCACTACCATCTTGGACGTCGCATTCATCCGGGATGAGGTTGCCGTTGCAATCAAACGAAACGGGAACGCATGGCGGCCCCGAAAGCGTCATGGTGAAGTCGCCCGTAGAAAAAGAGAATCCCGACACACGTATGAGGTAATCATTGCCTGCCGTGACTGTTGCGGATACTTCCGACTGAAGCCCACACGAATCATCATTGCAGGCAATTTGGTTGCCAATGGAACCCGTGCAGGCGGAGTGCAACGAAAGTGCCGTGTCGAAATTCGACCCGCAAAGCGAAACGGTCAGTAAGCCGCTTTCTGCTGGTCGGTATCTGTACCAGACATCTGCCGTTGTGCTTGAGGCCGCGCATGTTGCCGATCCGTCATTTGTAGCGCCAGTTGTTGTTCCGTTATAGGTTAGACCCGGGCAAACAGATTTAGCATCTGCGCACGCATCGGCGGCGGGAACCTCGACCCCGCCGACATCACAGTCGTCTGGCGAACCATTTTGGTTGCAGTCCGGCTCGCACTCATCCGGAATCTCATTGTTGTTGCAGTCCGGACTTGCGCCACCGGAGGTGTCACAGATGTCCTGTATTCCGTTGCTGTTGCAGTCCAGGTTCGGGTCACATTCGTCTGGCACAAGGTTATTATTGCAATCCAGACTTGTACCATCCAGGACGTCGCAATCATCTGGCACGGTCGAACCGTTGCAGTCCGGCTCGCACTCATCGGGAATTTCATTGGCATTGCAGTCCAAGCTTGCACCGCTTGCGGTGTCGCA